>DAMDEB010000001.1:0-7506 GCA_032090075.1 Caproiciproducens sp.
GAAGAAATGGCGCTGCTGTTGATTCATGGCGGCGTAACTTACAACTGGCAGGGCTGCACCGCGTCTGCCGTGCGCGGTGATTTCATAAAAGAAGGCGCAACATGCCTTCATGTCTGCAAAGGCGTACCGGTTACCGTTGCCGCAGCACAAGAGAGCGAACTGCTTGTGCAGTCCACCGCAAACGAAAAAACGTTTGAAAGCAAGATGTATACGCCGGAAAATTGCGGGGAAGAAACATTTGGGCAGAATCAGTTTGAGGGAAAAGCGCAGCGGACAGTCCGAACATTTTTCGACTATCACACTGCGCCATATTCCAATATGGTGATGGGTGAAATCCTCGTTCCGCAGGGCGGATGGTCCAGCTACCCGCCGCACCATCACCCACAGCCTGAAGTGTATTATTACCGTTTCCAGAAGCCGCAGGGATTTGGCGCGTGCTTTATCGGAGATGATGTGAACAAAATCAAGGACGGCAGCTTTTGCGCTATACCGGGCGGGCTAACCCACCCCCAGGTAAACGCACCAGGTTATCCGATGTATTATGTTTGGATGATACGCCATTTCGACGGGAATCCATGGACGGATCGAATTTTTGACCCCGCTCACGCATGGCTGTTGAACGAGTCATAAGGTACACATATTATATTGATGTGTTCGCACTGCCATTTGCATCAGTTCTTTCGACTCTACGCAGCAGAAACACGGGTCTATAGCGACAGTACCTTGGAATCAAACATCATAGTTTTTAAAACTTTCAATACACCCATTTGGTTAAACAGGGTGGGATATGAATAGGTTCATAAAAGCAGACAATGAAAAAACGCCCCCCGATTGTAGGATCATAAAACTACAATCGGGGGGCTTTTTATGCCGGCAGGAGTACAGAACAAAAAGGCGAAAAAGTTTAATAACGAACAACCGGCGGCTAAAAACACAAATGCCTTAGCAACCGAATCATGGGCAACCCTATTCTATTGCATCAATTCGTTTTCCACGACGGCATTGTCGTGCGTGCCCGTTGAATTTGAGTGAGTGGATTTCATTGAAAGTAAAGAGAAGAACACTCCTGTTAAGGTTGTGGCTGCCCATATCCCTACTATAAAATTCCAGCCCAAATTCGGAATAAGGGAAGAGAACAGGATGCTTGCGGCGGAGGCGGACACATACGATGAAAAATCAAGGAAACCTGTAATTCCAGATATCTTGCCCGTGTCCGCAAAACGAAGCACATAGAAACTGAATATCATATTGCAGGCACCGGTCATTGCTGCGCTTGCAGTAAACAATGCAACAATATTCAGAATAAGCCCTCTTCCGTTCAGGAAAAACATTGTTGAAAACATAAGCGTAGCAAAGGTAAATAATATCATCAACATTTTTCTTTCATCGTTATGAAGACGCTTTACGATAAACATTGATAACAATGTTCCGCCTAAATTGACAAAGGGCAGTACAGAGGAAATCGCAGCTGAAGAAGCTACTGAAACAGCAAATCGTTCAGAGATAAAGGTTGGAACCCAAAATGCAACTGCGTTGCGAATTACGCCGTTCAGCATGGCAACTGCGGTCATCGCGATAAATCCATTTGCAAGTAAATATTTTAGTGTATTTTTTGTTTTTACAGGTTCGAAAAAAATATCTCTCTTTTTAACAATTCCTTTGTTTTCCATAATTGTATTGGCTAAAAACCAGAATATGGATATGATTATCAATATAATTCCGGTGATGTAAAATCCTAATTTCCAGCTGCCTTTTTGAGCGCTGAATATAGCAAGAAAATAGGTTACAGATGTTCCGGCAATAGAGGCGATTGTCAGCAAAGTCAATAAAACTCTGCCGATTTTTTCAGTTGTGTTTTCGCCGACTAATTTTGACAGCGGTCCCCAAAGCATTGAACATAGGAATCCGCAGATTCCCCACAAAATAAGGGACAACGAATACGAATCAAAAAGCGGAAACACCATGGATAAAATGCCAGATAGAAACAACCCGACAAATACCATGTATTTTGCGCTGATCCTGTTGCCAATGAAGCCATTGACCAATTGACCCAGTCCGTATGTGATCAAAAAAGCGCTTCCCATGGTGGCCAGCGACTCTCTGCCATAGATGTTGCTGCCAATCATTTGGGGCAGCATCGTACTTAATATGTTTCGCCCCATATAGCAGCCGGCATATGCTAAAAAGCATGAAACACCAAGAAATGTGGCATTTTTAACTGCGGTTTTCATTTTAATCATAAATTATTTACTCCTGAATCATGACAGTACTATTTGCTTTTAACAACATGCAATCGTGCATTGCCTAAACATATAGCCGATTTTGTTTGATCGCTTATTTTATTCTCGTCATCCGTGATAATATGGTTTACCCGATTGAAATCCAAGAATTTATAAAATGATTCTTTGTCAAATTTTGTGCTGTCTGCAACGACATAGGTTTCGCTTGACCTTGTGCTGAGGGCAGCAGAAAACTCGCCCTCGCTTTCGTCCCACATCATAATCCCGCTTTGAGATATAGATGTGGCACATACAAAAGCTTTATCAGCCATAAAACGGTTTAATACAGACATAGCAATTTCACCGCCTGTTTTTGAAGTTTCACAGTCCACGGCGCCGCCGATAAAGATGATTTTTCCTGTAAAATCCCCATTTTTCTGCTTTTCCGTTAAAATGCTTGCAATAGTGAAGGAGTTCGTGATGAGCGTAATATTTTTTAAATTATAAATTGAACGAGCAATTTCTTCCGCTGTTGCACCATAATCAAAAGAGATAATATCTCCATCCGAAATCAGGGAAGCTGCGTATTGACCAATTTTTTTCTTAGCCTCACAGTTTTGCTTGACCCGTGTTTTATAATTTTCTTCGCGGATAGGGTGCTTTATAGCAATTGCGCCACCGTGTACCTTGAGAATTTTTTTATCCTTACTCAATTCATTTAAATCACGGCGTATGGTTTCGTCAGAAACATGGAATTGGCGGGATAAATCAGCAATGTATCCACTTCCATCGCGCAAAATTGCCTCTAAAATCATTGCTTTTCGTTCGTCCGCAAACATAATTGTTCCCCTCTCAAAGTCTATTAGCAATACTTTACCACACATATTAACATAAATCAACATAAATAATGTGATATTGTTTTATAATGTGTTGACTTTAAAATTTATGCATGCTATTATTTATAAAATAACTTTGACAGAAAGAGGTTGTATTAATGAATGCGAGAATTGCAGATTACGATGTTTTTCCCAGTGTTGTAAAAAGCGGCGAAAACGTGGAAATTTCAATCATACCTCGTGGCGATCACGCAAAATTTGATGATGCAGTTGAGTATGTAATAAAGTTTGTGCCCATGGAAAGCTGTAATGTAGAATATGAGCTCAGCAGGTTTGAAGGAAATTTTAACACGCAAAGTGTAAAATCCAAAAATGGCTCCATCACTTTTACATACTGCTTTGCAGAAGAACAGGAATGGTCTGTAGTAATACAGGAAAAAAATTCTCAACAGAATAAAGTTTTTCACATCTATTCTGTTTTCCCCGACCTTTATGCAAAAAAGGCGTATAAGGGTGATTTTCACGTACACTCAAACCGTTCTGACGGAAATGAGGAGCCGGGAGTTGTGGTTGCAAATTATCGAAAAGCAGGATTTGATTTTATGGCAATTACCGATCACCACAGGTGGAGGCCTTCAAAAGAAGCAATTGATAAATATAAGAATGTCGATATTGACTTAAAATTATTTTTGGGTGAAGAAGTGCATGTTCCCGGAAACTATATCCATGTCGTGAATTTTGGCGGCAAGTTCAGCGTAAATGAATTATATGAAAACAACAAAGAAAAAATCGATGCGGAAGTAAGAGAAAAAGCAAAAAATATATCGGTGCCGGATGGAATTAATGCACTGGAATATTCCTACAGAAAGTGGATTGCCGAAAATATTCGTAAAGGCGACGGACTTTCCATTCTTGTGCACCCTTTCTGGATTTGGTGTGATGAGTATAATATTCAGACAAAGATGACAGATTATCTGTTTGAAACAAATTGCTTCGATGCGTTTGAACTTTTGGGCGGCCAGACAACGAAAGAAAACAATATGCAAGTTGCACTTTATGGCGAACAACGCGCAAAGGGAAGAATTATTCCGATTGTCGGTTCCAGTGATTCGCACGGGACAGAGCCGCCGGTATGGTTTAATGTAGTAAAAACGATTTTATTTTCCGAAGATTTGGAGTTCGATCATATTTATAAGAATATAAAAGAACTGCACAGCGTCGCAGTAGAAACCGCCGGCGGCGAAAGCTATCGGGTTGACGGTCCTTACCGTATGGTAAAGTATGCAATGTTTTTATTGGAGAATTATTTTCCGCGACACGATGAGCTTTGTATTGAAGAAGGCATCTTGATGAAAAACTTTATTTGCGGTGATGAAGAAGCAAAGACGCAGCTTTCCCAACATTCCGGACGGACAAAAAAGTATGCGGATCAATTTTTTGGTCATTAAATCTATCATGGAATAGTCAAGAAGAAGCCCAAAAAAGCGTTGTGAAGCGCTCTTTTGGGCTCGTTTTTTATGGAATTATATTTTATGAATATCAAAAATCAAATAAATTGCACACTACGTGCGGTATTTCATGGGGGATTTGCCTGTGATTTTCAAAAACTGCCTGTTAAAACTGGATTGGGAATTGTAACCAACCTTGTTGCAAATTTCCAATATTGACTTATTGTCAAGCGTGAGCATAGAAACAGCGGTGCTGATTCTAACCTGATGAAGATAATCCAATGGAGATAAATTTAGTGCCTGTTTGAATTTTCGTCTTAAAGTTGCGGTGCTTACGCTGCAAAGTTTTGCCAAAAATTCAACGGTTATTTGCTGGTCGTAGTGGTTCGAGATATAGGAAATGGCTACTGCGATATCCTTGAACAGCCATTGCTTTGAATCATTTTCTTCGATGAATTTGTTTTGTCGTGCGTGCTCAATCAGAGCGGATAAGAGCAAGTATTTTGCACATTTTAGGTAGTTTGAATTTTTGTGCCGCAGTTCTTCAATAAAATCATGAATGTGTTGAAGAAGCACAGGGGAGTCAGGCGTAATGATATAGGATTGCCCAAAATTCGGAACAGGACATATACAGCCAATCATTTCAGAGTCCTCATTAAAAAAAGCATTTGTATCAATGTTTAAAAACACCCATTCGCTTGGCTGCGAAGAACTGCTTTGTGCAATATGCAACAAATTTTTGTAAATGATACAAGCACATGGGCTTTGGTAAGGAATAATTAAGTCATTAACGATGAATATTCCCGACCCGCTGTAACAGTAACCGATTTCCAAATCATCGTGATAATGAAGATAGTTTATTCCGGATGAAGAGGGACTCTGCGTTGTTGTTGTGTCGGTAGGAAAGTACGGAATACCCTTATCAAAGTTAGGAGGATCATAAATAGCATCCAATTGCCCATTTAATAATTTTGATTGATTCTGCATAAAATAGCCTCGTTTTTAGTTAGAAATATTTATAATTTAATTGTATTCTAATATTATCGATAAATCAATAAAATTCAAATGAGTGAGGTAAAATAATGAATTATCCAGACTTTTCCGACTTTGCATTATTGCAACTCAATTTAAGTGAATATGCAAGAATGAAATGTGAACAGGGCTCTGAAGCGGAATCCAATAAAATCATTGAAGAAGTAAGGGGATACATCCAAAAAGCAATGGTCAGAATTCAAGAGATTCCTGATGATGCAGAGTTGACTGCCAATGAACCGGACGATCTTGACTCTATTCTTAAGCTTAGAGAAAATGGACCCAGAAGGCTGTGGAACAGTTTGCCTGACGACCAAACACTTGCCGACAAAGTTGAGGGCGCGTTAACAGGGAGAATGATTGGCTGCATGTTAGGTGTACCTGTCGAGGGACATACGGTCGAAAATATGGAAGCATGGTGTCAATACACAGGAAAGCAATTCCCACCAATTGATTACTGGGAAAATGTTATGTTCCCACACGCAAAAAATTTCTATGGAGCGTATGGGTACCAATACATGAAGAGCAATATGCGCTCTGTTCCAATTGACGATGATGTTATTTACACAGAGCTTTCTTTATTGATTATGGAGGAATGCGGTTGTAATTTCACCACAGAGGATGTGGGGAAAATTTGGAAAAAGTATCTGCCCCTGGCTTGTACAGCAGAAGAAATTGCAATTAATAATTTGAATAATGGTGTTCCCGTTGATAAAGTGGGTATTACCGACAACCCCTATCGGCAGTGGATTGGCGCAGCGATTCGTTCGGATGGACTGGCATATGCTGCTGCGGGTATGCCTGAAAAGGCGGCTAGAATGGCATATCACGATGCATTTTTAAGCCATAGACGGAACGGTATTTATGGCGAAATGTTTTTGGCTGCTGCACAAAGCGCTGCCTTTGCAGTGGAATCCCCTGTTAAGGCAATAGAAATAGCACTAACAGAAATACCTAAAAACTGCAATTTGCATAAAGATATTGAGTGGGCACTAAAGGTTGGAAAAAATGTTAAAGATCATAAGGATGCCCGTAAGCTGGTAGACGAAAGGTTTGGCGGTATGCATATTGTACATACCAACAACAATCTTTGTTTAATTGTATTGGGCTTAATGATTGGCGAAAAAGACATCGTAAAAGGGTTGTCTGAAACAGTGGCAATGGGACTGGACAGTGATTGCACATCAGCTTCGGCAGGAAGCATATTCGGAGCAATTATAGGCAAAAAAAATATTCCTGAATATTTGTACAAACGTTTTAATAACACGATTGATACTTACTTAATCGGCAAAGAGTCTTTCCATTTTGATGATATGACACGCAGATTTATGAAACTAACGAAAAGTCTTTATAATGTTTGAGTGAATTATCACATGGTAAAATTCGTGCTTGTTGATACCGCATAAAAAGATAAGGAAGCAGCTTCTCACTGCTTCCTTATCTAGGTGGGTGCTGTGCATGATGATAACGCGGCGGTAAAAGCCTGCCGAAACAGAAAGACTTTTCATATCTTATCGTTTATTACAGAAGCTTATTGGCAATGGACTGTGTGGTGCGTTTTTTGTTCCTGTTGCTGATTACATAATTCTTCTTAAAGTACTCGGTATATAAAATATCCAGCAAATACAGCTGCGCAACTTTTGCGGAAAGAGCACCGCCCTGGAACGGCCCTTCGTTCGCACCGCATAACAAAACGATGTCGGCAAATGCAGTGAGGGGGGATTCCGCAAATCGGGTTACACAAATCGTTTTCGCATGATTCTGCTTGGCACGCTTTAAAATATCGATAACATCCTTTGTGGAACCGGAGTAGGAGAAAGCGATTACCAAATCATTTTCAGTTAATAGGGAAGAGGACATGGCCTGCATATGTACATCCTGAGTTGACATTACATTTGGCAAAATGCGTGCAAATTTGTAACGTGCCTCTAAAGCCATTACAGAAGAAGCGCCAACACCGAAGAAGTAGAT
>DAMDEB010000001.1:7516-12874 GCA_032090075.1 Caproiciproducens sp.
CAATGTTAATCATGTCGAGTGTTTGGTTAAGCGCCGCAATATCTATATTTATTAATTTACGGCATACTTCTTCCGTGGAATCGGTGATGTCGATTTCATCAGACAATGTCATTGTGCTGGAAGTTTCATTGCTGCTGAGGGATTGTGCAAGCATCATTTTAAAATCCTGGTAGCCATTGATTTTTAAGGTTTTACAAAAACGAAAGACAGAAGTATCCCCAACGCCGCAATGCTCAGCTAAATCGGTAATCGACATATACATTACGTCATGGGGCGACTGCAAAACAAAATCGGCTACCTTGCGTTCTGCTTTTGTCAGTGATTTTGCGCTGTTTGCAATTTTTAAAAGAATATCATTGTTCATCATCAAAAGCCTCTTTCCTGCGAATTTATTTTTGAAATGATGAAAGGTGCCAAACCGACTACAAAAGCAGAATATCATTTTAAAACAATGTTGCTTAAAATCAGCCGCTCAAAATTCCAAATCGATAATTTACATATCCAAAAAATGATTCAATGTTAAGTATATATTATAATAAATAAAAATAATTTTCAACAATTTTTAAAAAATAATATCAAATTTTATTTTAAATCAATATTTATAAATTATTTAGAATTAAAAAAATAAAAATTCCGGATAATATTTTTTATTTTTGCTTTGTACTTTATTGAATGTACTAATATATACCATAAAATGGAAAATAATTTGATTAATATTACAAAATATTAATAAAAAAATAAAAAATAAAAAAATAATCCAAAAACTATTGAAAAAAATTTCTTTTATGATATACTCTAAATTGTGAACAAAAAATGACTGGGCTTGTAAAAGCTAAATTGTACATATTGGCTTTTGCAACAATAATGGAAGAGTTTTTTATTCATAAAAAAAATATTGGAGGGATTTGTCAATGAAAAAGTTTAGTTTCAAGAGAGTAATGGCATGTGCTCTGGCAATCGTGACTTTATCAACGGTTTTTGCCGGATGCTCTAACGCCGCTCCTGCAGCAAACTCACAAGCTGCAACTGGATCCGCAGCAACATCAAAGGCAGCAGGACCGAAAACAAAGGTTTTGTTCTGGTATTTATGGAGTGGCGATGCAGTCGCAACAATAGACGCCATGGTTAAGACTTATAATGCTCAAAGTGACAAATACGAAGTAGAAGCTCTTTCTGTTCCGGATGCTCAAAAAATAACCGCAGCAATTTCAGCGGGCAACGGCCCTGATGTTACTGACGAATTTGGAAGCGATGTTGGTAAATTGGCGAGTGCCGGTGTTATGGAACCATTGGATGATTACATAGCAAAAACCAACTATGATGTTGCTGATTTTATTCCCGCTGCTCTTGCCAGCATGAAAATGGATGGCAAAACATATGCACTACCTTGCAATGTAAACTTCAGCGGGTTATATTACAATAAAAAATTGTTAAAAGAAGCCGGCTATACAGAGCCTCCTAAGACAATGGAAGAAATGTATGAAATGGCGATTAAGACTACAAAGGTAAAAAAGGACGGAACAATTGATGTCTGCGGTTTCCCTGATTTCCCGAATGTTTACTATCTTGACAGTTTTGCTACCGCAGCAGGCGGCGGCTGGTACCAGAAAGATGGCAAACCTTCCCTTGCTAATGATGCTGCTAATAAGTTTGCATTACAGATGGAAGTGGATTTCCGCACAAAATACGGTCTTGCAAATGTTGTTAAGTTCGCATCCGGTGGTAAGTACTTAGACCCAACCGACCCGTTCCTCATGGGAAAACAAACATTCCGTATTGATGGACCTTGGATGGGACAAAACATTAAAGAAAAATTCAAGGCTGATGTAGATTACGGCGTAACTTTCGTTCCGTATCCAAAGGATAAGCCAGAACTGGCTGGCAGAGCAAATGCTTCTTCCTCAATGCTTTATGTCACAGCAAACTCCAAGAACAAAGACGGCGCATTCGACTTCCTTTCCTACTTAGTAAGTGCAAAGGGCCAGGTCGACTTTACAATTAAAGGCGGCGACTTCCCGTCAAGACTTTCCTTACTCAAGAACGAAGTATTCCTGAAGGGTTATGACACTGACTTCTATACTCAACTTGCTCAGAGCAAAAACCTTGTCTATGTGCCAAGCGGTGCTAAAAACGGTGAGTACAACACAATTGTTAACGAACAAACTGAATTGTGCATGAACTTGAAACAGGACATTGATACTACACTGAAGAATATCAACGAAAAAGGCAATGCGCTGTATAAGTAAGCAGTAATATGTAATAAAGTAATGATATATAGCCGAGTCCGGTTATATATCATTACTAAATTAAATAAAAGATGTAATTTAGGCAAAAACTTTTACATTTGGAGGCAGTTATATGCAGAAGCCTAATACAGGTATAACTCAGAAAAAATACCATTCAAACTTGGAGAGAAGCAGAACAAAAACTGGCTTTTTGTTTGCGCTGCCATGGATTATCGGATTTCTGATCTTTAGTTTGTACCCTATTTGTATTTCCATGTACTATAGCATGACTGATTTTAATATTTTTCAATCACCCAAGTGGGTTGGATTAGCAAATTATTCTGCATTATTTGCGGATGAAAAGTTTTATAAAAGTTTAATAAATACGTTTTATATGGTGGTTTTTGCAACCCCTGTAACTTTAATTGCCGCCTTGTTATTGGCGGTGCTTCTGAATCAGAAGATCAAGGGGCTGCCTGTTTTCAGAACAATTTTTTATTTGCCGAGCATTGTTCCGACAGTTGCATCTTCCCTGTTGTGGCTCTGGCTTTTAAATCCGCAGTCCGGCTTAATTAATGTTGGCCTTAAAGCGATTGGCTTGCCTCAGCCAAACTGGCTGATGGACCCGCTTTATACGAAACCAGCATTGGTAATTATGGGAGTGTGGGGCGTAGGCAGCAGCATGATCATATTTTTAGCATCTCTGCAGGATGTACCCCGTTCGCATTATGAAGCTGCTCAGATTGATGGAGCAAATGCGATTCACCAGTTCTTTAGCATTACGTTGCCGGCTATTTCACCGGTTATTTTTTTCCAACTGATTATGAGCATTATCAACTATTTCCAATATTTTACTCAGGCATATTTAATGATCAGCGGCTCGTCCGGCGGAAGCGGACTCAATGCAGAAAGCGGCGGCGTGGAAAATTCACTCCTGTTCTATTCATTGTACTTATTCCACAATGCGTTTGGATACTTCAAGATGGGCAAAGCTTCTGCAATGGCGTGGGTTCTGTTTGTAATTGTTATGATTGTAACAGCAATTATATTTAAGACGCAAGATAGGTGGGTTACTTATGGAGACGACTAACAAAATGAACAGCAGTATCAAAAAGAATAAAAGCATGACCAAAATATTAGTATACGTTATTATAGTTGTCTTTTCTGCAATATTCCTTGTGCCGTTTTTATGGATGCTTTGTACGTCATTAAAAAGTTTTCAGGAAATATACCAAAACCCTCCAACACTTTTCCCTCACAAATTATACTTGACCAACTATGTGCTGGCGGTTACCAAAATGCCGTTCTTTTTATATTTTATGAATACACTTGTGATCTCGGTATTATGTGTGGTCGGAACAGTTTTGTCTTCTTCAATGGTTGCCTATTCAATGTCCAAGATCAAGTGGAAAGGCAGTAAATTTCTATTTCCCATCATTGTAGGAACAATGATGATCCCTACTCAGGTAACCATGATTCCTTTGTATATCCTTTTTACAAAAATGAATTTGGTTGGAACAATGGTACCGTTGATACTGCCTACCTTTTTTGGCGGTGCTTATTACATATTTCTGCTGCGCCAGTTCTTCAGGACAATTCCGGATTCTTTAATAGAATCTGCAACGATTGATGGTGCCAGAGACATCACAATATTCACAAAAGTGATACTTCCCCTTTGCAAACCGGCAGTCACCAGTGTTGCAATTTTCACCTTTCTGGCTAACTGGTCAGACTTCCTTGGGCCGTTACTCTATTTGAATAAGCAGGAACAGTATACACTGTCACTTGGCCTACAGGCCTTTATGCAAACCCACTTTGTAGAATGGGGCCCGTTAATGGCTGCTTCATTAGTCTTTACGGTTCCGATTATTATTCTGTTTTTCTTTGCACAGTCGTACTTTATTGAAGGTATTACAGTTACCGGAATTAAAGGATAGTTTTCTAACAGCATTTCAATTTCGCAATGCAATTATACAAGTTCGGAATTGCTCTATGATTAGGAGCTCCCGTGCGGCAGATTTAGGGTGGGGCGGTGAAACCGCCCTTTTAGCTCCGCTGAGAGCAAGGATACCCTGATTTTTAAATCCACTGATTTGAGTGGATTATTCAATAAATTTTATTAGTAAGCAGGAGATATGGAATGGACAAAAGTGAAATTTTAAAAAAGATACAGCATGGTTTAATTGTATCTTGTCAGGCTCTGAGTACAGAACCGCTGTACAGTTCCTTTATTATGGGAAGAATGGCTTTTGCTGCGTATCAGGGTGGCGCGGTTGCTATTCGTGCAAACACACCGTCCGATATCAAGGAAATTAAAAAAACAGTAGATTTGCCCGTCATTGGATTATATAAGGTTGAATATGATGACAGCGAGGTTTATATTACGCCTACCATGAAAGAAATCGATGAACTCATGGAAGTCGGCCCGGAAATTATTGCAATGGATGCTACCAACCGGCTTCGTCCCAATCAGCAGACGCTGACTGAGTTCTTCAAAGAAGTGAAAGCAAAATATCCGAATCAAATGTTTATGGCGGATACGTCGTGCTATGAAGAAGGGGTAACAGCCAAAGAACTCGGTTTCGATATTATCGGTACAACCATGGCCGGTTACACGGAGTATACCAAAGGCACAAAGCTTCCAAACTATGACCTTATGAAACGTTATGTCGATACTTTAAATATGCCGATAATTGCCGAAGGCGGAATATGGACACCGGAACAACTGAAAGCTGCACTGGATTTAGGTGTTTGGTGCGCTGTAGTGGGCACAGCTATAACAAGACCCCAGAATATCACCGAACGTTTTGTCAAAGGCATTTAAAATATCTTTCAATTTGCTCTTGATGGGGGACGAAGATGTTTAATTCAAAGGCTGTAAGCTCAATAAGACTGATTGCACTGAGTATGATTGTAACGTGCCATATTTTTCAGGGTGAAGATATGGTACTGGCATGGTGGTTTAATGTGGGCGTTCAGATATTTTTGTTTATGTCGGGTTTCCTGTTCGGAACAAAAAATATTGACGACGCAGCAATATGGATTAAAAAAAGAATAACTCGAATTATAGTTCCCTATTACATTCTTTTAGCAATTGTGATTGTGTTCTATTTGGTTTTTGCTAAGAATTTGC
>DAMDEB010000001.1:12884-19282 GCA_032090075.1 Caproiciproducens sp.
ACTGTCAGCGGCCTGCTGACCAACCTTCTGTTATTACAGGGATTTGGTACGAGCCTTGCCGGGATTGAGCATTTATGGTTTATTTCGTATATCCTGATGTGTTACCTGATCACGCCAATTTTGCAGGCAGCCGATTTTGCCAATCCCAAAAACACAAAATGGAAATATATTATTAAACTAATTTTACTTTTAGCTGCTTTGCAAATTCTGAATCTTGCAAGCGTAATTAACGTTTCGATTCCGAACGTTGGAGCTTATATTATTGGATACTATTTTTCACGCAGACATTTCTATTATGAGAAATACCACGGTTTAGCCCAAAGTGGTTCGATGAGAAGAAGCGTAATAGGAATTTTCGCGGCGTGCATTTTGACCACCCCTTTAGTTGTTTATTTGACGTATTTTTATAATGGCAGTCTGTTTTCATTTTTGGTACCGTACAAAGACGGAATTTTTGCATGGAACCACACTTTATTGGGCGTAACATTGTTTCTGGCAATGTACTTTCTGTTTGACTGCTTGTATCGCAAGAAAACATATAAACCGCTTGACCATATCATAAGATGGAGTGACCGGTATTCCTATCATGTATATTTGACACATCAAATCTTCATTTTAGGTCAATTTTCGCTATTGTTTATTACAGTCAACAAGTTTTTCAATATTGCTATTATTTTGTTATGTGCCATTCTTACCGGAATTGTTTTACAAAAACTCAATCGCTTGGTATTGAATAAATTGGAACAGCATCATCAAAAATCGGATTCGTCAGCCCAAAAAATTTGCTGAAACTTCAATTAGAAATGAGGACGTTTATGCTAACATATACACCGCCCATGGGATGGAATTCGTGGAACACTTTCGGTGCGAATATTTCAGATAAGCTTGTACGGGAATCAGCGGATGCCCTTGTGGATTTGGGATTTAAAGATGCCGGGTACAATTATGTTGTGATTGATGACTGCTGGTCGAAATTAGAAAGAGATGAAAACGGCCGTTTGGCAGCGGATGAAGAAAAGTTTCCGTATGGCATGAAAGCACTCAGCGATTATGTTCACAGCAAGGGACTGAAATTCGGGATGTATTCCTGCTGCGGGGTTCGGACTTGCGCCAACTATCCGGGCAGTTTTGAGCACGAATTTGTGGATGCACAGACCTTTGCCGACTGGGGCATCGATTTTTTAAAGTATGATTTTTGCTATAAACCCGAACGTGCAAACGGAGAACTGCTTTATCGAAGAATGAGCATGGCGCTTCGGGCAACGGGAAGGAATATTTTGCTTTCCGCCTGTAACTGGGGGCTGGACAATTCGGGCCCGTGGATGCGCTCTGCGGGGGCAAATATGTACCGTTCCACAGGGGATATTGTAGACAATTTCCAGTCTATCAAAGATATTGCATTAAGCCAGGTCGACAAGCTCTGCTACGGCGCGCCGGGCTGCTTTAATGACATGGATATGCTGGTTGTCGGCATGTACGGAAAAGGAAACGTTGGATTAGGCGGCTGCAATGACGCGGAATATCGTTCGCATTTCGCGCTGTGGTGTATGTTTAATTCGCCGCTGATGATCGGATGCGATATCCGAACATTAACAAAGGAAAGTGCGGAATTATTAAAAAATAAAGGGCTAATATCAATTAATCAGAATCCGGATTGCCGACCGCCTTTTGTGGCGAACAGCGTGGATAAACATTATGCGTTTGCGCGTCAGCTTTCCAATAATGAGTATGCAGTGGGGTTTTTTAACATGGATGAAACAGAGGGAGAAGTGTATTGCCTGCTCAGTGATGTGGGCTTAACGCAAGACTCGGGGTATGCTTTTGAGATGACAGATGTCATGACAGGGGAACAGCTTGGTACGTTCCGCGAGTTCTGCCATCCTAAAATCGGCGCACATGACTGCAAAGTATATAAAGGGAAGCTTGTGAAAATCTAATGCAGGATCGATGCATGGCTTGCGGCAAACCTTTAACGAGAGATGACATGGCAATGCATAAAAAGCTGATTAACCGGGGTGCAAAAGAGTTTTTGTGCATCCACTGCCTAAGCGAACACTTTAAAGTCGATGAACAGCTTGTGCAGGACAAAATCCAATTTTTTAAAGAACAGGGCTGCACTCTTTTTTGAGGGGTAAAATTAAATAATTATTATTAGGCACTTTACATCCATGCTGGAAATATAAAGTGCTTTTGCTTTAGGAGTTTTTATTTTAAATCGATTTTGTTATTGATACTGGGATGTTCACCTTGGTTCACCTTGTGTCAATTAGCAGAGGAGAATGTTTATTTGATAACAGAAGGGAAGAGTTTTATGGTAAAAGTACTGTATGTTCCATTGGATGAAAGAGCCTGCAATTATTATTTTCCGCAAAATTTAGCAAAGATGACAGATAATATTGAGCTGCTTGTTCCGCCCTATGAAAAAATGGGGATGCTCAAAACTCCGGCGGATTATGAATTTATTTGGCAATGGATTTTCGACAATGCTTCGCTTTGCGATTATGCCATTCTTTCCGTTGACACGCTGGTGTATGGAAACATTGTGAATTCCAGAACGCACCACAGGACTTGTGAAGAATGTGAGCAGACGCTGAATAATTTCAGAACATTAAAGAAAATGAACCCAAACATCAAAATTCACGCTTTCAATCTGGTGGCAAGGGTAGCCGGTTACGACAATGCCCATGAGGATCCCGAGTATTGGGATACCTGCGGTAAGAATATTTGGCGGTACACCTGCCTGATGGATAAAATTGACCGGCAGCACGCAAACGAAGCGGAAAAAGCGGAGTTTGACACCTTGAAAAGCAAAATACCGCCGGAATACTTGAAGGACTTTTTAGACCGCAGGGTGGTTGATCAGTTTACGAACCTATACTGTATTGAACTTGTGAAAGAGAATATCTTTGATGTTTTGACCATACCGAAGGACGACACCGCGGAATATGGATACGCAGCAATCGATCAAAGTGCAATTGCAAAGAAAGTGCGAGAAAATCGTCTGATGAACCGTGTGCTGGTCTATCCGGGTGCGGATGAAGTAGGCTGCGTGCTGTTTACCCGAATCTTCAATTTGGTAAATCAGTACACTCCGCGTATTTATGTGCGCTATTCCTCTGTATTGGGACCTCAAATTGTTCCAAGCTATGAGGACAGGCCGCTTCACGAAAGCATTAAGTCACAAATTACGTCTTTGGGCGGCGTTTTGGAGGACAGTGCCAACTGCTCCGACTGTATGCTTGCAGTAAATTCTCCGGGTAAATATATGATTGAGTCGTCGGAGCAGTTTTCCAAGGATTTAACTTTCTCCAGCCATATTAATATGCACGAGATTTTACGCTATATTTCCTATTACCGGTCAGCGTATCAAAAGGCCGTTGGTATTGCAGAGGTCTCAGTAGCAAACGGCTGCGAAAACGAATTTATGGATTATGCGCTGATCTCCGGTGTGCTGCATAAGGTACAGGCGGTAGGGGGCTGGAATACAGCGCAAAATACCATTGGGGTTGTGCTTGCGAAAACGGTTATAGCAAGTTATTATCATTGCTTTAAAGATGATTCTGAAAAGTATCAGCTGTCGGAAGAAATTAAAGTGAGGGATATTGTCTGTGATTGGCTGTACCAATCGAATGTGCTGTTTCAGTTTATCTTAAGCACCAATAACCGGATTAATCCGTATCATTTGGAATCGCATTATGATGAAACAAAGCTGTTTTTTGAGAATGGCCTGAATGAACTGATAAAAGAAAAATTTAACGGGAGCTATAAAGGCGCGCCAATTGCATTGAAAAACCTGCGCTTTAACTGGGACGGCGTATTTTACATTGACTTTGAAATTGGACTCGATGGAATTGCGGCTGAATAATGGATGGGATCCGTATTTGTGAAGAAATGAGAGGTGGATTAAGATGTATACAAAGCAGGATATTATGAACGATATGGAGCATTTAGGTATTTTACCGTCAGACACCGTATTGGTTCACAGCTCTTTAAAGAGCATCGGGGCAACTGAAAACGGTGCGGATACGGTTTTGGATGCTTTCTGTGGGTATTTAAACAGCGGCCTTTTGGTCATGCCGGGGCATACATGGGATTATATTAATGCACAGAATCCGGAGTTTGACGTAATGGAAAGCCCTGTTTGCGTGGGGGTAATGCCCGAGCTGTTTCGTAAGCGAAAAGGGGTGCACCGTTCCTTACATCCTACGCATTCTCTTTTGGCTTATGGACATGATGCCGAACAATTCGTGAGCGGAGATGAAAAGTTCGACACGCCGTGCGCGCCGGATTCCTGCTATGGGAAGCTCGAAAAACGGGACGGCAAGGTTGTTTTTATCGGAGTAAATTTCATGAAATGTACCCTTGTTCACTGCATTGAAGAAGTTGCCAATGTTCCCGGCCGGCTGACGGACACATGGGAACAGCTGCGGGTAAAAAAAGCAGACGGAGAAGTGATCCCCGTTCCGTCACGCAGGCATCACAACTCAAATTCAGACTATTTTGAAAAGCTTGAACCGGTGTTTGAGTACAGGAATGTATTAACAAGGGGCAAAATCGGTGACGCAGATACGATTGTTTGTAAAATACAGGATTTGTTCCGGATTACGCTTGAACTGTTAAAAAAGGATCCAAGGCTTTTTGATGATGATAAACCGGTTCCAAAGGAATGGTTTTAATGAATATTGATAGATTAGAAAGGAAGAAAATTTGATGAATAAGAAGAAAGTAGCGGTTATCGGCTGCGGAACGATCGGCACAACTCAGCACATCCCCGCGTACATAAAAAATGAAAAAGCAGAGATTAAATATTTCTGTGACCTCATCCCCGAAAAAGCACAGGCAATGGTTGACGAGTACGGCTGCGGAACCGTCGTGACAGACTACAAGCAAATCTTAAATGACCCTGAAATTGAGGCGGTTTCTGTATGTGTGCCAAACAATATGCATGCACAAATTGCAATGGACTTTTTAAAGGCGGGTAAGAATGTACTTTGCGAAAAGCCGGCGGCCAGAACATATGCGGAAGCGGAAATGATGCAGAAGGTTCAAAAGGAAAGCGGAAATGTGTTAAATATCGGCGTCGTAAACCGTTTTAACACGGCTGTAAACCGTATTAAAAACATGATTGACAGCGGTGAATTAGGTGAAGTTTACCATGTGTACGGCAGCTTCCGCTCACACCGCAGTATCCCCGGCTGGGGCGGATGGTTCACCACCAAAGAAATATCGGGCGGCGGTGTATTAATCGACTGGGGCGTGCACTTTTTGGATTTGATTATGTATTGCTGCGGTGACCCGAACCCGAAAACCGTATCCGGAAAGGCGTTTTGCAAACTCGGCAAGGAATTGGACGAGTACACCTATACCGATATGTGGGCCGGCCCGCCGAAGGAAAACGGAGTCTACAATGTAGATGATTTCATAACCGGATTTATCAGAACCAGCGGGCCTACCATTTCTTTAAACGGAGCTTGGGCTCAAAACATTTGTCCGGATGAAATGTACATTGACTTTATGGGCACAAAAGCGGGCATCCGCTTGACGTACGGCGGCAATTTCAAAATTTTCTCCGCGAAAGACGGCGCATTGCTCGAAACTGTCCCAACCTATAAGGTGGAACAGCCGTTTGAAAAAGAAATCGATGCGTTCTTAACCTGTATTGATACGGGGGAAAAGCTTCCGTCCCACATCGATTCTGTTCTGATTACCGCAAAAATTATGCAGGCGCTATATGATTCATCTGAACAAAACAAGGAAATGGTGTTAGGGGGCTAATTATATGAAAAAAATCGGACTCATTGATTATTATCTCGACGAGTTCCATGCTAATAACTATGTTGAATGGATTAAGAAAGCGTCGAACGGCGAGTTTGAAGTTGCGTATGCATGGGCGAAAATAGACGCTCCAAACGGAATGACTACGCAGCAATGGTGCGAACATTACAATGTTCAGCAGGTTGACACCGAGGAAAAACTGACGGATATCAGCGATTTCATCATAGTGCTTTCTCCGGATAATCCGGAAATGCATGAGGAGCTTTGCCAGGTTCCCCTGCGCTCAGGCAAACGAGTTTATGTTGATAAGACGTTCGCACCGGATGCGGCAACGGCAAGAAGAATTTTCGCAATTGCCGAGGAACACGGCACGCCGTGCTTTTCTTCCTCCGCACTTCGTTTTGCGCAGGAATATCAAGGCATTGATAAGAGCAAAATTCAAAATATCGCAAGCTGGGGCCCGGGCACCTATGAAATTTATTCGATTCATCAAATTGAGCCGATTGTGTCGCTGATGGGCTCCGAAGCGCAAAGAGTCATGTATATCGGAACGAAAAACTGGCCCGCACTTGTAATTGAATTCAGCGGAGACCGTCGCGCGGTGATGTCGCATCACGGATGGA
>DAMDEB010000001.1:19296-29902 GCA_032090075.1 Caproiciproducens sp.
CAGTCCGATTACTTTAAACTGTTCATTCAGAAAATGGTGGACTTTTTCCGCTCGGGCGAAATAAAAGTGGCTCATGCGGAGACCGTCGCGGTGATTGCAATCAGAAATGCAGGCCTGAAAGCCGCGCAGGTTCCCGGAACATGGGTTACTGTGGAATAAATTTTTCGTTCAGGAAATGTAAAAGATCAGAAAGGCATGGTGTTAAATGAAAAAGTTTTCAATCGGCGTTATGGCGGATTCCTTTCAGCTTCCGTTTGAACAGTCCATTGTAAAGGCACACGAAGTTGGTGCAGACGGCGTTCAGCTTTATGCGGTACAGGGTGAAATTACTCCTGAAAACTTAAGCGCAGAAAAACGGAAAAATATCAGACGAATCCTAAAGGAAAACGAGTTGGTGGTTTCCGCTCTCTGCGGCGACTTTGGCGGGCACGGATTTTCCCGTAAAGAAGAGAATCCGCTCCGAATTGAAAAATCGAAACGGGTTGTGGATTTGGCGCTTGAATTGGGAACATCAATTATTACAACCCATGTTGGAGTAATCCCGCGTGACAATACGTGTGACCGGTACAAAATAATGCAGGAGGCGTGCAACCAACTCGCCGAGTACGCCTGTTCCAACAAGGCATATTTTGCAATTGAAACAGGCCCTGAGCCGGCGGTTGTTCTGAAAGAATTTTTAGACAGCCTTGATTCAAAGGGGGTCGCCGTCAACCTTGATCCCGCCAATTTAATCATGGTTACCGGGGATGATCCCGCAAAGGCTGTTTATACTCTGAAGGATTACATTGTTCACACACACGCGAAAGACGGTATCATGATCAAACAGACTGACCCAAAGGTGATTTATGACTTCTTTGCGGACGGCGGAATCGGGGATTTGCGCCTGGATGAATATTTTAAAGAGGTACCGCTCGGCACGGGCGGGGTGGACTTCAATGCCTATATTCACGCTCTGCATGAAATCGGCTACAATGGCTTCTTAACCGTGGAACGTGAAGTGGGCGATCATCCGGAGGACGATATTCGGATGGCGGTTCAGTTCTTAAACAAGTATTTATAATGCATTTGGTTATCCTGTACGGAGCAACTGTTCCGTACAGGATAACATATTTACATAAAGTCGGTGAAAAAATGACAAAGGAATATGGAGTTGTCTTAATCGGATGCGGTCATATTGGCAGGGAGCATATTCAGGATATCTATTATAAAAAGCAAATCCATATCATTGGTGTCGTGGATATCGACCCACTGCGCGCGCAGGAGTTCTGTACCATGTTCGGGGCAGGTTCATGGAGCACGAATTACCGGGACTATTTAACACGGAGCGATGTGGATATTGTAATTGTTGCAACTTATGTGAATACGCATCTTTCTATTGTAAAAGACTGTCTTTCCAATAAAAAGCATGTGATCTGTGAAAAACCAATCGGTCGAACCATGCAGGAGGGCAAGGAATTTGCAGATATCGTAAAGCAGTCCGACTGTAAGGTGCTGATATCCCATGTGCTGCGGCATAACAAAACCTATCAGAAGGTGGCACAGCTCATTCAAGAAGGGGTAATTGGCGACTTGACCCTAATGCGAATGGTGCAAAACCACCATTGCAAAGACTGGGAGCGGTATAAAAGGCTGATGCTGGACTGTTCGCCGGTTGTAGACTGCGGGGTTCATTATATGGATGTCATGCAGTGGTTTGCACAATCGCCCATTGTTAAAGTGGACGGTTTTGGCAGCGCGATTGACAGTGACTTGCCGGAAGGCCAGTATAATTACGGGATCATTCATGTGCGGCTGCAAAACGGCTGCGTGGGCTATTATGAAGTAGGCTGGTCGAAAAACCTTGCCTCCAGCAATTTGAAAGAGTTTATCGGATTAAAGGGCAGAATCAGTATTATTTTAAATGCGAACCGATATAAGGACGTAGAAGAAGGAGATTTAATTGAATTGTATTTGAATGAAACGAACGAATACAGGACGATTAACTGTAAATCAGAATATAAAAACATGTGGGGACAGATGCAGAAATTAATTGAAATGATTGAAATAAACGCCCCCGCTGTACCTACCATAGATGAAGTATTCAGTGCTTTTCGAGTTGTGATGTGTGCCGACAGTCAGATTCGAAAAAAGGAATTTGCAAATATGCAGGAAAGTGAGTTGAAGATGGAATGAAAATTCAGTATCTTGGAACTGCGGCGGCGGAGGGCTGGCCGGCCCTTTTTTGTAAGTGTGAATCTTGTGAAAAGGCGCGCAAACTCGGTGGGGAAAATATCCGCACACGCTCCCAGAGCATTGTTGACGACAAATTGCTTCTTGATATGCCCGCAGATACGTATTTTCACGCATTGAACTATGAAATTGACTTTTCCTCTCTTCAGAATATTTTGATTACCCATTCTCATGAAGACCATTTTTATCCGTTGGATATGATTCTGAAGGCACCTCCGTATGCGCAGGAGGGCGCTGTAAAAAATATCAATGTTTATGGCAATAACGTCATCGTCAAAATGTTAAAGGAAGCAATGAGCCTAAGCGGAATCCCAAAAATCCGCGACTATATCACCCCGATTCAGGTGGAGCCATTTGTGCCGTTTGACGTGGGGGAATACAAAGTAACCGCTTTGCTTGCGGACCATATTCCAAATGAAAAATGCTATATTTACAGCATTGAAAAGAATGGGAAACGGTTATTATATGCGCACGATACCGGCGTGTTCCCGGAAAAAGCGTGGGCGTATTTACCCGGAATTAAATTTGACGCAGTCAGCCTGGACTGCACATTCGGGTTGGGGTATAATGAGAGAGGGCATATGGGACTGCCAAATGCCGATGACGTGAAGCAAAGAATGCTGCGTGAAGGCTGTGCCGATTCCAAAACGAAATTTATCATTAATCATTTTTCACACAATGCAAATAAAACGCACGAGGAACTGTCCGACAGCGCTGAGAAATTTGGATTCTTAACGGCTTACGACGGCATGACCGTTGACTTCTGATGGAACAGATAAGGGGAGATTCGATGAAAACAATTGCGCTTGATATTGGCGGAACATCCATCAAAGCAGGCGAAGTAGTGGATGGAGTGCTGCTCTCTCCAGCTGAATATGACACGGATGCGAAACAGGGCGGCGAGTATGTTATGCGCCGCGCCATGGACATTATTTCACAATTTTCGGGGTTTGACACAATCGGAATCAGTACGGCCGGGCAGGTCGATTCCCAGCAGGGCTGTATCCGTTTTGCCAATGAAAATATTCCGGGATATACCGGAATGCGGGTTAAGGATATCATGGAGAAAAAATTCGGGGTTCCTGTCGCGGTAGAAAACGATGTGAATTCCGCGGCAATCGGAGAAGCGCATTACGGTGCGGGCAAGGGGCTGAACGACTTTCTGTGCCTGACTTATGGTACCGGTATTGGCGGCGCCATTGTAATTAACAGACAAATTTACAGCGGCAGCACGTTTTCCGCGGCTGAGTTCGGGCATTTGATTACGCATGCACAGGGGCGCGCCTGTAACTGCGGGTTGCACGGCTGCTATGAGCGTTATGCATCGACCGGAGCGTTAGTCCGCGCGGCAACGGAACTTGACCCTGCGCTTTCAAGCGGACGCAAAATTTTTGAGCACATCAACGAACCGCAGGTACAGGCGGGGATTGACGACTGGATTCAGGAAATTATTTTTGGCCTTACTTCGCTAATCCATATTTTTAATCCTTCTTGTGTTATTGTAGGCGGCGGCATCATGAATGAAACCTATATCATCAATAAGCTGCAAAGCTCCATTTACAGCAATATTATGCCAAGCTATGCGAATGTTGTGATCAAACAGGCACAGTTAGGCAACCATGCGGGACTTTTGGGAGTTTCCTGCCTTGCGTCACAACTTTCTTTATAAACGCAGAGATTTTACAGAGCATTATGGGTTGTTCCTGTAAATTACCCATGAGTGTTTTCCAAGCGGATAAAAATACAAATTAGGTGGCTGAAATAGGTATGTTGATTCAGAATAACTGCAAACTTGTTGTAATAGGCGATTCGATTTCGGATTTTGAACGAGCCAGACCGGTAGGGGAAGGACTGTTTGAGGCAATAGGAAAAAGCTATATTGCCCTAATCGATTCATTCTTAAAAACAACTTATCCGGAGTCAAAAATTCGTGTGGTCAATATGGGCACAAGCGGCGATACAGTCAGGGATATTAAAAACCGCTGGAACACGGATGTTTTGAGTTTGAAACCGGATTGGGTAGCTGTCCTCATTGGCATTAATGACGTTTGGCGCCAGTTCGATTCACCGCTTATTACAGAATCACATGTATATCTTGATGAATATGAAAAAACGCTGAACAGCCTTGTCGAAGATACGGCGCCTAAGGTGACGGGCTTGATGCTGATGACACCTTTTTTTATGGAGCCAAACAAACAGGATCCGATGCGCGCCAAAATGGACGAGTACGGTGCCGCTGTAAAGAAAATTGCCAATCAGAATGACCTGATTTGTGTTGATTTGCAGGCCGCGTTTGACTCTTATTTACAGCATTGCTATTCAGCATCCATTACATGGGACAGAATCCATCCAAACCCGGTCGGGCACATGATTATCGCCAAAGCATTCCTGAATTCAGTTGAATTTGAATGGAATAAGATGGGCGAATAATCCCGCAGCCCGCAGCAAAAACAGCAGTTCGCCCGCAGCCTGGGCAGAACTGCTGCTTTTTTATTGTGGGCTTGAATATGTATGATAGGGGTTAAAACGCGGCATTTTAACTGCCGTTCTTAACCTGTTACCGAAATAATGCAACCGGATGGCCGGAAGCCCTTTCCACACGAAATGAAATCCGCTATAATGTGAGCAGAGCAAGGGGGGTGAATTGGTGAAGATACGCATTGAAGTAATCAATGATTTGGCTGAGGATGAGGTGGTTATCCGCTGCGGCCGTGTGGATGACACCATCCAAAAAATAAACCAGTATATTTTGGATCAGTCTTTGTTGAGTTCTCAAATCACGTTTTACAAGGGAAATCAGGAATTCTACTTTCCGCTGAATACTGTTTTGTTTTTTGAAACCGAAGGAGAGCATATTTACGCCCATACCTTCAACGATGCCTATCTCATTAAATATCGCTTATATGAATTGGAGGAAATGCTTCCGCGAAACTTTGTACGGGCGGCGAAATCGACCATCGTGAACGTTATGCAGGTGCATTCCATCACGCGTAACCTCACCGCCTCCAGTCTGATTCAGTTCATTAACAGTCACAAACAGGTATATGTGTCGCGGTACTATTATCAGGAGCTGCGGCAGCGCTTAAATGAAAGGAGTACTTTATGAAAAATAGAAATTGGTTTTGGGGATTTTTCTTTTTGCTGGCGGCAATTTTTGTAATTGCCAGTCAAACAGGTTCTTTTGGGCAAATCGGGCTTATGAGCATACTGGCGACAGTTTTGCTCGCCGCATTAGCAATTCACAGCGCGGTGAACCGAAATTTCTTTGGCGTGTTTCTGCCTCTGGCGTTTCTCTACATGATTTACTGGCAGCCGCTCAAGTTGATTGAAATTTCCTTTTGGCTGCTGATATTGGCCGCCGTACTGGCCAGCGTTGGCTTCAGCATTCTCTTTCGCAGCCATCCGTCAAAGATGCTGGATTGGAATGGCGGAATCCAGCATCCCAACCAGACGAGCGAGAACATCGATGATAATAACCCCTACGCGAAGGTGAGCTTCGGTTCATCCAGTAAGTATCTGCACTCGGACAGTTTAAAAAGCGGGCAGTTTATCGCGTCATTTGGCGCGCTGGAAGTGTTCTTTGACCAAGCGCAGCTCAGCCCGGAGGGTGCCGAAATTTTTATTGACTGCAGTTTCAGCGGGGTAGAGTTATATGTTCCGAAGCAATGGCGGGTGCATGATAATATGCATGTGAGTCTTGGCGCGGTTAATAATGATGCCCGGCTTACCGAGCCTCTGGAAAATGCGCCTATGCTAAACATTACCGGTAATGTGCAGTTCGGAGCCGTAGATATCAAATATATATAAATCAGCAGTAAAAGCTTCATTTTATTACCCACGCCATTTGAACCGCAAAACATGTTTTGCGGTTCTTTTTGTGTTATAATGAAAACAGGGACATTCTCAAGACATTTGTTTACGGCAATTACCTAAAAGTATGCAAGACAGCCGCATTGGTTCCAAAAATCAAAGTTTACCGGGCTTATTTTAGCGATCGGAAGAAATTGGATGCGAATTGATGTGAACGCAAAGAAATTTTACTTGACTTACTGATTTTTATGTATATAATATAAATTGAAATTTTAAGAATAAAATCAAGCAAAGCAGAGCAAATCAGAGTATTCTAAAGGTTTTTTATTGAAATTTGAGAATTTTATTGAAATTCAACGATTTTTGCATAAATTTTTATAAATTCTGTAATAGATATGCCTATTTTATAGAGGGAAGGTTGTGATGGTAGGGTTGGAAAATAAGCTGAAATTGTACGGCTTTAACAACCTCACAAAAACACTTAGCTTCAACATTTACGATGTTTGCTATGCAAAAAGTGAGCGCGAACAGAGGGATTATATTGCCTATGTTGACGAGCAGTATAACTCGGAGCGGCTGACCAAAATTCTGTATCATGTAACAGAGATGATTGGCGCGCATGTATTGAATGTCAGCAGGCAGGACTACGACCCGCAAGGGGCAAGTGTAACCTTTTTGATTGCGGAACAGGAATTTCCGGCTGCACTGATTGACAAATCCTGCAACCTTGGGCAAATTGACTTACAAAATTCCCGTGACACAATCGTGGGACATCTGGATAAAAGCCACGTTACCGTGCATACTTATCCGGAATACCATCCGGATAACGCAATTGCTACGTTTCGGGTGGATATTGATGTGGCGACCTGCGGTGAAATTACGCCGCTGAATACGCTGAATTACTTAATTAGCAGTTTTGATTCGGATATCATCACGGCGGATTACAGGGTGCGCGGTTTTACACGCGACATGAACGGCAAAAAATTGTTCATGGACCACCACGTAACGTCTATTCAGGATTTCATTGACGCAAAGACGCTGCAAAGGTATGATGCGATTGACATCAATGTTTATCAGGCAAACCTGTTTCACACAAAGCTTTTGATTAAGGATATCGACCTGCAAAACTACCTGTTTAACACCGATGTGTATGAGCTTGCGCCCAAGGAGCGCCTGCGCATTTCAGGCAGCCTGCGCAGGGAAATGATTGAAATTTTCAGCGGCACCAACATATATGATTAGTGGAGGATGATAAAATGACACGTCTTTCACAGGAAAGGGCGCCGATTCTTGAGGCGCTGAACCAATACAAATCCATGCGGGTGGTTCCCTTTGACGTCCCGGGACACAAACGTGGAAAAGGAAACCGCGAACTGACCGATTTTTTGGGGGAGCAATGCCTGACGGTGGATGTGAACTCCATGAAGCCGCTGGATAACCTTTGCCACCCCGTTTCGGTTATTAAAGAAGCAGAAGAATTGGCAGCGGACGCTTTTGGCGCCCGCCATGCTTTTTTTATGGTCAATGGCACCACCTCCGCCGTGCAGAGCATGGTGATGAGCACCTGTAAAAAAGGGGATAAAATTATTATGCCCCGCAACGTGCACCGCAGCGCCATCAATGCGCTGATTCTCAGCGGTGCGATACCGGTTTATGTAAACCCCGGCGTAAACAAGGCTTTGGGGATTTCACTCGGCATGGCGCTCGCCGATGTGGAGCGCGCAATTTTGGAAAACCCCGACGCCAAGGCCGTGCTTGTCAACAATCCCACCTATTACGGAATCTGTTCCAATCTGCGCGCTATCACCGAGCTGGCGCATCAGCACAATATGCTCGTTTTGGCGGATGAAGCACACGGAACACACTTTTATTTTGGCGATAATCTGCCTGTTTCAGCCATGGCCGCAGGAGCGGATATGGCTGCTGTCAGCATGCATAAATCCGGTGGTTCCCTAACGCAAAGTTCCTTTTTGCTGATTAACAATGCGGTCAGCGAAGGACATGTCCGCCAGATTATCAATCTGACGCAAACCACCAGCGGGTCGTACCTGCTGATGTCATCGCTGGATATTTCACGCAGGAATCTGGCGCTGAGGGGCAAAGAAATTTTTCAAAAAGTAAGCGAAATGGCAGAGTATGCCAGAGTCGAAATCAATAAAATAGGCGGTTATTACGCCTTTTCGAGGGAACTGGTCAACGGCGATACCATTTATGACTTTGACGTGACCAAGCTTTCCGTTCATACGCTGGAAATCGGACTTGCCGGAATTGAGATTTACGACATTCTGCGTGATGAATATGATATACAAATCGAATTTGGGGATATCGGCAATTTTCTCGCCTATATCTCAATCGGCGACCGACAGCGGGATTTGGAACGTTTGGTGTCGTCCCTTTCCGAAATTAAGCGACGGTTTGCGAAAGATAAAACCGGTATGCTGAACCATGAGTACATTGACCCGCTTGTGGTGATGGCTCCGCAGGAAGCGTTTTACGCGGAGAAGGAATCGCTGCCGATTGAGCACAGCGCCGGGCGCGTGTGCGTTGAGTTTGTAATGTGCTACCCGCCCGGAATCCCGATTCTCGCTCCGGGCGAAAGAATTACCACCGAAATTCTGGACTATATTGAATATGCAAAAGGCAAGGGCTGCTTTCTAACCGGAACAGAGGACAGCGAGATTGAGCGCATCAATGTTTTGAAGGGAGAATAGCCGATGGAACTATGGTTTACGGAAAAACACACAAAAAACGTTCACTTTTCCATTAAGGTGGACAAACAGCTCTACAGCGGGCAGAGCGATTTTCAGCGAATTGATATTTTTGAGTCCCCTGAATTTGGCCGTTTTTTAACTTTGGACGGTTACATGATGCTGACGGAAAAAGACGAATTTGTTTACCACGAGATGATTGTTCATGTTCCGATGGCAGTGAACCTCGGAGCGAAAAAGGTTTTGGTCATCGGTGGGGGCGACGGCGGCGTGGTTCGTGAACTGACGCGATATGCTTCCATTGAACAGATCGATTTGGTGGAGATTGACAAAGAGGTAGTGGATGTCTGCCGCAAATATCTTCCCCAGACTGCCTGTAAGTTAGACGACCCGAGGGTTTCCATTTATTATCAGGACGGCTTGAAATTTGTCCGCACCAAAGAAAACGAGTATGATTTGATTGTCGTGGATTCCACCGATCCGTTCGGGCCGGGGGAAGGCTTGTTTACAAAAGAATTTTACGGAAACTGCTTTAAAGCGCTGACCGCCGATGGAATCATGGTCAACCAGCAGGAAAGTCCGTTTTATAAGGACGACGCCATTGCAATGCAGCGCGCCCACAAGCGGATTGTGGGGTCTTTCCCAATCAGCCGCGTATATCAGGCGCACATACCGACCTATTCGTCCGGTCACTGGCTGTTTGGTTTCGCTTCTAAAAAACGCAATCCGATTACGGATTTTAATGAACAAAATTGGAAAAAACTAAAACTGAAGACGAAGTATTATAACACGAAGATTCATGTAGGCGCGTTTGCGCTGCCGAATTATGTAAAGGAATTGTTGGAAGATGTTGAATAGAAATGTAGAAACGTTCCTCGGCTGCGACAATGCTTACGGGGAATCCAAAATTGTCCTGTTCGGCGCCCCGTTTGACTCCACTACCTCCTACCGCCCCGGCACACGCTTCGCCAGTAAAACCATGCGGAGCGAATCGTTCGGGCTCGAAACCTACAGCCCTTATCAGGACAGGGACTTGGAGAATATCCTCGTGTTTGACGGCGGGGATTTGGAGCTTTGCTTCGGCAATACGGAGAAAGCACTTTCTCAAATTGAAGTTTTTTCGGAGCAGATTCTTGCAGACGGAAAAATTCCGTGTATGATCGGCGGCGAGCACCTGGTGACCCTCGGCGCAATGAGAGCCGCCGTAAAGCGATACCCCGACCTGCATGTCGTGCATTTTGACGCCCACGCGGATTTGCGCGACGAGTATCTGGGCGAACCCCTTTCCCATGCGGCTGTGCTGCATCGGGTGTGGGAACTCGTGGGTAATGAGAAAATTTTTCAATTTGGCATCCGTTCGGGTGACCGCAGTGAATTTGTGTGGGGTAAGAATCGCGTCAATACCCAAAAATTCAACTTTGGCGGTTTGGAACAAACGGTGGAAAAGTTACGCGGGGAACCGGTGTATTTTACAATCGACCTCGATGTGCTTGACCCGTCGGTTTTCCCCGGAACCGGCACTCCAGAACCGGGCGGCGTGACCTTTTTGCAGCTTTTGGAAGCGGCTATCAAGGTGAGCGGGCTTAATATTGTCGGCTTCGACCTTGTCGAGCTTTCACCGGTTTACGACCAAAGCGGCGTATCCACCGCGGTCGCCTGTAAAATGCTGAGGGAGCTGCTGCTTGCCATTGGCAGCAAGGAATAAAACATCCCTGAAACAGGGATTTCGTAATATATAAAATATCAAGGAGGTTATCATGATGGGAAAAGCTTTAATCATTGGAGCGGGCGGCGTTGCGAGTGTGGTTATCCACAAGTGCTGCCAGAATTCTGAGGTTTTTGAAGAAATTTGCATCGCA
>DAMDEB010000001.1:29912-40478 GCA_032090075.1 Caproiciproducens sp.
TTCAAAGTGTGACGCGCTGAAGAAAAAGCTGGAGGGCGGGCGCACAAAGATTCAAACCGCTCAGGTCAATGCGGACAATACACAGGAACTGATCGATTTAATCAATCGTTTTCAGCCGGATATCGTTATTAACGTCGCGCTGCCTTATCAGGATTTGACGATTATGGACGCCTGCCTCGCGACCAAGGTCGATTATGTGGATACGGCGAACTACGAGCCGGAGGACACCGCCAAATTCGAGTACAAGTGGCAGTGGGATTACCGGGAGCGGTTTGAAAAAGCCGGCATTACCGCGCTGCTCGGCAGCGGATTTGACCCGGGCGTCACAGGTGTTTTTTCCGCTTATGCGCAAAAGCACTATTTTGACGAGATACACGCGATTGATATTGTCGACGCAAACGCGGGCGACCACGGCTACCCGTTTGCAACCAATTTCAATCCCGAAATTAATATTCGTGAAGTGACCGCAAAAGGCAGCTACTTTGAAAACGGAAAATTCATCGAAACCGAGCCGCTGACGATCAAAGATGTTTACGATCTTCCGGAAATCGGGCCAAAGGATATTTACCTGCTCCACCACGAAGAGATGGAATCGCTTGCGCTGAACATCAAAGGGATTCAGAAAATCCGCTTTTGGATGACGTTCTCACAAAACTACCTGACCCATTTGAAGGTGCTCGAGAATGTCGGCATGACTTCGATTGTACCGATTAATTACGAAGGGCATCAAATTGTGCCGCTGCAATTCTTGAAGGCGGTTCTTCCTGATCCTGCTTCGCTCGGAGCGAGAACTAAGGGAAAAACCAACATCGGCTGTATTTTCCAGGGCGTAAAGGACGGCAAGCCGGTGAATTATTATGTTTACAATGTGTGTGTTCATGAAGAATGCTACGCTGAAGTCGGTTCACAGGCAATTTCCTACACAACGGGTGTTCCTGCCATGATCGGCGCCATGATGGTGATGACCGGCAAGTGGAAGAAACCCGGCGTACACAATATTGAAGAGTTCGACCCGGATCCGTTTATGGACGCGCTGAATAAATTCGGACTTCCATGGCACGAGAGCTTTAACCCTAAGCTGATTGACTGAGGACAGAAAATGGATATTGATTTTCGCGCACTGCCGTCGCCCTGCTATGTGGTGGACGAACGGCTGCTGATTAAAAATTTAGAAATTCTGCGATCGGTGCGCGAACGCACCGGCTGCAAAATCCTGCTTGCTCAAAAAGCGTTTTCCATGTTTTCGGTTTATCCGCTAATCGCGAAGTACTTGGACGGCGTTGCCTCAAGCTCTCTGTTTGAGGCGCGGCTCGGCTTTGAAGAGATGGGTAAAGAGGTTCACGCTTACGCGCCCGCGTACAATGACCGGGAGTTTGACGAGCTCATCGGCTATTGCGACCATATTGTATTCAATTCGTTCTCCCAGTGGCAAAAGTACAAAAGTAAGGTGCAGAACTGCGGAAAACCAATGGAATGCGGCATTCGTATCAATCCGGAATATTCCGAAATTGAAACGGATCTTTACAATCCCTGCTTTCCAAACTCCCGCTTCGGCGTCACGCTGTCCCATTTTGAACCGGAACAGCTTGACGGAATCAGCGGCCTGCATTTTCACACCATGTGCGAACAGAATTCAGATACGCTCGAGCGGACACTGAACGTGGTAGATGAGAAATTCGGCCAGTACCTGAACAAGATGAAGTGGGTCAATTTCGGCGGCGGCCACCACATCACAAGGCCGGATTACGACATTGAAACCCTTGTGCGCTGCATCCGGTTTATGCAGGAGAAGTACGGCGTACAGGTTTACCTTGAACCCGGTGAGGCGGTCGCACTGAACACAGGGTATCTCGTTTCCACTGTTTTGGATGTCATTGACAACGGAATGCAGATTGCGGTTTTGGATACCTCAGCGGCATGCCACATGCCCGATGTTCTGGAAATGCCCTACCGTCCCAACGTCATCGGTGCGGGGCAGCCGGGACAATTTGCTTATTCATATCGGCTTGGCGGGCCGACCTGCCTTGCGGGGGACGTCATCGGCGACTATTCCTTTGCGCAGCCGCTAAAGGCTGGCGACAAGGTCGTGTTCTGCGACATGGCGCATTACACCATGGTGAAGAACAACACATTTAACGGTGTGAATCTTCCGGGAATCGCTCTTTATAATGAGGCGGACGGGCTTCGCATTGTAAAACAGTTTTGCTACGGCGATTTTAAAACCCGGCTGTCCTAATCTAAAATGTAAAGCTGTCATAGAGTCTGCTTTTAACAGACTTTATGGCAGCTTTTGGAATTTCATGATATAATAAAATCTATTCGCCTGGATTCAGCCCGTTGCTGTTTTCGGGTTGCGGATATAAACAATTACAAAAGGAGGTTTATTTATGATTTGGAAAGAAAAATACAGGGTTGGTGTTCCGTTGATCGATGAACAGCATGAAGAACTTTTTCGACGTGTCACTGACTTTGTGGAAACTTTGCGCTCCGCCGGGGAATGGGAACAAAAAATACCGAAGGTAAACGAGACGCTCGCTTTTATGAAGGACTATGTCGTGACTCATTTTCACGACGAAGAGGCTTATCAGCAAAAAATCGGCTACCCCGGTTTTGAAGCGCACCGTAAAATACATAATGACATGGTAAGCTATGTCGTCACCGTTGCCGGGCAGTTTGAGAACGAGGGCCACAAACAGGAACTGATGCAGCAATTCGCTGGCAAGCTGCTGGCGTGGCTGATTAACCATGTCGCGTCGGACGATCAAAAAATCGCGGCGTATGCAAAAGAACAGGGGGCGGTTCAGTCATGACAAACAGTGTGTTTGCCCCTTTTTCAAAGGCAACCTGCGAGGTGTTCAAGCTTCTGCTTGACTTGGACGTTTCCGCGGGTGCGCCCGAGACCTTGAAGGCGGTTGCGGATACCGAGGATAAGGTCAATATTGTCATCGGTGTTACGGGCGACCTTTCCGGTCAAATTCTTTACCGTTTTCCCAAAGAAACCACATTGGAAATGGTCAGAATTATGAGCGGAATGGAAATCGGAGAAATTGATGATTTTGTCACTTCCGCACTGGGCGAAATCGCCAATATCATCAGCGGAAACGCGATGACAGGCCTGTCCGAACAGAAAGTCGTGTGCGACATTCTGCCCCCAAGGGTGATTGTCGGCGGTGATGAATCGATGCCGAAGGACACTCCGATTCTAAGCACAAAAGTTACTACCCCCATCGGCGATGTCGAACTTGATATTCAGGTTAGCTGAAAAGTTTATTGATATACCCAAAAATACCGGCTGCACAGGATGCAGCCGGTATTTTTAATCATGGGTAATCCGTTAAATGTGGAACAAAGCGCCATGCCCCGCAATACAATATAGTATTTATATGCTTTTCGAGGTGATTCGATGAGAAGATTGCAATATGGGATGTCGGGAACAGATGTGATGGAAATTCAAGCGATGCTGGATAAGCTGGGTTATAACGCCGGCCCTGTTGACGGAGAGTTTGGGCTGCAAATGCTCAGGGCGGTTACACAATTTCAACGCAATTTTAGTTTGGCACCGGATGGCGTAATCGGCGCCAATACGTTCAGGGTAATGGAACGGTTCCTGTTGGGATATGACGTGTATACCATTCAGCAGGGGGATACTTTTTATGATATTGCGCACGGGTACAATACCAACCTTGCCTTGCTGCTCGCTGCAAATCCGGGGTTGAACCCCGACAGCCTGATGATAGGACAGCGCATCGTGGTGCCCTATGGCATAGATGTGGTCGATACCAATATCGGCTACACCTATGAAATCTTGGCACGGGATATTCAGGGGATTCAAGCTCGCTATCCTTTTATTGAAGTGGGCAGTGCCGGCAACAGCGTGCTTGGAAAAAGCCTGTATTATCTTAGACTGGGCACCGGGCCGAATCAGGTTTTCTACAATGGAAGCCACCACGCGCTGGAGTGGATTACCACACCCGTGTTGATGAAATTTGCAGAGAATTTTGCGAAAGCGTATGCACAGGGGCAGACTCTGAACGGCTACAATCCAAAGGATATCTGGGAAAAAAGCAGCATTTACATTATCCCCATGGTGAATCCGGACGGCGTTGACCTGGTTCTGAACGGCCTGCAGCCGGATAATCCCTATTATCAGGACTTGATACGGTGGAACAAAGGGAGTACTGATTTTTCCACCGTATGGGAGGCCAATATCAGGGGTGTGGACTTAAATCATAATTACGATGCCGCATGGCAGCTTTCAAAAGATGCGGAAGCGGAGTACGGTGTCACCGGGCCGGGGCCGACGCGCTATTCCGGTCCATCGCCCGAATCGGAACCGGAAACGCAGGCAATGGTCAGCTTCACGAAAAACCATGACTTCAGGCTTGTAATGGCGTATCACAGCCAGGGGCAGGTAATCTACTGGAATTTTATGGATATGGCGCCGCCCGAAGGGAAAACCATCGGCGAGGCATTGTCAGGAATCAGCGGATATAAGCTTGATCTATCCACCGGTATTGCCTCCTATGCGGGGTACAAGGACTGGTTTATTCAGGACTACCGCCGACCCGGGTATACGGTGGAAGTCGGTTTGGGCGAGAATCCTCTCCCGATTTCACAGTTTGATGCGATTTACAGCGATAATTTAGGAATGCTGCTCTATGCAGCCACAGTATAGCGCAAATTTTAAAGGCTGCTAAGGCGTATTTGCCGGGCGGCCTTTTATTACATATTTGATACTGTTTTTTTATACTGCATATGGTATAATAAAGAATCGATACAGATATTTGAAAGGTGTGGTGAAATGAAGCTGAAAGCTGTTGCGGTTGCGCTTGTGCTCGCGTTGACGCTGTCGGGCTGTTCATTTGTCGGGCTTGATGCTCAAACGCTCATGCACCCGCCGAAGCCAACCGGTGAAAAAGCCGATATTCAAGCCCTTCTTGAAAGTAAAGCCGGCAGTAAGATGACGCTGGAGTATCCGAACAGCGGGAATTACCGCTCGGCGATTATCACGCACGACATTTGCGGCGATAAAGCCGAAGAAGCCATGGCAATATACCAAAAGGGTGACGATAGCGCCGGAACCAATATTATGTTTATGAAAAAAGATGGAAAATGGACCGACATGGGCTCATTTAACAATCCCGCCGGGCAGGTGGATAAGGTCTGCTTCGGTGACTTGAACGGTGACGGCAAGGACGAGGTTGTTGTCGGTTGGGGCAGCAGCCTGAACAACACCAGTACGATTTGTATCTATTATTATAAAAACGGAAAAATGAACGAGCTGAAGCTTGAGCAAAGCTATACTGAGTTGGCGGTTATGGACTTCGACGGGGATAATCAGGACGAGATTTTTACTGCCAATGTGAGTGTCGGCGACCAGCCCGCGCTTGCGCGTCTGTTCCGCATGAAAGACAACTCGCTGGAAGTCATGGGCTCCTGCAAACTGGATATCGGCGTTACCAAATACACCTCCGTACAGACGGGATTGATTAACGTAAAGCAGAACGGAATCGTACTCGACGGTATGAAGAGCGCTAACTCCCTTGTTACAGAGGTGCTTTACTGGGATAAGAAAACCAAAACGTTAAAGTCGCCGTTCTTTGATACAAAAACGCAGACGGCAAATTCCACCATGAGGAACACGTCGGTTGTTTCCAAGGATATTAACGGCGATAAAATCATTGAGATACCGATTGTCAATCTGATGCCGGGCTACACCGGCGCAACCACAGACGACGCAGCCTACATCACCAACTGGCACCGCTACGACACGAATACCAACACCCTGATCCGTGTGATGAGCATGGTGCTGAACTACTCAGACGGATACTGGTTTTTAATACCGGATATGTGGCGCGGTAAGGTTACAACCCAGACGGACACCGCCACGCGTACCATTACTTTTTATAAGTGGCTGACTGCATCGAAAAAAAACGCCCCCGGTAAGTTGGGCGCCGCACTGCTGAAAATCCAGGTCTTCACCGAAAAGGAATGGACGGACGGCACGGGAACAGAAGGCTTTTTCAAGCTGCTTGATTCCGGTGGATTGGTGTTTTCTGCCGATGTCTCTTTGCCTGATGATGCGCTTTCTTTAAGCGCCAGTGATGTGAAAGCAAGCTTCAAGCTTATTAATCAAGATCTAAATTAGGATGACGGAGGAACGGATATGAAAAACATCCTTGTTGCGGAAGACGAACAAGCGATTCGCGAATTTGTAGTAATTAATCTGAAACGTGCCGGATATAATGCCTTTGAGGCGTCCAACGGGGAGGAAGCTCTTGAAATCTATGACCGCGAGGGGGGCAACTTTGACGTTGCCGTGCTCGATATCATGATGCCCGGAAAATACGACGGCCTTGCGGTGTGCAGGGAACTGCGGCAGAAAAGCGGCTCTATCGGCATCATTCTTCTGACCGCGCGCACACAGGAAATGGATAAGGTCAGCGGCTTGATGATGGGTGCGGACGATTACGTTACAAAACCGTTCAGCCCGAGCGAGCTTGTTGCCAGAGTGGACGCTGTGTACCGTCGTGTCGCACTGGAACAGATGAGAAATGAAAATAATTTTAAAGAGGAAATACGTTCCGGTGACTTTGCCCTTAACCTGCGCAACCGCACCTTGATGAAAAAGGGCGAACCAATTGAGCTGACACAGGTTGAGTTTCAGATTATGGAATATTTCTTTTCCAGCCCGACCGCCGCGCTTGACCGCACAGACATTTTAAAGCATGTTTGGGGTGACGCGTACTTTGGGGAGGAAAAAATTGTGGATGTGAATATCCGCCGCCTCAGGATGAAGGTGGAGGATGAACCTTCCAACCCGAAGCACATCGTAACGGTGTGGGGCCTTGGGTATAAGTGGGAAGCGTAATATGCGTTGTATGAACGCTTACTGATCAGAAATTGTGAGGGCGGCAAGTGTAATCATAAGCAAAAGGGAAGGGGAAGACGGAATGAAAGCAACCGGTATTACGAAACGTTGGCTTTTTAATAGTCTGGGTGTGATCCTGTTCATTTTGATAACGCTGATCATTACCCTTTCCTTTGTCATACGCGGATATGTTTACAATGGGATTCAGACGGCGCTGAGCGGCCGCTCGGCCGAATTGACCAATGTGTTTGCCGACTACGGCAGGAAGTCGCCGAGAGAATTTAGTACAGCCGCACGTAATTACGTTGAAAACTTCCCAAGTAAAGAAAGCATGGAACTGATGGTGTTTAACTCCAATGGAAAAATCATCATTACATCCACCGGCTTCGCACCGGACGAAACCCAGCCGATGCCGGATTATAGTCAGGCAAAGAACAGTGACAGCGGTTATGGAACATGGACGGGCAAGCTGACAAGCGGCGAAAAAGTAGTCGCCGTGACCCGCGTGATGCGGAACAATGACGGTAGCCTTGTCGGCGGTATCCGCTACGTGGTTTCCCTTGAGGAAGCCGACAAACAGGTGACGCTCCTGAGCGGCGCACTGATTTTAGCAGGGCTGCTCATTATCTTATTTGTGATTGTTTCAAGCTATTATTTTATGAATTCGATTATTACGCCTATTAAAGAGATCGGCGCGACCGCGAAGCGAATTGCGCAGGGCGACTTTAAGGCTCGTATAGAAAAGAGCAACGATGACGAAATCGGGCAGCTCTGCGACAACATCAACGACATGGCCGACGAATTGGGCGCGGCCGAAAAGATGAAGAACGATTTTATTTCCTCGGTGTCCCACGAGCTGCGTACGCCGCTGACCGCGATTAAGGGCTGGGCGGAAACGATGCAGGCCGGCGGTGACGACAAAGAAACATTTGACCGCGGCATGGGCATTATTATCCGCGAATCCGAGCGCCTTTCAGGTATTGTGGAAGAACTGCTCGATTTTTCACGGATGCAGAGCGGCCGCATGACGCTCACCATGGATAAAATTGACATTCTGGCTGAACTGGGCGAGGCTGTTTATATGTTCAGCGAACGTGCCAATGCCGAGCATAAGTTCTTGATTTATGAGGAGCCCTCCATGCTATCGCCCGTTCTGGGCGATATAAACCGGCTAAGGCAGGTTTTTGTCAATATTATAGACAATGCCTTGAAATATACAGATGAAGGCGGCACCATCAGTGTGAGTGCCACGGAGCTGAACGGCTATATCTGCGTCGTAATCAGCGACAATGGGTGCGGAATCCCCGCCGAGCATCTGCCGAATGTGAAAAAGAAATTTTACAAAGCAAATCAAACAATCCGCGGTTCAGGCATTGGCCTTGCGCTTGCTGACGAAATTATGGTGCTTCATTCCGGCAGCTTGGACATTGAAAGTCACGAGAATGTTGGTACGGCAGTAACCATATTAATCCCTACGCTAAAGCATCTTGAAACGAAGCAGCAACCGAGTGAACCCGTAAATGAAGAAAGGAATTCCGAAAATAATGGGTAGAGAAAAAACAAAATGCATCACGTCCATCGGCGGACAGGCACTGATCGAGGGCATTCTAATGCGAGGCCCTAAAACAACAGAGGTTGCCATCCGTTTGAGTGACGGCACCATTTCCACGGAAGAACTGAGCACCAATTTTATTAGAGACAAGTATTCCATTATGCGGCTGCCACTGCTGCGCGGAATTGCCGGATTCATCGATTCCCTCACCATGGGGTATAAAGCGCTCTCAATTTCAGTCGACAAGGCCGGCGTTGAGGAAACCGAAGAACCGTCAAAATTCGACAAATGGGTCGAGAAAACTTTTGGCGATAAAATGATGAACGCGATTATGGCTGCCAGCACCGTATTGGGACTTTTACTTGCAATAGCGCTGTTTTTCGTACTGCCTACGTTTGTTTTTAACCTGATTCAAAATTATGCTGCGGGCTCGGCCATTGCACCGTGGCGTTCCATTATTGAGGGTGCAATGCGCATTGCAATCTTTATTGCGTACATAGTTTTATGCTCACGTATGCCTGAAATTCACAGGCTGTTCCAGTACCACGGCGCCGAGCATAAGACGATATTCTGCTATGAGAACGACGAAGAGCTGACCGTTGAAAATGTTCGCCGTCACAGCCGGTTTCATCCGCGCTGCGGCACAAGTTTCATTGTAATCATGCTCATTTTAGGCATCATCGTCGGATTCTTTATTCCGTTTGCAAATCCGTTTCTAAGAACATTTGTAAAATTGCTTTGCATTCCGCTGATTGTTGGAGTCGGCTATGAATTTATCCGTATGTGCGGCCGCCATGACAACACACTGACTCATATTGTTTCCGCACCGGGGTTGTGGGTGCAGCGCATTACCACAAAGGAACCCGACGACAGCATGATCGAGGTTGCGATCGCCGCGATGAAAAAGGTCATACCGGAAAACGGCGAGGATAAAATCGGTTTATAAGGAAAAGAATGTAGGTGCATCTGCAACGATGACGTTAGGGGAACTATATCAACAGGGAAAAGGCGTACTCTTCAAAGCGGGGAATCAAAGCCCCGCTTTTGATGCGGTATGCCTTTTTCAAAAGGCGTTCGGAATTGACCGTCAGGCTCTGATTATTCATTCCGGCGACCCGGCGGACGCGGCAAAAGCACAACACTACCTTGCTTGGATTGATGAACGCGCAGAGGGAAGGCCGCTCCAGTATATTTTAGGAAAATGGCCGTTTATGGAGCTTACCCTGCAGGTTGGCGAGGGAGTGCTGATTCCGCGCGAAGAAACCGAACTTTTGGTTTATACGGCAGCCGACTTGCTGAAAAATAGAGAACGCCCGCGCATCCTTGACCTGTGTTCCGGTACTGGCGCGGTCGCGCTCGGGCTTGCATCGCTCCTAATGAATGCGGAAATTACGGCAGTGGAATTGTACGATCAGGCGTTTACCTATCTCAATGTCAATATTCGGGAAACAGGGCTGCAAAATGTCACGCCTGTTCAATTGGATATTTTGAATCCGCAAAATGCTGAAAATTATTCGATGCTCGACTGTATTGTTTCAAACCCGCCCTACGTTACCAGCGGCGAACTCCCCACACTACAGTCCGAAGTGCGCAGTGAACCGCACACGGCGCTGGACGGCGGTGCGGACGGTCTTGTCTTTTACCGCGCCATCGCCTCGCTCTGGCTGCCAAAACTCAAGCATGGCGGTGCGGCGGCGGTTGAGGTCGGCGAGGGTCAGGCGGCGGAGGTGGCGGCCATTTTTCAAGCCGCGGGGCTTACAGATATTCGTATGGTAAAGGACTTTAACGCCATTGAACGCGTGGTTGCGGGAACAATGACTTAAACATTCGTTCGATATTTTTCTTGTATGTATTGCTTTTAAATATGAAATACGATATAATTTAATTGTACATTTATAAAAATAGAGGCTGTTAAATCAAGTGGTTTTCAGATAGCCTTCAATAAAAACATCGGAGGAAAATATGGCGACGGATAGAAACGCAGCGCTTGAAACGGCGCTTATGCAAATTGAAAAGCAGTTCGGCAAAGGCGCGGTCATGCGTCTGGGCCAAAATGTGGCAATGAACGTGGAGTCAATCCCGACCGGTTCCCTTTCGCTCGATTTGGCGCTTGGCATTGGCGGTCTTCCGCGCGGCCGTATTG
>DAMDEB010000001.1:40488-42922 GCA_032090075.1 Caproiciproducens sp.
CGGGTAAAACAACGCTTGCGCTGCACTGTATTGCCGAGGGGCAAAAAAACGGCGGCAACGCGGCGTTTATCGATGTTGAGCATGCGCTCGACCCTGTTTACGCCCGCAACTTGGGTGTGGATGTTGACTCACTGCTGGTTTCCCAGCCGGACACCGGCGAGCAGGCGCTCGAAATTACCGAAGCACTTGTGCGCTCCAATGCAATCGACGTGATCGTCATTGACTCCGTTGCGGCTTTGGTGCCGCGCGCTGAAATTGAGGGCGAAATGGGCGACAGTCACGTTGGCTTGCAGGCGCGTCTGATGAGTCAGGCACTGCGCAAATTGGCCGGTGCCATTTCAAAGTCGAACTGTGTTGCCATCTTTATCAATCAGCTGCGTGAAAAAGTCGGCGTCATGTACGGTAGCCCGGAGGTAACCCCCGGCGGCCGTGCTCTGAAATTCTACGCTTCCGTCAGAATTGATATCCGAAAAATTGAAACCTTGAAAAACGGTACGGAGCAAATCGGCTCCCGTACCCGCGCAAAGGTTGTAAAAAATAAAATTGCTCCGCCGTTTCGTGAGGCGGAATTCGACGTCATGTACGGCCGCGGCATTTCCCGCGAGGGAGAGCTGCTTGATTTGGCCGTAAAGTTGGACGTGATTCAAAAAGGCGGTTCGTGGTTCTCATTTAATGAAACCCGGCTTGGGCAGGGCCGCGACAATGTGAAGACTTTCCTCGCTGAGAACAAGGATATTGCGGATGCAGTGGAAGTGCTTGTGAAGGAAAACGTGGCAAAGCTTTACACCAAAAACGCACCGGCTTCGGCCTCCCCTGCAAAACCGGTTGAGGTTGTGCCGCCTGCGCCTGTTAAGGCAAGCGGACGCGGTAAGGCCGCCAATATTGATATTTCGGCAGACGACTAATGTTGATAACAGCTATTGAACCGCGCAGGAAGAGCCTTTCCGCTCTTTTTATTGACGGTGAATTTGCGATGAATATTGACACGGAAACTTTGCTGAAATCAGGCTTTAAATTGGGGAGGGAGCTTACCGATGAACAGCTTCACGAACTGATTCAGTCGAGCGAAAGCCGCCGCGCCAGTGAAAAGGCGCTCTATCTTTTGGAGCACCGCAGCCATTCACAAAAGGAATTGGCGGATAAAATCAGCCGTGTGACCACGCGTGAGGCCGCCGAACAGGCGGCACAGCATATGGTGGATATCGGCCTTGTCAATGATGAGGAGTATGCCCGCAGCCTTGCCGCGAATCTGCTTGGTTCAAAGGGTTTTTCCGCTTCCCGCACACAGCAGGAGCTGCTGCAAAAGGGCATTGATAAAGAGCTTGCACAGCAGATTATTGAAGAAATTGCACCCGACCCCGTAGAGAAAATAACGGCGCTGATTCACAAAAAATACATCAGAACGCTGAACGATGAAAAAGGCCGCCGCCGCAGCATCGCCGCGCTGCAAAGGCTCGGTTTCCGCTGGGACGATATACGAACCGCGTTAAATCAATTGAATAATGAGGAAGAATAAATGTCATATAGTGTAGGATTGGTGAGCCTTGGCTGCGCCAAAAATCAGGTGGACGCCGAAATCATGATGGCTTCGCTGCAAAAGGCCGGCTATGAACTGAAGGATGACGCCGCGCTCGCGGATGTTGCGATTGTCAACACCTGCGGATTTATTGAAGCTGCCAAAAAGGAATCCATTGAGGAAATTCTTGAACTTGCCAAATTAAAGGCCGAGGGCACGATCAAGGCAATTGTTGTAACCGGCTGTTTGGCCGAGCGCTACCGTGAGGAAATTTTAAAGGAACTGCCCGAAGTGGACGCCGTGATCGGTATCGGTGCGGACAGCGACATTGCCGCCGTGATTGACAAGGCTTTGACCGGTGTAAAGGCTGAAAGCTTTCCTGAAAAAACGCTCCTTCCGTTGAGCGGCGACCGCCGGCTTTCCACGCCAAGCTATTTTGCTTATTTGAAAATAGCCGAGGGCTGCGACAACCGCTGCGCTTACTGCGCCATTCCGTTTATCCGCGGGCGCTACCGTTCGAGGACGATAGAAAATATCGTGGAAGAGGCGGAAACACTGGTCAAAAACGGAGCGAAAGAGCTGATTTTAATCGCGCAGGACACAACGCGCTACGGTTGGGACATTTACGGAAAGCTGATGCTGCCGCAGCTGTTAAAGGAACTTTGCAAAATCAGCGGCGTCGAGTGGATTCGTATTTTATACTGTTACCCCGACTATATTACCGATGAACTGCTTCAGACCATCGCCGCAGAGGACAAAATCGTAAAATATATGGATTTGCCGCTTCAACATTGCAGCGAGCGCCTTTTAAAGGCGATGCGCCGTACAGGGAGCAGGGCAGAGCTGACCGCCCTGATTCAGAAAATGCGCGCAATGGTTCCGGGTTTGATTTTACGCACCACGCTCATCACCGGTTTC
>DAMDEB010000001.1:42932-48322 GCA_032090075.1 Caproiciproducens sp.
CGAGCTGGCTGAGTTTGTACGGGAAAACCGCTTTGAACGCCTCGGCTGCTTCCCCTATTCACAGGAGGAGGGCACAGCCGCCGCAGAGATGTCCGACCAGATTGATGATGAGTTAAAACAGCACCGCATGGATATCATCATGGAAGATCAAATGAATATCATGCAGGAGTGGGGCGAAAAGCAAATCGGAAAGACTCTGCGCGTGCTTGTGGAGGGCTTTGACCGTTACGCCGAGTGCTATTTCGGCCGATCCTACGCCGATTCACCGGATATAGACGGTAAGATTTTCTTTACTGTGCAAGATAAAAAGCCGAAGTACGGGGATTTCATCAATATAAAAATCAACGATTGCATTGATTGTGATTTAACTGGAGAAATAGTCGAATAGAGGAGGCGCGGGAATGAACCTGCCGAATAAATTAACTGTAGTCCGTGTGATACTGGTACCGTTTTTTGTGTTTTTTCTGTTGTTGCCGGGTATTCCGCACCATTATCTCTACGCGCTGATTCTGTTCAGTGCCGCGGCGTATACCGACCATCTTGATGGGAAGTTAGCTCGCAAGAATAATCAAATTACAAATTTCGGTAAATTCATGGATCCCCTTGCTGATAAAGTGATGGTGGTTTCAGCGCTTGTCTGCTTCGTACACCTTGGCCTTGCTGACACATGGTGTGTGATTTTAATTATTGCGCGTGAGTTCATCGTCACCTCCATCCGCCTTGCCGCGGTGGATAACGGCGTTGTGGTTGCGGCGAACAACTGGGGCAAAACCAAAACGATCAGTCAGATTATCGCCATTATTACTATTCTTGCTTTTCAATACAGTCAGGAATTGGTTATACTCGGAAAGCTGTCTGCCTTTACAATCAGCGGAATGTCAAGCGCGACGGTGTTTGGTCAGGTGGGCTTTGTGCTGATTTTGATTGCGACCTTCTTCGCAGTTCTTTCCGGATTTATTTATATCAAACAGAATATTGGCGCAATCAATACGACAAAATAAAGGAAGATATCTTGGCTTGCCGGTGAATATTTTTTACAGCTGTCCGGCAAGGGTTTACTTGAATCATATTTTGGTATATACTATTGTAACATTATAAAGATTTTTTGCTATATTATCTGTATTGATAAATGCAACGAGCGGAAGAAGTACCCGCAATGCCGGCATTAGAGAGAAAGCGTCAAGGCTGGAAGCGCTTTTTGTTGGGCAGACGGCGAAATGCATCCGTGAGCAGGCGGGGGGAAACGAGTATCCCTGCACGGCTGGCACCGTTAAAGGCCCACAAGGTATAAAACGGAGTGGAACCGCGGTATAACGACCGCCTCCGTCCCTAATTTGGGGGCGTAGGCGGTCTTTTTTATTGGAGGAAGGTAATGTTTACGAGTCTGAAAGAAGAGCTTGATTCGGTGATCGAACGTGATCCGGCAGCCAGGTCAAGGTTAGAGGTGTATTTCCTCTATTCCGGTTTTAAGGCGATTCGCGCCTACCGCAAGGCACATTGGTTTTATCAGCATGATATGAAATTTATTGCAAGATTTTTGTCCCAGCGAGCGCGCCACAAGACGGGGATTGAAATCCATCCCGGTGCTGAAATTGGGAAAGGGCTTTTCATTGACCACGGCATGGGTGTGGTCATCGGCGAAACAACCGTGATCGGCGACAACTGTACCCTGTACCAGGGCGTTACGCTTGGCGGCACCGGGAAAGACCACGGCAAACGTCACCCGACCCTCGGCAATAACGTGATGGTCGGCGCCGGCGCAAAAGTGCTTTGCCCCTTCCGTGTTGGCGACAATGCCCGTGTGGCGGCGGGTGCGGTTGTGCTCGACGAAGTACCCGACAACGCGACGGCGGTCGGCGTTCCGGCCAGAGTCGTTCGTCTGAACGGCGTGCGCCCGTGCAACATGGATCAGATTCACATTGCGGACCCTATTACGCAGGAATTTTGTCGTATCAGTTTACAGCTTGAAAAAATTCAAAAGCAGCTTGATGCGGCGATCAGACAAAAGGAGGAAAAATGAGATGAAAATTTACAACACGTTAACACGCCAAAAAGAGGAGTTTGTTCCGTTAACCGCGGGGGAAGTGAAAATTTATGCGTGCGGGCCGACTGTGTACAATTACATTCACATCGGCAACGCCCGCCCGATCTGCGTGTTTGACGTGCTGCGCCGTTATTTGGAATACCGCGGCATGGAGGTAACCTTTGTTCAGAATTTCACCGACATTGATGATAAAATTATCAATAAAGCGAACGAGGAAGGAACCGATTACCTGACCGTTTCCGAACGGTATATTGAAGAGTACAAAACGGACGCCAAAGGGCTTAATGTGCGTCCGGCTACCATTCATCCGCTTGCCACCGAAAATATCGACGAAATCATCCATATTATTTCCGACCTGATTGATAAAGGCTACGCCTATCCAACGCCAAACGGGGATGTTTATTTCAGAACATTAAAGGATAAGGAGTACGGCAAGCTTTCGCATCAGCCCCTTGAGGATTTGCAGTCCGGTGCACGCATTGCCACCGGCGAAATTAAAGAGGATCCCATGGATTTTACCCTGTGGAAAAGCGCAAAGCCCGGCGAACCAAGCTGGATTTCTCCTTGGGGAAAGGGCCGGCCGGGCTGGCACATCGAGTGCTCAGCCATGGTGCGCAAATATCTTGGCGAGACGATTGACATTCACTGCGGCGGGCAGGACCTTATTTTTCCGCACCATGAAAACGAAATTGCCCAAAGCGAGTGCTGCAACGGCGTACCGTTTGCGAACTACTGGATGCACAACGGTTACATCAATGTGGATAACCGTAAAATGAGCAAAAGTCTGGATAATTTTTTCACCGTGCGTGATGTTGCGGAAAAGTATGGCTATGAGCCGATTCGCTTCCTGATGGTTGCTTCGCATTACCGCACGCCTGTCAATTATACGATGGAAATTATTGAACAGAATAAGGCCGCGCTTGAAAGATTGTACAATTGCCGCAATAATCTAGAGTTCTTAATGGAGAATGCGCCCTCCGGTGAAAAGCCGGGCGAACACGCAATGAGGCGCAAATTAGGCGAATATCAGGATCATTTCATTGATGCAATGGAGGATGACTTGAACACGGCCGATGCAATCTCGGCGCTGTTTGATTTGGCGCGCAGCATTAATTCGAACTTGAACGCCTCCACCGCACCGTCAAAAGAGCTTTGCTTCTTTGCGCTGAACCTGTTCAATGAACTTGCCGACGTACTTGGGTTGCTTTACGCGAAACAAGACAACTCGCTTGACGAAGAGATCGAAAAGCTGATTGCCGAACGTACGCAGGCTCGCAAAAATAAGGATTGGGCCGCGGCTGACAGAATTCGTGATGAACTAAAGGCGCGCCATGTTGTGCTTGAAGATACCCCCCAGGGTATCAAATGGAAAATTGAACAATAATATAATTTCAATAGCCTGCTGGCAGCACTAAAATATACCCCGATTGTTTAGCGGTATGCGATACTGAAACAAAGGGGTGTATTTTGCGTACAGGCAAAATTCATTGCAATTATATACGCCTTTTCAACAAGAGCTCGTATTCAATATAGAAAGGTGAGCGCAATGGCAAAGGATAATACCAAAACAAATGTAATGAGAATTTTAGACCAGGCAAAAATCGAGTATCAATTTTATTTTTATGACCATGAGGATGGTAAGATTGACGGCGTCTCCGTTGCCCATAAATTGGGACAAAACAAGGAGCAGGTCTTCAAGACCCTTGTTACACGGGGGGCAGGGCGGGAATTTTACGTTTTTGTTGTACCGGTCGCAAAAGAACTAAATTTGAAAGCCGCGGCGAAAAGCGTGGGTGAAAAATCAGTCGAGATGATTCATGTGGATGAAATCAACAAAACCACCGGTTACATTCGAGGCGGATGTTCCCCAATCGGCATGAAAAAACAGTTTAGAACCGTAATAGACAGCAGTTGTGACCATCTGCCCACCATCATTGTGAGTGCGGGCAGAATCGGCGCACAGGTTGAGCTGAAACCACAGGAGCTGCTCGGCTTGATTGGCGCGACAACCGCCCCTATTACACAATAAACTGCCTGATATGATATTTTATTTCCAACACATTCGGCAGACTGTCTAAAAACAGGACACATTATGAAATTGTCTATGTCGTTTTGCCGAAGCCATCGGTATACTATAATTATTGTATGGAAATTGGAGCGTAAATAATGGAATACAGACATAAAATGATGCGCAGCACCGTCGGTGCCGTGGTTAACAGAGCGATTCGTGATATACAGCTTGACCCCAAACGAAGTATACGCAATTTAGCGGATATGGGCGAGAACTTTTCAAAATCGCCCGCGCAGAAGAAGTTCTTTGAGATGACAGGCGATATTTTAAAAAAGCCGGACAATCATTACAATGAACTTCTTGTCAATATGATTCAGAATGTAAACGCAGATACGATTAGAACTACCAGCCTGAATTTCGGCTACACCAGCTTGAATTACGGTGCGGGTATTCTGCGTGAAAATTCCAAGGACGGGAAGAAGATCCCGTGGGTGCTGCACTTCGATTGCAGAGCCGGTGGAAATGCATTCGGCCTGTCAAGAATGGATGCAATTATTTCGGATGCCGTATCACTTGGAATTTATACGTACATTTTTCAAATCGACGAAGCAGCTGAACGCTTACCGGAACTAATGCAGATTTGTAAAAATCATGGCGAATGTTCGTTTTTTGCTGCCGTATCCTCGAACATTTTTCAGCGGACACAACAGTTTACCGAAATACCAAACTTGATTTATTCGGTTAACGTGACCGGCGGTGAAGACGAGGACGATACCGACCGTGCTTTAAAGGTACTGCATGAGAATAAGTGCTTTTATGGTTTCCACGCTTATTACACGAAGGAAAACGCGGAATGGCTGATGTCTTCCCGGTTTACACAGCGGATGACCAGCGGCGGCTGTTTGTTTGGTGCGTATGTCAACACAGACATAAACGAAAAGGAACTTGAGGATCAGATGTATCGCTATGTATGTACGAAGCGAGGAAAAAAGGGCGAGGCGCCGTTCGTTTTTGACTTTGCCCGCGACATCCGTTATATCGGTGATGTGATCTCCTGCGGAGCGTTCCTGAGTGTTAGCATAAACGGTGAGGTGAAGCTCAACGGGGGCCGTTCAGCCGACCTGAACAATACAACACTTTCCGAATTGCTGAAATAAGGGAAATGAAACCACGGGATTAGCGAGAGTCGTGAAATGTTATCATTTTATTCAGACTTTTTTCATTTGTTTATAGTATACTAAAACGATAAACAAGAAAAAGACGGCTATTCCGTACGATGAAGGAGTCTCAACTTATGAATTGGTTCAGAAAAATGATGATGGGAAGATACGGCAC
>DAMDEB010000001.1:48332-52330 GCA_032090075.1 Caproiciproducens sp.
CGGCACCGACCAGTTGTCGATTGCTCTGCTTGCCCTTTATATGGTACTGTATTTGTCGGCACAGCTTACAAGATGGTACGTTTTGATGCTGATCTCTTTTATTCCTTTCTTTCTGTGCTTTTTCAGAATGTTTTCAAGAAATGTCAGCAAACGTTACAATGAAAATTACAAGTTTATGAATTGGTGGAATCCGGTGTGGATGTGGATTCGCCGCAACGCTTACAAAGTACGGTCCTGGTTTCAAAATGCTGCGGGCAGAACCAAGGACAGAAAAACACACCGCTATTATAAATGCCCAAATTGCTCAAACACCCTGCGTGTACCGAAGGGAAAAGGGAAGATATCCATTACCTGCCCCGTGTGCAAAACTGAATTTATTAAGAAAACCTGATTGAAAGAAACATCTTACGGTTAAAATCCGCAAGATGTTTTATTTTTGTATAAATAATAATTGTTAATTTGAAATAATTTCCAAAAGGGATTGATAAACAGCAAAAAATTTAATATAATTTACTGGATTGATGATAAAAATCAGATTTTTGAAATATTCAAATCGAACGCTGGGAAAAGAAGTTTTTTCAGCCTGAGATTACTGCCAAATTTTAAGGAATATAGGAGGTTCTCATATGGAGAACGACAATCAAAGCACAGTGACAAAAGAGTATATTAACCTCATTGGCAAGCTTCCGAGTGTCATTAAATCCAGTATTGTTTTTTCCGACAATGAGATCTCTGAAATTCATGTTCTGGCAGACACCCGCCGCTCCCCTAAACAAATTGTCCGCGATATTCAGTCGGCTATGATGGTGCAGTTTGGTGTGAGCGTTGATCATAAGCTAATCAGTGTTGCACAGATACCGGGTGAGAATGATTTACAGTTAAAAAATCGGCTTATCTTCGATGAAATCAGCATCTCCAAAAATAAGGACCATTCTACCGCTACCGTCGTTCTTTGCGATGGGGAAACTTCTTATAAAGGGGAAGCTTCCGGTTTAAACGATAAGATGGAAGTTTATAAAATGGTTTGCCGGTCAACCTTAAAAGCGGTTGAAAACTTTATTAATTCCGACATTTTACTTTCACCCGCCGATGTGAAGGTTTTTGATTTGGTCGGCCAGAAGGCGGTTGCCGTCTGTATCGCTGTCAAATTCAAGGATAGCGTGGAGCACTTTGTGGGCTGCTCCTTTATCGGCGACGACGCGGGCACCGCAGTTGTGAAAGCCACACTCGATGCTTTGAACCGTAGAATCGCAAATACATAACAGCCCGCAGCTGAACCAGTAAAAAATCAGGTTTGTAGGGAGCACATAACCTTAGCGAAGCGGATATAGCCTGTTTATTAGCGAAGAACAGAGATTGTTTGACGGAGGCTATATCGATGAAAAAAGTTATGCTCGCACTGATTTCTGTTTTGTCAGTTCTTGCAACAGTTGGTGCATGTTTCACTTGGCAATAAATTGTAATTAGCGGCCCTACAAACCCGATTTTTTATATATTTTAAGGAGGGACATATGAGCCGATCATCCAAAATTTACGCCTACGTCATTTCTGCAATTGGAATTTCCCTTGGCTCGTATTGCGTTTATTCCTATTTTAGTTTGATACCTACTTACGCGAATCCGAAGTATGAACTGACACAGTTCACTGTGCTTTTATTTTTATATATTATCTGCCGGTGTCTTCCCATTTATATTCGCGATGACTACGCAATTGACATGTCATTTATTTGTGTTTTGGCTGCCATCTTATACGAAGGACCATTGGCCACTGTTGCGATGGTATTGATCAGTACCCCCTTTATAATTGTACCCAATAATGGAGAGAAGACACTTTCACATATTTTCAATAAACCTCCCATTAAGACGGTATTTAATGCATCGAATATTACAATTTCGACCTTTGCGGCGGGGAGTTTGTACCAAAAAATGGGCGGGTTAGCAAACAATCTCGCGTTACCACAAATATTACTTCCCGCTGTTTCAGCCATTCTTGTTTTTTTTATATTGAATTGCGGCATTCTTTTGATGTTGTTTTCACTTAATCAAAAAACCCCGCTTTTTCCAGCTTTGTTTAAAAATCTATTTGAGTTTTTACCGAATATTGCAGCGTCCGCGCCCATCGCATATTTCATTGCAAGGTTTATGGGCATGGAAAACGGCGAATATCTGGTAATTCTGGTTATGTTACCCTTGCTTTTGGCGCGGTACAGCTTTGTACTGTATTTAGATGTGAAGAAAAATTACTATGATATGGTGAAAACGCTGACCACGGCGCTTGAGGCAAAGGATCAGTACACCGAAGGTCATTCACATCGCGTGGAGGCCTACGCTGAGATGATTGCCCGCAAGATGCACCGCTCGCCAAACGACATTGAAAATATTAAGGTGGCTGCGCTTCTTCACGATGTGGGAAAAATTGGAATAGACGATAAAATTTTGAATAAACCGGGGCGGCTGACTCCCGCTGAACGGGCAGTCATTATGACGCATCCTCAAATCAGTGCATCTATCTTGAAAAATGTGAAGCTGGATAAAGATGTGCGCGAGACGATTCTTCATCATCATGAACGCTACGACGGAAAGGGCTATCCGGATCATAAAAAGGGCGACGAGAATTCTATCGAGACCTATATTGTCGGGGTTGCCGACGCGTATGACGCCATGACCAGTAACCGTCCGTATTGCGGCAAGATGCCGATTGAACAGGTGGTCGGCATTTTAGAAGAAGAAAGCGGAAAACAGTTTCACCCCAAGGTGGTTTCGGCTTTTTTAGAAGTGCTGCGTGACAAGGGCGAAATCCAATAGAATACGGGGAATCATATGCTTTTATTTATATTTGCGTTAGCCGGTATTGTCATTGGCTTCGCCATGAATCGGCTTCAGGGAAGAAAAAATCAATTACAGAATATTTCGGACATCCGTGGTTTGTGGCTCCCGATTGCGGGGGTGCTGCTGCATCTGCCGTTCTCTTATTTTCCGGCCTTCGCATTGCAGTTTGCCTGGCTGCTGACCACACTGAGCAGCCTGTGCATTGTTGTTTTCCTCATTCTTAACCGTGGCAGGTTGCTGCCGGTCTTGTTCATTGCGGCCGGAACAGTTTGCAATTACAGTGTGATCGCATTGAATCACTTCCGGATGCCCGTTTCTCCGGCGGCGCTTGCGATGTACCCCGGCATGACCCCAGAAACGGTGTACGCCAAAAAAGTCAACTATTTTGTCGCCACAAGCGGCGCAAAGCTTTATTTTTTAGGCGATGTGATTCCTGTACCCCTGAAGTGGGTAGGCGGCTTTTTCAGCATAGGGGATGTGTTGCTTGGCATTGGCATTATGATTTTTATTATTTCAGTTTTGATAAAGAAGTATCCTGATACGCCGGAACCTTTATCACAGTCTTAAGCATGTATTTGTTGAAATACGAATTGCATTTTAAAAGTGTTGTCCATTTTTTATAATATCATGACGTTGAAACATAATAACATAAAGTAGTATAATATATATTGTTGTGTAGTGTGTATTTTGCTCTTTTTTTTAAAAGTTACAGAACAATAAAAATGGAGGAAGAAACATGGAATATTCGTCACAGACCAAGCAGCAGCTCGCTAATTCGCTGAAAGAACTGATGTGTCATACGCCGTTTAACAAAATCACTGTACAAAACGTTACCAACAGCTGCGGGTTGAACAGGCAGACGTTTTATTATCACTTTAAGGACATGTATGAACTGCTGAGCTGGATTTACAAAAACGATATCTTTAATGAAATTGTGGAAGAACAGGATGAACCGTGGGAAACGGCTGTAATGCAGATTATGCGGTACGCCAAGTCCAACCGAACATTTTGCAGGAACACGATTCGTTCCCTTAAAAAGGAAAATATGGAGGATTTTTTGCAGCCTGTTGTTCACAACTGGGTTGAAAAACTGGCTGCGGAAATCGCTCAAAACCATTACATAAGCCAAGACGATACAAAGTTCATCGTCGACCTTTTTACCACCGCTTT
>DAMDEB010000001.1:52340-59104 GCA_032090075.1 Caproiciproducens sp.
CACCGCTTTCGTGAACTATGGCATTCAGTGGGTCAGCCGTGGAATGCAGGAAGATGAAGAATATGTAATTGGAAAAATAAAAGTCCTAATCCGGTTGCTTTATCATGGAGCAGAACGGAAAAATCGAATTGCAATTTGAAAAGACCCCGTACAGATGTGCGGGGCCTTTTTTTGTCCCGTTGTCAAATTTTGTCATACAAAAAATGTTGTATCAGAAATATTATAGAAATCAAGTAGGAATATAGACGAAAATAGACAAAATAATTTTGACATATAATATATTATTATAGAATCTAAACAAAGAACGCAAATTGTCTAAATACAAATGAGAAAGAGAGTGATATTATTAGCTTAAAGATGGTGATACGGTAAAGCCTGAAGACCAAAGGAATAGGAAGGTGCCTTAAGGCAGACTAAGATACAATTGTATTGTATCGGAAAACATTTTAGGGGAGGTTTTTTTAATGGCCAAGTATGTAATGGCGTTGGATGCCGGCACAACAAGTTCACGCTGTATTCTTTTCAATGAAAAGGGGGATATGTGCAGTGTGGCGCAAAAGGAATTCACACAGTATTTTCCAAAGCCGGGCTGGGTTGAGCACGATGCAATGGAAATCTGGTCTACTCAAATCGGTGTTGCTCAGGAAGCAATGTTGAAAATTGGCGCTGTAGCTGCCGATATCGCGGCAATCGGTATCACCAACCAGCGTGAAACAACAATCGTATGGGATAAGAAAACAGGCGAACCTGTTTACCATGCAATCGTTTGGCAGTGCAGACGTACTTCCGAATACTGCGATACACTGAAAGCAAAAGGATTAACAGATTCTTACAGAGAAAAAACCGGCTTGATGATTGATGCCTACTTCTCCGGCACAAAACTAAGATGGATTCTTGAAAATGTTCCCGGTGTAAGACAAAGAGCCGAAGCTGGCGAATTATTATTTGGCACCGTTGAAACATGGCTTATTTGGAACTTGACAAAGGGTAAAGTTCATGTAACCGATTATTCCAATGCTTCCAGAACAATGTTGTTTAACATTAAAACACTTGAGTGGGATAAAGAAATTCTTGCTGAACTCAATATTCCGGCGTGCATGCTGCCAGAAGCAAAGCCATCCAGCTTTGTTTACGGTGAAGCAGATTCATCGTTCTTCGGCGGGGAAATTCCGATTGGCGGTGCGGCGGGCGACCAGCAGGCTGCTTTATTTGGTCAGACTTGCTTCACCCCAGGCGAAGCAAAAAATACATACGGCACAGGCTGCTTCATGCTGATGAACACAGGTGAAAAACCGGTTTATTCCAAGAATGGATTGGTTACCACAATTGCATGGGGTCTCGACGGAAAAGTCAATTATGCTCTTGAAGGTTCTATCTTCGTAGCCGGCGCTGCAATCCAGTGGCTGCGCGATGAAATGCGTCTTGTCGATTCTTCGGCCGATTCCGAGTATATGGCCTCAAAGGTAAAAGATACAAACGGTTGTTATGTTGTTCCTGCATTTACAGGTCTCGGCGCTCCACACTGGGATCAGTACGCAAGAGGTACAATCGTCGGTATTACCAGAGGCGTAAACAAGTACCATGTTATCAGAGCAACTCTCGAGTCCCTTGCGTATCAGACCTATGATGTTCTGAAAGCAATGGAAGAGGATTCCGGAATTAAATTGGCAGCTTTAAAAGTTGACGGCGGTGCCTGCGCCAATAACTTCTTAATGCAGTTCCAGTCCGATATCATCAGCGCGCCGGTTCACAGACCGGTGTGCATCGAAACAACCGCTATGGGCGCTGCATATTTGGCAGGTCTTGCAGTTGGATACTGGGCGAACAAGGAAGAAGTTGTTAAGAACTGGCAGATTTCCAAGATATTTAAACCTTCTATTGAAGAAGAGCATCGTGAACAGATTATTAAGGGTTGGCAGAAAGCCGTGAAGTGCTCGTTCGGCTGGGCAAAAGACGAATAGTAATTTTTTAGCAAGCGACCCGTAGAGTAATTCAACCGGACCGCCATGCAACAGGGAACCTCCCCGTTATGGCGGCCGGTATTAAAAAGATTGAGGTGTATTGTAAATGTTACCTTATATTGCTGAATTTGTTGGTACAGCCATACTGATCATCCTCGGCGACGGTGTTGTTGCAAACGTTACATTAAGTAAGTCAGGAATGAAGGGCGCGGGTTCCATTCAGATCACTTTTGCATGGGGCCTTGCAGTTCTGATTCCGGCATTTATCTTTGGCGCGGCTTCCGGTGCACATTTTAATCCTGCACTGACCATTGCACTGGCTGCAATCGGTAAATTTAGTTGGGCCATGGTTCCCGGCTATATCATTGCTCAAATTCTTGGTGCATTCTGCGGCGCTTGCATCGTATATCTGTTGTTCAAAGATCAGTTCGATGCCACAGAAGAAGCCGGCACAAAGCTTGGCGTTTTCTCAACCGGACCGGCCGTTCGCGACATTCCCCGCAATATCTTAAGTGAAGCTGTCGGCACATTTGTACTCGTATTTGCTATTCTCGGTATTGGCAATGTTACCGGTGCTGGCTCAATTGGACTCAATTATCTGCTCGTATTCGGAATCATCGTTGCAGTCGGTATGTCTTTAGGCGGTCTTACAGGTTACGCTATTAACCCTGCTCGTGACCTTGGACCTCGTCTTGCTCATGCAATTCTGCCGATTAAAGGCAAAGGCGATTCAAATTGGAGTTATGGTCTTGTTGTACCGATTATTGGGCCAATCCTCGGCGGTTTAGTAGGTGCATTATTATACAAGGTTATTCCTTGGTAATTAATGGTAGCATCAGGCTATATGATTAGTTTCTCATATACCTTGTAAAGTACATAGCAACGAATTTCTAAAATATGTGCAGGGGTGAACGATTGTGTCTGCCCCTGCATTATTTGCAAATAACCCCAATTTATTAAAAGAGTGGTGTTCACAAAATGATAGATGTTCTTATCATTGGCGGAGGCGTTGTGGGATGCGGTGTGGCACGGGAGCTGTCAAGATACAATCTTAACATTGCATTGCTCGAAAAAACCGACGACATCAGCAACGGACAAAGCAAGGCAAATACGGCGATTATCCATGGCGGCTATGATGCCCATCCAGGCACGTTAAAAGCAAAATTCAATGTATTGGGAAATCAAATGATGGATGAAGTTTGTGAGGAACTGGACGTTCCGCACAAGCGCAATACTTCTCTGGTCGTTTCCTTTGATGCGGAAGGTCACGATAAACTTGTTGAACTCAAAAAGCAAGGTGAAGTAAACGGAGTCCCTAAATTAAGTATAATCGGCCAAGATGAATTAAGAAAAAGAGAACCGAACATTGGCTCAACCGCGTATGAGGCGTTGCTTGTGGAAACGGGCGGAATCGTCTGTCCCTATGAGCTGACGCAGGCATTTGCTGAAAATGCAGCAATGAACGGTGTTAATTTCTACCGTGAGGCAGAAGTAATTGCAGTCGAAAAACAGGAGGGCGGCTGGAAAGTGACCAGCACAGCCGGAACGTTTACGGCTAAAACCGTTGTGAACTGCGCCGGACTTTATTCTGACGAAATTAATAATATGGTTTCTGAAGATAAGTTTACCATTGTTCCACGCAGAGGCGAATACTATATCGTTGATAAGAAATTCGGAGATATCTTCCATGCGTCGATTTTCCAACTTCCGACTAAAATGGGAAAAGGTATTTTAGTTACGCCAACAGTCGACAGGACAGTTCTGATTGGGCCGACCGCCGAGGATATCGACGATAAGATGGATACTCAAACCACTGCCGAAGGACTTGCGAAAGTACTGAAATACGCCAGTCTTACATGGGAGCATATTCCGATGAGAAACTTTATCACCACTTTTTCCGGATTAAGGGCGCACTGTAACCGTGATGACTTTATTCTCGGAGAAGCTCCGGATGCGCCGATGTTCTTTAATGCGGGCGGCGTGGAATCACCGGGTCTTACCTCTTCACCGGCAATCGCAAAGTACCTTGCTGAAATGGTAGCCGACAAGCTTAATGCAACGAAGAAGGAAGACTTTAACCCAATCAGAAAAGGAATTCCGAAGTTCAGAGAAATGACCGATGAGCAAAGAGCCAAGGCAATTTCAATCAATCCGGATTACGCCAAAATCGTATGCAGATGTGAAACGGTAACAGAGGCTGAAATTCGGGAAGCCATCCACAGGCCTGTCGGTGCGCGAACGGTAGACGGAATCAAGAGAAGAACCAGAGCGGGAATGGGCAGATGCCAGGCAGGCTTCTGTACCCCAAAAACGTTGGAAATATTAAGCGAAGAGCTTCACATATCCCCACTTGAGGTCACAAAGTTCGGAGGAAACTCCAAATACCTTGAAGGCTATCTTTTTGAGAAAGGGGATAGTGAAAATGCGTAATATTGATGTTTTAATCATCGGTGGCGGCCCTGCCGGTTTGGCAGCCGCAATCTCCGCATATGAAGCGGGATGCCGGAATATCCTGATCCTTGAAAGGGAGGAAAATCTCGGCGGTATCTTAAAGCAATGTATACACAACGGTTTTGGGCTGCACACCTTTAAAGAGGAACTCACAGGCCCGGAGTATGCACAGAGATATATTGATAAGGTGCTGGAATATGGAATTCCGACCCAATGCGATACCATGGTAATCGACGTTACACCGGACAAGATAGTAACAGCCGTCAGCAGAGGCGCCGGATTGGAGCATTTTCAGGCAAAATCCATTATTCTTGCAATGGGCTGCCGCGAGCGCCCAAGGGGTTCTCTTGGAACACCGGGCTGGAGATGCGCGGGCATTTACACTGCCGGTACCGCACAAAAATTTGTGAATCTAAAAGGCATGATGCCGGGCAAACGGGTCGTCATTCTCGGCTCCGGTGACATCGGCCTGATTATGGCCAGAAGAATGACATTTATGGGCGCAAAGGTTTTGGCGTGTGTGGAATTAATGTCCTTCTCCGCCGGTCTGAAGAGAAACATTGTTCAATGCCTTGACGACTATGATATTCCGTTGCTGCTGAACCACACAGTTGTAGACATTGCCGGTCGCGAGCACCTTGAGGGTGTGACCGTTGCCGAAGTGGACAGCAAAACACTCAAACCGATTCCGGGTACCGAGCAATATTATGAGTGCGATACCCTGCTGCTCTCCGTCGGGTTGATTCCTGAAAACGAGCTCACCACGATGGCAGGGGTGAAAATTTCTCCGGCGACAAATGGAGCAGAAGTGGATGAAAGCCTGCAAACTTCTGTCGAAGGGATTTTTTCCTGCGGAAATGTGCTTCACGTTCACGATTTGGTTGACTTCGTTTCCGAAGAATCTGCCAAAGCCGGTGAGAACGCATATAAATATGTACAGGGTAAGTTGCCTGAAAACGAAGAGACGCTTGAGGTTATCAACGGATTTGGTGTTTCCGGTGCGGTTCCTCAGCATATTTCAAAGAAGCTCGGTGAGCCGATCACCATTATGTTCCGGCCAAGAGGCGTTTATAAGGATGCCCGGGTATGCATTGATGTCGGTGATGCACAGGTGGCTGCTAAAAAGAGCCGTATCCTTACTCCCGGCGAAATGGTAACGCTTAAGTTTGATCCGGAATACCTTCAAAAAAATACCAATGCTGACAAAATCACTGTAAGAGTGGAGGTGCAGCAATGATGAAAAAGGAAATCACCTGCATCGGCTGCCCAATGGGATGCAGAATTACCGCTGAACTCGATGGAGATAAAATTATTTCAATTGAGGGATATACTTGCAATATCGGCAAAAAATATGCACAGGAAGAGTTGACCGTTCCCACAAGAATGGTAACCGCTTTAATAAAAGTAGAAGGAACACATCAGCCGCTTTCTGTTAAAACGTCCCGGCCGATCGAAAAAAGCAAAATATTTGATTGCCTGAAAGAAATCTCTCAGCACACAGTGGTGCGCCCGATTCACATCGGTGAGGTCATCATCAAAAATGTGTGCGGAACCTCGGTGGACATCGTTGCCACCAAGGAGCTTATCTGATGCTTTCTTTTGAAGCTGAGCTGCGCTCAGTATAGCGCGGAGTGCGGCTCTCATTCAAAAGAGAATTTATAAAGCGAAATGAAAATAAAATGGTGACAGGAGGCGTTCTTTTTGAAGAAGTTAATTAACAGCGTGGATAATGTTGAGCAGGAAATGATTACCGGTATGGTAAAAGCCTACCCGGAATACATCAGAAAGCTTGACTGCGGGAATGTTGTTGTCAGATCCCATAAAAAAGAGGGCAAGGTTGCTTTGATCAGCGGAGGCGGCAGCGGCCATGAGCCGGCTCATGGCGGTTATGTGGGTGAAGGTATGCTCGACTGTGCTGTTGCGGGCCCTGTGTTTACTTCACCGACTCCTGATCAAATTTACGAGGGCATCAAGGCAATTTCAACCGAACAGGGCGTGCTCATGGTAGTCAAAAACTACACGGGCGATGTCATGAATTTTGAAATGGCTGCCGAAATGGCTCAGGCGGACGGAGTCGAAGTGGAATATGTTGTGTCCAATGACGATGTTGCTGTGAAAGACAGTCTTTACACGACGGGACGCCGTGGCGTTGCCGGTACTGTTTTCATTCATAAAATTGCCGGTGCAAAAGCCGAAATCGGCGCGAGCCTGAAAGAGGTTCACCGCGTGGCACAAAAAGTAGTCGATAATGTGAGAACAATGGGCATGGCGTTAACTCCCTGTACTGTTCCCGCAGCGGGGAAACCCGGATTTGAGCTTGGCGAAGATGAAATGGAAATCGGCATCGGTATC
>DAMDEB010000001.1:59114-60178 GCA_032090075.1 Caproiciproducens sp.
AACCGCTGATGAGATTGCCACCCTGTTGCTTGACAAAATTGTGGCGGATATCGATTTCGGCGGCAAAGAAGTCGCCGTTATGGTTAATGGTGCCGGCGCTACTCCGCTGATGGAGCTCTTTATCATCAACAATAAGGTTCATGATTACCTGACGGAAAAAGGTATCAAAGTTTATAAGACCTATGTCGGCAACTACATGACCTCCATTGAAATGGCAGGATTCTCCATTTCGTTGCTGCGGCTGGATGAAGAATTGAAAGAGTTGCTCGACGCAAAGGCCGACACGCCTGCGTTCAAAGAATAATTGCTGCATTTTATACGGCGGAGCGCATTCGTTCCACCGCATTATTTTCAGAAAGGGATATTGTATGACAGACAGCAAGAAAGTTATTGAAATTTTAACGCAAATCAGCGAACAGATTCAAATGGAAAAAGAATTTTTGACAGAACTGGATAACGTGATAGGCGACGGAGATCATGGAATCAATATGGCCAGAGGATTTAAGGAGGTTGAGAAAAAACTGCCTGACCTTACCGGCAAGGATATTGGCACCATACTCAAGGCAGTCGGAATGACGTTGGTTTCCACAGTCGGCGGTGCGTCCGGCCCGCTTTACGGTACTGCGTTCTTGAAAGCCAGTGCGGCGGTGGGTAATAAAACAGAAATTGACGGCGGGGATTTTATTGCCGCGCTTGAAGCCGCTATTGGCGGAATAGAGATGAGGGGCAAAGCTCATGAAGGCGAAAAAACGATGCTGGATGCGCTGATCCCTGCTTTAAATGCGATGAAGAAAAGCTATGCCGAAAACAAGGATTTCAAATCGGCACTTGCCCAAGGGGTTGCCGCGGCGGAGCAAGGCGTGGAGTACACCAAAACAATCATTGCCACCAAAGGCAGAGCCAGTTACCTTGGTGAAAGAAGCATCGGTCATCAGGACCCGGGGGCAACCTCCTCCTGTCTGATGTTAAAAGTAATCAGCCGTATGATATAATTTATACTAAAATCCTATAAAAACGTGGAATCACGTTTTTATAGCGCGAAGCGCGTTGGATTTTGCATGAGA
>DAMDEB010000002.1:0-516 GCA_032090075.1 Caproiciproducens sp.
CCTCGGTGCGAAGACGCCGAATTTCGTCTTTCTTTGGTACAAGCATTCTTACGCCTCCTTTTATTACTCAATGAGTAACCTACATATGTATAATATATTATTCATCGGGTAATGTCAAGCCGATTAATACACATTTTCTTTTACAACGCATAAGTTCTTTGCTATACTAATTCAAATGGAGGTGTTAAAATGGCGCAAAATGCGTGTTTCTCTAAAAGGCTTAAAGAACTTCGTGCTGAAAAGGGAATTACACAAAAGGTTTTAGCACAGGAGTTAGGAATCAGTTTATCTTCGGTCATTAACTATGAGAACAATCAGCGGTTTCCAGTTTCCGGAGTTTTAGCTCTTATTCAGAAATATTTTAATGTCAGTCGCGAATATCTAACTGGGAAAAGTAACGAGCGTACGCCGGAATATAAATGGGATGATTCTGAGGGCATGGAAGCGGTAAGAGAAATTCTTCCGGCATTGCTGCAAAATCTGAACAAGACCGCCAGTGCCTGTTCCGTGCAGGAA
>DAMDEB010000002.1:526-1243 GCA_032090075.1 Caproiciproducens sp.
TGTACCATGTGTTAAAATTGGATGATCCGAACGCCCGAACGGTTTCTATTTCTCTGTTGCAGGATGTATTTACCGCTTCTACCCGTTTTATTGATGTCTGCCTAGGAGCGGGAAAAGGAATGGATGCGCCCGCGCGCTTGGACAAGGCAAAAACCGACGCTCTGTCGCATTTTGAACATGCTCTTACAGAAGCACAAAAAATTTTGCCTTTATAACTACATTTGTACTGTGTGTTGATTTAAATCAAAATGTATAAATATACAAAATGACTTTTTGAAAAATTCCCGAACAGAGAAAGCAACCTCTTCCGTGAAATACACCAAGAAAAAAGTACATAAAAAAGCCTGTAAACCTTGATTTAAACAGGGTTTACAGGCTTTTTGAAGCAAATTTATTAAATTCCCTTAGTCGGGGTAAAAAAGGCCTTTCAGTTACATTTTGCACGCCATTTTTCCCTTAGTCAAAATTCTAAAAAAGCCCAATGTACAGCGGCTTTCGGGTGCTTTTATCGACTAAGGGAAAAGTTACATATTGCGTGACGGGTTACAACTGGTCAGCCTTGCCGTCTCCCTTTGCATCTCCATCGTAATTTATCGGAACAAGCAAGAATAAGGATGGATGGGAACCGTTCATTCCAAAAAGACATCCGCCCTGTTACAGCTGAAGTAACAGAGCGGATGTTTCATTAAAAGATGCTGCCCGTGCAGAGCAGTTTTT
>DAMDEB010000002.1:1253-2275 GCA_032090075.1 Caproiciproducens sp.
GTTGATCACCACGCCGTGGCAGTTGTTGCCCGCGGTGGAGTGAATGTATCGGTTATCACCAAGGTACATTGCCACATGACCGGGGAAGAACAGGAGGTCGCCCGCTTTTTTATCCGCAAAGGCGATTTCGTGCATATCAAACTCCGGTAAAATATGTGCGTCGCGGTGAATGATAACACCGTTCAGCAGGTAAGCCATGGAGCAAAGGCCGCTGCAATCGATGCCGAGCGGCGTTTTTCCGCCCCAGCGGTACTGCGTGTCAAAGTAGCCAAGCGCGGTGTTAACAAGCGCCTTTCGCAAAGCCGGTTCGTCTTTTTTATCCCAAGTAGTAATATACTCCCCTAAAAACGCGCCCCAGGTCCAGCCTTCGCGCCCGTCACAGAAGCGTACCTTCTGCCAACCGTCCTGCACTTCATCTAAAGGGCTTAGCAGCCCGCCTCGGGCAATTTCACCGATAAAGTGACCTTGCACCTTGGGTGCGTCTAAAACGTCGGCATAGGCCTGTAAAACGACCTTTTTCGGTGCAGCAGTCCAAATTTGCACCAAATCCCGGTCAAAACACAGATTTTGTTCGTGAACCCAACCCTCATACCGGTAATGCGTGCGGATATGAACCCACGCGCCATTGCGTTCAAGCACTTTTACCGTCATTCCACAGAGCGCCTCGTCGGTAATCTCGTTTTCACGGGGAGGAGCCTCCATAAGGGGAGCAATTGTTGATTTTATCAATGCATATTCCATCGTAATCCTCACTTGTAAAATTCGTAGACTGCTTTGGAAAGCCTGCCGATCAGCTTTTTGGCGATTGGATTTTCTTCTGAATCCTCCATCGCGTCCGTTACAAAGCAGCCAAAATAATATGCGCTGTCGGGCAGATAAAAAATGCCCGCGTCATGATTTAAATAATTAAGTCCGCCGGTTTTGTGCGCGGCGGTCAGGTCAGGGTCACAAATATACCGGAATGCGCTGCTGAAATCGCGCTGCTGCTTTAAAATACGCAGAGCAAGACCGCACAGCTCCGG
>DAMDEB010000002.1:2285-4790 GCA_032090075.1 Caproiciproducens sp.
CAGGTCGGAAGCGCTGATGTAGTTGTTGCGCCCCGCGCGAATCGCATCCCAATCGAGCATTTTACGTTCGAGTACGGTCGATTTCAGCCCCAGTGTGCCGCAGTACGCGTTGACAGCATCCGTTCCCAAAAATTCGATCAGCACATTGGTAGCGGTGTTGTCACTGTTGATAATCATCCATGTTATAAGTTCCTCAAGTGTGTACTCCGGTTCGCCGTGGTCAAACACTTCGGTGTCCGCCAAAACTTCCCGAGTGGAAACGGGGAGCATCTGATTCATTTTCAGCGTGCCGGTTTGAACCCGGCTGAGTGCTGTCAGCATGATCGGCGTTTTAATAGTACTGGCGGAAACGACTTTGTGTTCCGCGTCAAATGAAAGAAGCGCTTCCTCACGAATCAAATCATACACCAATAAAGAAACGCTGGCGTCTATATTCTCAATTTTACGCGCCGCGTAAGCTTGCAGTTCTGCGCTTTTCATATTATCAGTCCAATACGGTTATTTTTCCTGAAATGGAATTCAGTTCAATTGCTTTTCCCAGCGGCAAAGACATACTCGGCAGGCTGTGACCGCAGGCCACGTTCATGATGGCCGGTTTGTGTTCCGGCACAATCAGCTCCTCAAACACCTGCGTTAATGTCAGCGATTTTTCGGGGTGCTCGGCAGAGCAATCGGTGTAGTAGCCAAGCATGATTCCGGCACAGTCCTTGAATTTGCCCGCGGCTTTCAGATGATTTATCATACCGTCGATACGGTACGGCTCCTCGCCCACATCTTCCAAAAATAAAATTTTGCCCCTCGTGTCAATCTCATAGGGCGTGCCGAGCGACGAAGACACCAGCGACAGATTGCCGCCAATCAGAATGCCGCGTGCGCAGCCGCCGACGAGCGTTTTCATCGGCATTTCGTCTGGATTTTTCAATTCGTATAACGTCTCTTTAAAAAGGATGGTTTTTAAGCAGTCGACGGTGTATTCATCCGCGCCTGTGCACAATTCCGTGGAGGCCATCGGCGTGTGATAGGTGACAAAGCCGCAGTGCTGGTTGATCATGATATGAAGCGCGGTAATGTCGCTGTATCCGCAAAAAAATTTCGGATTCCGGCGAATCATGTCAAAGTCGACCCTGTTCATTAAACGCTGTGCGCCGTAGCCGCCGCGGATACATAAAATACCGTCAATGCTTTTATCCGCGAACGCCGCGTTGATGTCGTTTGCCCGCAGTTCGTCGCCGCCTGCAAAATAGCCGTGTGCCGCGTGGCAGCTTTCAAAAACCACGGGCGTAAGCCCAAGCTGCTCCACCGCGTTGACAGCCGGGCCGAATTTTTCGGGGGAAACCGGGCCGGAAGGTGCAATCAACGCGACCCGCGAACCCTCGCGTAATGGTTTTGGTGTAAACATTGTATCACTCCAAAAAAAAGTAAAGTGAAAAGCGCCGGCTTACCGACGTTCTAATATTGTTTTGTACTCCGCAAGTTCAGCCTGGTTTGCCAGAACATAGTGTTCCGGTTCGACTTCACACCAAGCCGGTTTATCCATTGAATAGTCGTGCATATTCGGGTCGTAAACAATCAGCTTTTTATCTTTTTCCGCAGCGGGGTCGGGCAGCGGAATTGCGGAAAGCAGCGCACGGGTATAGGGGTGCAGCGGGTGTGCAAACAGCTTTTCGGTTTCGGCCAGTTCAACCAGAGCACCCTTGCGGATAACCGCGACACGGTCGGAAATAAAGCGAACCACGGACAAATCGTGGGCAATGAACAAATAAGTCAGCCCGCGTTTTTCCTGTAATTCAGAAAGTAAATTTAAGACCTGCGCGCGGATGGAAACATCCAGTGCGCTGATCGGTTCGTCGGCGATAACGAATTCAGGCTGCATAATCAGCGCTCTTGCAATGCCGATGCGCTGTCTTTGACCACCGGAAAATTCGTGCGGAAAACGGCTAGCGAATTCGGGCAGCAAGCCCACATCGGTCAGTGCTTTTTCAACTTCTTCTTTACGCTGGGCTTCGCTTAAATGCCTGCCGCAGTTGTACAGCCCCTCGGAAACGATGTAGTCCACTTTGGCGCGTTCATTCAGGCTTGCCATCGGGTCCTGAAAAATCATTTGAATTTGGCGGGTTAAATCATGGTCGAGCTGTTTTGAAATTTTACCGCTGATTCTTTGCCCTTTATATAGGATTTCACCGCCGGAGGTCGGATTGATGCGGATAATCGAGCGGCCTATCGTCGTTTTTCCGGAACCGGATTCACCGACAAGGCCGAAGGTCTCCCCTTTATAAATAGTAAAGCTTACGTCGTTTACAGCCGTAAATTTGCGCTGGCGTGTGCCAAAGGTAACTTCAAGATTTTTGACTTCAAGCAGCGGCTCCTTATTCTTTCTGTCAGACATTTTCGCTCACCCCCTGACGCAGTTTGCCGATAATGTCCGGCGGGTCAACTTTGGGGGCACGCGGGTCTAAAAGCCATGTGCGTGCCTTATGGGTGGGACTTACGTCAAAGTACGGCGGG
>DAMDEB010000002.1:4800-6689 GCA_032090075.1 Caproiciproducens sp.
ATTTTCAGCGCGCGCGGATTGCGCGGCGCAAAAGCGTCACCATGGATGGGCATAAACAAATTCGGCGGCGCACCTTTAATGGAATACAGGTTTTCACCCTTTATTCCCAGCTGCGGCAGCGAAGAAAGCAGCGCCCATGTATACGGATGGCGCGGATTGTAGAACACTTCGTCACATTTGCCGATTTCAACAATATCGCCCGCGTACATCACCGCGATGCGGTCAGCCACGTTGGCTACAACACCGAGGTCATGGGTAATATAGATGGTGGTCAAATCATATTTAACCTTTAAATCCTTTAATAATTTTAATATCTGCGCCTGAATGGTCACGTCCAGCGCCGTTGTCGGCTCGTCGCAAATCAAAATTTGGGGCTTGCATGCAACCGCGATGGCAATGACCACGCGTTGCCGCATCCCGCCGGAAAACTCATGCGGATACTGGTTGACCCTCGTTTCCGCGTCGGTAATGCCAACGTCTTTCAAAATCGAAACCGCCGCCGCTTTTGCCTCGGCACCGTGAAGCCCCTGGTGCAGCTCAATTGCCTCACAAATTTGAAAGCCGATGGTTTTCAGCGGATTCAAACTGGTCATCGGGTCCTGCAAAACCATGGCGATTTTCTTCCCGCGCACGGTGAGCCAATCTTTTTCGGTTTTAAATTGCGCCAAATCCATGCCGTCGTACAGAATTTCGCCGTCTGTAATCGTGCCGTTCGCGTCCAAAAGCCCCATAAAGGTTTTGACTAAAACAGATTTTCCGGAACCGGATTCTCCCACGATGGCAAGGCTCTCGCTCTTATATAAATCAAATGAAATTCCACGGATCGCACTGAGGATCCGTCCGCGAAGGTCGAATTTCACGTTTAGGTTCCGTACGGACAAAATAACTTCCTGTTCCATAAAATCAACCTCCTTACACATGATTTTTCGGGTCGGATGCGTCGGCGAACGCATTGCCTATAATATAGAATGAAATGGTAACGACGGAAAGGGCTATTGCGGGGAAGAACAGCTGGTACCGCAGTGCCGCCGAGGTCATCAGTACGCGCCCCTCATTGATCAGGTTGCCGAGCGACGGGATGCTGACCGGCAAACCAAGGCCGATATAAGTCAGGAACACCTCGTTGCCGATAGCCGCCGGAATCGCAAGCGCCATGCGGAGCATGATGACGGATACGAGGTACGGCAGTAAATTCCGAAGCATAATGCGCCGGGTCGGCGTACCAAGGCAGCGCGAGGCCAGATTGTAGTCCCGGTCGCGGATAATTACGATCTGATTGCGGATAAACCGTGCCATATCCAGCCAGCCGGTCAGGCACATGGCAAAAATCAGTGTCGAAACGCTTGGGCGCATGATATACGAAAATAAAATTAAAACAACGGTCTGTGGAATATTGTCCAATACGTTGTAAATTTCAGTAAAAAGCCGGTCAAGCTTGCGGACATAGCCCCAGAGCACGCCCATTAAAATACCAAGCACCGCCTCGCTCAAAGCGACAGCAAAGCCGATTAACAGCGAGGTGCGTGTGCCGCTCCAGACGCGGCTCCACAAATCCTGACCGATGGAGTTGGTGCCGAACCAGAACTCGGAACCGGGCTGAAGGTTCCTCAGCTGCATACCGCTCGCGTCGTTGAAAATCTGGGTCGCGGAACGCTGGCCGGGCAGCACCGGCTGAATAAAGGTGAACAAAAGGATTACTCCGATTAAAAAGAGCAGAAAAACGGCTAATTTATTTTTCAGGAATACCTGAAAGGTAGAGCGCCAGTAGGAGTAGTTGGAGTAGCCCGTTCTTTCGGCCGCTCCCTCGTCAAAGTCAGAGAATTCAAAAAGTTCCTTGTCGGATAAGTTTTGAAAAGATTGGTTGATACTGTCCTCGACGGCAGCAACCT
>DAMDEB010000002.1:6706-11186 GCA_032090075.1 Caproiciproducens sp.
AATCACGTTGACCAAAAGGCCGCCCATGCCGGGTACGGAATACAGCGATTCTATGTAAATGGAACCGGCGATGGTGTAGAGCAGGGAGGTCGGCAGGTATTGCACCATCGGAACAAACGCGTTGCGGAACACATGCTTTTTCATTATGTCCTTGCTGTTGACACCCTTCGCCCGCGCAAGCCGGATGTAGTCCTTGTTCAGTTCGTCAACCATGTAACGCCGCAGCCACATGGCGTAGTAGGCGATGTTGCCGAGCGAAAGGGAAATAGTCGGCAGAATCCAGCTTGTAGGGTCGGATACGCTGAATAGAATCGGCAGGCCAAGCCAATCGGTAAAATAAAGCTGAACCAAAAGATAATAAACCGCAGCCGGTACGGCAGTAATGAACACGATGAACGCGGTGCCGAATTTATCCCAGAATTTGCTCTTGCTGCGCGCCATTGCAGTACCGAGCGGCAGGCCGAGCAGCAGGGCGATTGCCATGGAAGCAAGGCCCATGAAAATCGAAACCGGCGCCTTTGCGCCGATGATGTCCATAACAGGCACGTTTGGGCGATAAATAAGCGAATTACCTAAATTGCCCTGAAAAAGCTGAACGAAAAAGTTTTTGAGCTGAATTGGAAGCGGGTCCAGCAACCCCATGCTTTTTAAGGCCACCTGAATTTGATTTTTATCGAGCTTCTCAAAATTTTGAAAGTAACCTTCAATCGGCATCAGTCTCATCAGCGAAAACACGATGGCAGTGATGATGAGGAGCGTAATGACCGACTGTGCCAAGCGCTTGGCAACGTATTTTAACATAGCAATGCTCCTTTGCGACAAAATATGCGAATTGGCGTTGAAGCCAATGCCAATTCGCATATTTTGCATAAAATCAAAATAGGAATAATGACTCCGCAGTACTTCCAACGGAGTCATTATTCAAAAACAGAATAAAGTGCGGCTATTGCAATCGATTATTACTTCGCTTTGGCAAGCGCGGCTTCACGCTCGGCTCTCCATTTCTTTTCCGCGGCATAGAATTCATCCATGCTCATCGGTTTTGCGAGCACGTGCTGCCCCTTGTAACGGAGCACGGAAACGCCGAACGGGGAATACTGTGACTCAAATACATTCAGTTTGCTCACCTTGTAGCCGTCATTGTTCAAGCCGTAAGGAATTACAAACGCATCGTTGATGAGGAAAGACTCAGCCTTTGCAAACGCAGCGTAGCGGGCAGCCACATCGGTGGTCTGCGCTTTGGCGGCGGTCAGCAGGTTGGTGTAGGTCTTTGTGCCGTCGGCATCGGTGTAGCCCTCAGCCTTTTCCGGCCAATTGTAGGTACCGCCGCCCTTACCGTTGGCGTCATTCGGGGTGAACGGGTCTGTGTAAGTTTCAGGGTCGGCGTAGTCCGGGCCCCAGTTGCACTTCATCATCGCGTATTTGCCGGAACGGCGCACCGCGGAAAGGAAGCCTGTGGCGGGGCCTGCTTCCGGAATGATATCAATATAATCTTTGCCAAGCGTAGCTTCCAGCTGCTGCTCGGCAACCTGACTTTCCTTATCCCAGTTGGAGGTGGTTGGATTGTAAGGAAGGAGTATCTTCACAGGGAAAGTCGCTCCGGCGGCTTTCAGCTCTGTTTTCGCCTTTTCGGCGTATTTCTTCGCTTCATCCGCCTGGAAGGAATCTCTTGCGGTAATCGCCTTTAAGTCGCCGAGGTTGGTGTAATCGGTACCGTTCAGGTTAACGAAATCGGGAGGAGTAAGCGTGTTCAAAAGCTGTTTTTGCGGATTGTTCGGCTCCGCGACAGAAATCCCCTTTAAGCGGTCAAGACCGTAGAAAAGTGACTTGCGGAAGTTTTCATTATTGACAGCTTTCTTCCAGTTCTCCGGCTGATACTGCGCATCAAATTTCGGGTCGAAGTTCAATGCGTAGAAATAGGAGTAGTAGCTGTTACGGCTTGGGCTGACTAAATTCTTGGTGTCGGCGTTTTTCAGCCAGTCATCGAGAATGTCGGAAGTAATATTCGCTTGGTCGATTTCACCGCGTTTGTACATTTCCGGTGCAAGGGTATTCATTTCTTTATTATACGTTTCAGTGATCGAGTTGATATAAACCTTATCCTTATCCCAGTAGGTTGCATTCTTGGTGTAAACATGGGAGCTTTGCGGCTCAAATGTGCTTAAAATATAAGCACCGTTGTAAAGGAGGGAGGTGTTGTCGGTACCGAAGTTTGCACCCTTTGCTTTTAGAAAATCGCCGTTCGCCGGTAAAAAGCAAACATAAACCAGCATGGAAAGGAAGTACGATGTTGGTTTCTTTAAGGTATAAGTTAGAGTGCTGTCATCAACCGCTTTTACGCCGACTTTTGAAAAATCGGTAATTTTCTTGTTGTAATAATCCTCTGCATTTGCGACGACGCTGTAAAACGCACTCGCAGTTTCAGATTTGTAGGTGTCGGTCAGAACATACTGGGCGGCGTCCACAAAGTCCTTCGCCTTCACGTCCGCGACCTCTTTGCCGGTGTTGTCCAACCATTTTACGCCCTTGCGCAGATGGAAGGTCCAGGTAAGCTGGTCGGCACTGACTTCCCATTTTTCAGCAAGACCGGGCTGCACCACGCCGTACTTGTCGTATTCGACCAGTCCGTCCACGCAGTTAGCCGCAACCGTTTGTTCATCCTGGCTGCCGGTTACAAGGTAGTTCAGTGTGGTCAATTCGCTGGAATACAGTTTTCGGTAGGTTTCCGATGAGTCGGCTGCCTTTTTTCCGCAGCCGGCAAATGTGCTGATCAGCATTGCGGCGCAAAGCATCAGAGATAACAGCTTTTTCATTTGTTTATCCTCTTTTCTCTTAGTAAAATAATCCTCAAGGCTTATGTATGATAAAAGTATGGCGGATGCCATACTTCTTCTATTGAAAAGCGGGAACGCTCTGTATCCCGATGCCCGGGAGGTCGTTCATCACGATTTTGTTTTCATAATAATCCGGGCCGCCTGTGAACGGGTCGATTCTGCAAAGCGACGGGCCGTCCAAATCCGCACGGGTGATGATTGCCTTTGCCGCAGCCAAATGTGCCGCCGCACTGACCGCAAGCTTGCTTTCGAGCATACAGCCAATCATACACTCCACCCCGTAGGTTTCAGCGATACTGCAAATCTTCAAGGCACCGTAAATGCCGCCGGTCTTCATCAGCTTAATATTGATTAAATCCGCCGCGCCGGTTCGGATAATCTCCACCGCGTCCTCGGCGGAAAATACGCTCTCGTCCGCCAGAATAAGGGTGCTCACCGCTTTTGTGACGGCACGCATTCCGGCTAAATCGTGCGCTTTGACCGGCTGCTCGCAAAGCTCAATATCGAGCCCTTTATCTTCCATCGCGGAGATAATATGAATCGCTTCCTTGGCGCTCCAGCCCTGATTTGCGTCGACGCGGATTTTAACGTCTTTACCGGCCGCTTCACGAATCGCGGCGATGCGCTCAATGTCCTTGGCGCCCTCTTTGCCGACCTTTATCTTTAAAATATGGTAGCCGCGCTGAACAGCGGCAATACTGTCTTTTACCATTTCATCAATCGGGTTGACGCTGATGGTCAAATCCGTTTCAAACTCCTTGCGGTATCCGCCCAAAAGCTGATAAAGCGGGGCGCCGAAGCGCTTGCCGTACAAATCGTAAACCGCCATGTCCACACAGGCTTTGGCGCTTGTGTTTTTTTGAATGCAGCTGTTCAGCTTTTCCATAATGCCGTCAATATTCTCAATATCCATTCCCAAAATCGCCGGGCGTATAAAATCACGGATGGCACAGGTGATGGAGCCCTTGGTATCGCCGGTAATCACAGCGGTCGGCGGCGCTTCTCCAAACCCCACTTCGCCCGTGTCGGTCATCACTTTTACGACAATATCCTCCACATTTTCCACCGTGCGCAGCGCGGTTTTAAAAGGAGTCGCCAAAGGCACGAAAATCTCGCCAATCTGAATATCCGTTATTTTCATGCAATACCCTCCGTACTTCACTAAAATGCAATTTTATCAAAACAAAAATTCACAAATCAATTTAATGTATTGAATTATAGCACCGTACAGCAAGTTTGTAAAGACGAAGTTAATGAAATATGACGCTCATATCAAGACAAAATTCATTACAGCTTTGTCATCAAAACCGGAGGGAATGCCCCGAATCCCTCTTTTTAATGACAGATTTTTCCACTGCAATTTCACCGTTGACCAAAACAAAATCAATCCCGACCGGCGGTTTTACCGGTTCGTCAAAGGTTGCCGTGTCCGCAATTTCGGCGGGGTCGAAAATGACGATGTCTGCATCCGCGCCCGCACAAAGCCTGCCCTTGTTTTTTAAGCCGAATTGAAGCGCGGGCAGAGAAGTCATTTTGTAAATTGCATCGTCAAGACTGATTCGGTTTGTGTGCACGTAATTTTTGATAAAACGGGGGAATGTGCCCGCAGCACGAGGGTGCCCCTGCCCGTTGTTCAAAAAGCCGTC
>DAMDEB010000002.1:11196-12722 GCA_032090075.1 Caproiciproducens sp.
CGTGCGCGGTGCTTCTTTTCTAAGCTTGTGAAAAATCTCCTCGGTGCAGCGCTGCCCCTTGAACTCTCCGTCGCACAGCTCAATACTGTCGTAACCGGTCTGGTAGTGTTCAAGCCAGCCGTCGTCATAGGTCGTTTCACCGATTTCAGTACTGAATGCATAGTAGGGATAACAGTCAATGCCAAGATTTGTACCGTTGAGGACATATTCGTCCAGCATTTGCAGCGTTTCACTCATCTGGCCGAAGCCCACCATACTGCCAATGTGCGAAATCTCCACCTGTATGCCGAGCTGGCGGCCGACTTCAGCCATTTCACGCGCCGCGTCAATTACGCCGGCGGCATCCTCGCGTATATGAGCGGAAATAGGTTTGCTCGCTTTTTTGCACAGCGAACAGACCTTTAACAATTCATCAAAAGTAGTGCCGGGCGTGTATTTTACGCCAAACGAAATGCCCGCACATCCTGCGTCAAGCTCTTTTTGCAATGCCTCAAGCATTTTGTTTAAAACAGATTCATTAATAGGCGCATATTTATCCGTTCCGCCCGCGCGCAGACGTGCGTCGGTGTGCCCTGCGAACAGGCCAAGGTGAATCGGCGCGCCGCGCCTGTCAATCAGGTCGAGGTACTCCCCGGGGGAAGCAAACGCATTGTTGCCGCAGTTGCCGCCCAGTGCGGAGGTGACCCCCATGCGCAGGAGTGACAGCAAAATGCTCTCGTCGAGGGTTCCGTCGGGATTCAGTCCGCCCTCGTGCATGTGAACATCAATAAAGCCGGGCGCAACAATTTTGCCCCGCGCATCAATCACCCGATCGGCGGCCGGCCGGTCCGAAGTAACGGATTGTATTTTGTGATCCTTTATATATAGGTTGCATTTTGTATGTACGCGGCTGATCGGGTCAATCAGTGTACCGTTTTGAATCAATGTCGTCATTTTGCCGCCTGCATGTCGTACAGCATCCTTGTGATTTGCTGAATAGCGGTTTCAAAGCGTGGCACGTCCACTTCGTTGGAGCAAAAACACACGACAAACGGCTGGGGAGCAAATACAATTCCTACATCGTGCGTGATGCCGCTGTCTTCACCGGTTTTGTGCGCAATTTTCACTTCGCCTGTGAAGTAGAACGGCATTTTGCCGTTTAAACGCTGATTTTTCAGAATGCCGAGCATCTCTGCGGAAGCAGCGGGTGAAACGAGTTCACCGCGGTACATTTTCTCGAGCAGAGTGCCGATTTCCTTGGCGCTGATATAGTTTTCTTTTCCCCTTGCGGCATCGGAAGCATCAAATAACAGCCGGTTGACGGTCGTTTTTTCAAGACCGAGGCTGCGCATACGGCGATTGATATTTTCAATTCCGAACTTTTTAATCAATAGATTGGTAGCGGTATTATCGCTTAAAATAATCATCAGGGTATACAAATCCTGCAGCGTCACCGCAAGCCCGGTGTGCATGTAATTCAGCGCGCCGCAGGAGGGCAGCTTATCTTCGGACTTAATTTCGTAAATTTCACTTTTGTCGGCGTTTTT
>DAMDEB010000002.1:12732-15659 GCA_032090075.1 Caproiciproducens sp.
GCGTTTTTGGCTTCAAGCTGAGCGAAAACCTCCGTCAAAACCGGAATTTTAATCACACTCGCGGCCATCAGCGGCACGGCGGAATTTAACTCCCACTCCTCGCCGGTTGTTAGATTCTTATAATAGAAACCGATTTTACCCGGGATATCGCGCAGCATGGCAAGCACTTTTTCTTTCATCAATATTCGATCTCCAAACCGTTTATTTTTCATTTATTATAGCTTGTTTGCGAGCATGATACAAGAGGATTTTGCCGTGGACTGCCCTGTTTATAAGCTTAAAAACCGAAACCGTACAAACGCTGTAAAAAAGGGGAAGACCGCATATGCTTTTTGTTTTTTTTACCATGGAAATTATTAAAAATAACCAATATATATTCACATTTCACACGTGGTTTGGCAATATAGCAAAGAAATTCAATAGAAGAGCAAAGAATTTCATATGGATTTCCTGTTTGACAAAAGTTATAATACCCAATAGAAAGTTGCAAACGGATTAGAATTTGTGCAGATGCACAATAAAAATGTTTGCTAAACAAACAACAGAAAGTAGGGGGATTTTTCAATGAAGAAAATTGTTGCATTGGTTTTGGCCACAATGATGATGGCCTCCGCAGCAGTAGGCTGCTCAAGTAACACCACAACAAGCACCGCACCGTCAGCAGCAGCAAGCAAAGCGGCAGACAGCGCAGCGGCTCCAGCCGCAGGCGACGTCAGCGTTGGTGTTTGCATTTACAAATTCGACGATACCTTTATGACAGGTGTTCGCAACAACATGGACACACAAGCTAAAACATTGGGCGCGAAACTTGATATCGTGGACTCACAGAATAAGCAGCCTACTCAGAATGAGCAAGTTGATACATTCATCACAAAGGGTGTTTCCGCACTTGCAGTCAACGCAGTTGACCGTACGGCAGCAGGCCCGATCCTTGAAAAAGCAAAGGCAAAGAGCCTTCCAATCGTATTCTTAAATCGTGAGCCGGAAGCAGACGTCATGAAGAGCTACGATAAAGTTTGGTACGTTGGCGCAAAAGCAGAGCAGTCCGGAACAATGTCCGGCGAAATCATTGCCGATTATTTCAAAGCAAACAAAACTGCCGATAAGAACGGCGACGGCAAAATCCAGTACGTTATGTTACAGGGCGAGCCGGGTCATCAGGATGCTACACTCCGCACAAAGTATTCCATCGAGGCAATTGAGGCCGCCGGCTTTAAGACTGAGAAATTAGCAGCCGACACAGCAATGTGGGATAAAGTTAAGGCTACAGACCTGATGAATACGTTCATCACTTCAAAGGGCATTGACAAAATTGAAGCGGTTCTCGCAAACAACGACGATATGGCGCTCGGCGCAATTGAAGCTTTAAAAGCACAGGGTTACAACAAAGGCGACAAAACAAAGTACATTCCGGTCGTCGGCGTTGACGCAACTTCCCCCGCACTCGCAGCAATGGCTGACGGCTCCCTGCTCGGCACAGTTCTGAACGATGCTGAGAACCAGGGCAAAGCAACCGTTAACATCGCAGTTGCAGCAGCTCAGGGCAAAACAATTGACAAAACATCTGCCGGTTACGACGTAACAGACGGCAAATATGTTTGGATTCCTTATGTAAAGGTTACAGCAGAAAATTACAAACAATTCCAGAAATAAACTTCCCTAATTCTCGTTTGAATTAGTAGTTTTAAGGTTACTGTTCGACGGGGAATGCGAAAGCAAGCGCTTTCCGTTCCCCGTTTATTTTAGCGAAAAGGAGGAATGACTGTATGGGCGAATATGTTTTGGAAATGAACAATATCACGAAAGTCTTCCCTGGCGTTAAAGCTTTGGATAACGTCAGCCTGAAAGTTCGGCCGGGCAGCGTTCATGCGCTTATGGGCGAGAACGGAGCCGGTAAATCAACCCTTATGAAGTGCCTTTTCGGCATTTACCAGGAAGATGACGGAGAGATTATTTTAGATGGTAAAAAAGAGAATATAACAACCTCAAAGCAAGCGCTCGACTTGGGTGTTTCAATGATTCACCAGGAGCTGCACCCAATCCGATTCAGACCGGTAATGGAAAATATCTGGCTTGGAAGGTTTCCGATGAGAGGAATTGCGGTTGACAAGAAGACGATGATCCGCAAGACAAAGGAGCTTTTTAAGGAGATTGATCTTGACATTAATCCAGAAGTACTGGCAGGCAGCCTGTCCGCATCCAACTTGCAGTTGGTTGAAATTGCAAAGGCTGTCAGCTACAATTCTAAGATAATTATTATGGATGAGCCTACATCGTCTTTAACGGATAATGAAACGGACCATCTTTTTAAGATTATACGTCAGCTTCAAGGCAAGGGATGTGCAATTATTTACATATCCCATAAAATGGAGGAAATCCTCAAAATTGCCGATGAAGTCACCATCATGCGCGACGGTCAGTATGTCGGCACCTGGCCGTCAGGCGAACTGACCACCGATCTGATCATTAACCGCATGGTCGGGCGTGATATGACAAACCGGTTCCCGGAAAAAGATTACATTCCCGGTACAGAGGTTGTGTTGAAAGCAGAGGACTTGTGTTCACCGCTTCCGAAATCGTTCCAGCACGTCAGCTTTGAGCTTCACAGAGGAGAAATCCTCGGCATCGGCGGATTGGTTGGCGCGCAGCGTACTGAGTTGGTCGAAGCGCTTTTTGGACTTCGTGCAATTGTATCGGGCGAAGTGGAAAAAGACGGGGAGCGATTTAAGGTGAAATCGGTTCAGGACGCGAAAAAACACGGGCTTGCTCTTTTGACCGAAGAGCGCCGCGCAAGCGGAGTGTTCCCCATTCTTTCCGTTTTGGACAACACCGTTATCGCCAGCCAGAAGACATACGCAAATCACGGCGTACTTAGGCAGTCTAAGCGATTAAAAGCCGCAAAGGAAGCAAACCTTCAGCTGAACGTG
>DAMDEB010000002.1:15671-18299 GCA_032090075.1 Caproiciproducens sp.
TTCTGATTGCGCGCTGGCTGCTGACGCACCCGGATATTCTGATTTTGGACGAACCGACCCGCGGTATTGATGTTGGCGCGAAGTATGAAATATATACCATTATGCTTGACTTAATCAAGCAGGGGAAATCAATTATTATGATTTCCTCCGAAATGCCTGAGCTTTTAGGCATGTCGGACCGGGTAATGGTAATGTGTGAAGGCAAAGTTTCCGGTGTGCTGAACCGCGCTGAAGCCGATCAGATTGAAGTGATGCGTCTTGCGACGCGCTTCGTTAAATAAAACTCAAATCAGAAAGTGAGGTTATAGGTATGCAAAGAGAAAAAGTAATACCCCGCCAAAAAATTGCCATCGTCTACATAATAGTCGGCTTTGTGCTCGCTTTGGTGGGTGTTCTCTTAAAAGTTGCTTTTTATAAAAAAACAATGTACGATTTGCCGTGGTGGGTGATAGGAATCGGAGTAATTCTTGTCGGTTACGGCCTGCTTCAAATTTTGAACGCGGAGCGTATCGGCAGTGAGGTTGTTTTTTCCCAGCGAACAGCGAAATCATTTCTAACCAATAACGCAATTATACTCGCACTGCTTTTGCTGGTTATTGTCATCATGTTTATTGAACCAAGATTTATGCAGAATAAGGTCTTACTGGATATTATGACGCAGTCTTCCACAAGGCTGATTATCGCTTTGGGTATCTGCTTTACACTGTTGATTGCCGGTACCGACTTGTCGGCCGGGCGTATGGTTGGCTTGGCGGCGGTTATTTCGACTTCCATGCTGCAGACGCCAACCTACGGCAACCGGTTCTTCCCGAACCTGCCGCAAATTCCGGTTGTTTTTCCGATTATTGCGGCTATCGTTGCCTGCTTGCTTTTTGGCGTTCTCAACGGATTCCTTGTTGCACGTTTCGACATGCATCCGTTTATCGCGACTTTGGCGACTCAGGTTATGATTTTCGGCGCGTGTTCGCTGTACTTTGATATGCCGCCAAACAGGTCCCAGCCTATCGGCGGTATCCGCAGCGATTTCACCGCACTTGGTCAGACCATGCTGTTTTCGCAAAAGGGAGTATTTGACGGCATCTCGATTCTTATTCCCATTGCGCTGGTTATCTGCGTAATTATATGGTTTGTGTTGAACAAGACAGTGTTTGGTAAAAATGTTTACGCAATCGGCGGCAACCGCGAAGCTGCTGTCGTTTCCGGCGTCAATGTGTTTGCGACCATCATGTTCATCTTCATTCTTGCCTCCGGCCTGTATGGTATCGGCGGTGTACTTGAAGCGGCGAGAACTGCCGGTGCAAGCAACGCTTACGGGAATGGCTATGAGCTTGACGCCATCGCGGCCTGTGTGGTCGGCGGTGTTTCGCTCAACGGCGGCGTCGGTAAAATACGCGGCATTGTAACCGGCGTGCTGATTTTTTCCGTTATTCAGTACGGTTTGCAGTTTATTGGCGTAAGCCCGATGTGGCAGCAGATTCTCAAGGGCGTTATCATCGCCGTTGCTGTTGCCCTTGACCTTTCCAAGTACAGAAGAAAATAATCAGATTACCCCACATTTTTGATATTCCTCTTTTGACAGTCCGCGCAGCCATAACTGTGTGGGCTGCCTTTTCCGTTGGCAAGTTCCCCAGAAAAAGGGCTGTATTTTGGAATGCAGATTTAGCACCATTTTCAAGGATTTATTCATTGCAGAACATATATAGTAATGATACAATTATCGCATAAGATCAGACTGATTGGGGTTGACTTTTTCATGGCGCTTTACCGTGTCCTTTTGGTAGATGATGAGGAAGAAATACGAGAAGGTATTATCAAGAAAATAGATTGGGAAAGCTTGGGGTACACCATTGCTGGCGACGCTGAAAACGGGTTGGAAGCACTGGAGAAAGCCGAGCATCTGCACCCCGATGTTGTGATCACCGACATTAAAATGCCGTTTATGAACGGGCTGGAACTTGGGGAGCGGCTTAGCGTGGTCATGCCCTCCACCAAGCTGATTATTTTTTCGGGATTTGATGATTTTGAATACGCTCAAAAAGCAATTAAACTAAATGTTGCCGAATATGTTTTAAAGCCGGTGAATGCCGCCGAACTCATGGAGACGCTTAAAAAACTAAAGCAGAAGCTTGACCGTGAATTTGATGAAAAGCGCGATGTGGAAATGCTTCGGCGTAATTATACGGACAGCCTGCCCGTCATGCGCGAACAGTTTCTGGTCGGCCTGATTGAGGGTCGGATTCCGGAGGAACGCCTGCTGGCACAAGCGCCTCTGCTAAATATTGACCTTACACAGGCGGATCATTGGGCGGTCGCGCTGGTGCGCGCCGATTCCGCGGCAAAGGACGGAGCCGTGCTGCACGGAGAAGAAGAGCTGATTCCATTTTCCCTGAAATGTACTGTGGATGAAATTTTGGGAACCTATTGCACGTTTACTGGGTTTTTGTATTCCGACTGCGTCGCGGTCATTGCGGAGCTGAAGCCCAAAACAGGCATTTTGCAGTTGATCAACGGGATGAATGAAATCTGCAAATCTGCCGAACGCGTACTCGGCGTAAAGGTGATGGCAGGCGTGGGTACGGTGTGCTCAAATCTTACCGAAGTGCGGCACTCCTACCGCGAAGCGCAGAA
>DAMDEB010000002.1:18309-22904 GCA_032090075.1 Caproiciproducens sp.
CGCAGAACGCCTTGGATTACAGCGCCGCCATGGGCGCGGGCAAAGCGGTTTATATTGCCGATATTGAACCCGACACCTCCATAAAACTCCAATTTGACGAGCACGATGAGCGTGAAATCATCAACGGGATTAAAATGGGTTCGGAGGAGGAGATCGCCAAACAAATCAGCGCCCTTTTCGTACGTTTTGAATTGCAGCTTCTGCCATTCAGCCAGTATCAAATCTACCTGATGGAAATGATGACTTCACTTCTAAAGGTGATGCGCGCATATGAATTAAGTACGGAAGAAATCTTCGGTGATCGTTTTAATTATGTTAATATCATCGCTTCCCTTCATTCGCCCGCCGAAATGAAGCAGTGGTGCACCGAGTGCTGCATTAAAATCAGTACGCTGATCAAGCGTGAGCGCATGGATTCCACCAAACTGCTTGCCCAGAACGCCAAACGGTACATTGAAGAAAATTATCATAACACCGAGCTTTCGGTTGAAAGCCTGTGCTCGTTTCTGCACGTCAGCCCCGCTTATTTTTCGACGGTGTTTAAACGTGAGACGGGGATGAGCTTTGTCGCCTACCTGACCGAGGTGCGCCTTCAGCAGGCAATTAACCTTTTAAATACCACGAGCGACAAAACCTATATCATTGCCGAAAAAGTTGGCTATTTTGAGCCGAATTATTTCAGCTATGTATTTAAAAAAAATTTCGGTGTGTCGCCGTCAAAATACAGGAGCAAGTAAGTATCTTATCGCATTGAAAAATAAAGATAATTGAGTTGATCGCATGCGTAAAAGAGTAAAGGATATCATTGATAAAGCAACCCATTTTTTGCAAAAAAGAAGCTTGCAGTTTACCATTTCCATTACGTTCACTGCGGTTGCGGTTGTGGGGATGGTGATTGTAGGCGCGAGCCTTTCGATGCGTTTTATCAGTTCAAGCGAAAAAATGATATCCGAAGACAGCGTCCGTATGGTGGATCAGGTGAATTTAAATCTGGACACGTACCTGCGCAACATGATGCGCATTTCGGATTCAATGTATTACCGCGTTATTAAAAATGCTGATTTGTCCACCGATAACATCAGCAACGATATGAGCCTGCTGTATGAAACGAACCGTGATTTGCTGATCAGCATCGGTGTGTTTTCCAACAGCGGCAAGGTAATTGCTTCTGAACCGCTTGCGCAGCTTAAGCCGTCCGCCAATGTGAACCGTGAGGCCTGGTTTGCCAATGCGACAAGGAAAATTGAGAACCTGCATTTTTCAACGCCGCATGTGCAAAACTTGTTTGTCGACCCCGACAATAAATACCGATGGGTCGTATCACTCAGCCGTTCGGTCGAGCTGACAAACGCCGGCTCAATTACCCACGGCGTTCTGCTTGTGGATATGAATTTCAGCGGAATCGAACAAATCTGTAAGAATGTTGATCTGGGCGAATCAGGATATATTTATCTGATAGACGGCAACGGCGAAATCATCTATCACCCCCGCCAGCAGCTGATTTACTCCAATTTGATCCATGAAAATAATTACGCCGCCGCAAAATATGATGATGGCAGCCATAACGAAACGTTTGAGGGGCAGCAGCGTGTCATCACCGTAAAAACGGCGGGTTATACCGGTTGGAAAATTATCGCCGTGACACCTACCGCCGATATTACCTCAACCTATAATCAGATTAAAATTTTCGCGTTGTTCTTTATTTTCTTCGCCGTCTTCCTGCTGATTTTCGTCAACATGTTCCTGTCCTCGCGCATTGCCAACCCGATTATGGAACTGGAGCACTCGGTAAAAGATGTGGAAACAGGGGAACTGAGCGGAGTGGATATTTCGATTGCGGGCTCCTATGAGGTGCAGCATTTGGGCAAGACAATACGGTCCATGGTCAATCAGATGCGCAAGCTGATGGATGATATCGTTGCGGAACAGGAGTCTAAGCGAAAAAGCGAACTGGATGCGCTTCAGTCCCAGATTAACCCTCATTTCCTGTACAACACGCTGGATTCCATTGTGTGGATGATTGAAAATGAGCGCTACGAGGGCGCAGTCACAATGGTTACGGCGCTTGCAAGGCTGTTCCGTATCAGCCTTTCCAAAGGTAAAAATATCATCACGGTAGAGGATGAGCTTGAGCATGTGCGAAATTACCTGACCATCCAAAAAATGCGCTATAAAAATAAATTCAGCTATGAAATTATCACTGAACCGGCGGTGCTGCAATGCGCTACAATCAAACTGATTGTTCAGCCGCTGGTGGAAAACGCGATTTATCATGGTATGGAATTTATGAGCGGAGATGGTGAAATTATCATTAAAGCTTATTGCGAGGGCGGCGATTTGTTTATTGATATTGAAGATAACGGTCTCGGAATGCCGCAGGAACAGGCCGAAGCACTGTTGACGGAGGAAACCACGAAAAAGCGCAGCAAAGGTTCGGGCATCGGGCTGAAAAATGTGCAGGAGCGCATTCAGCTTTACTTCGGCGCAGAATACGGCCTTTCGATTTACAGTGAGCCGGACGAGGGAACAACCGCCAGAATTCACCTGCCGGTGAAGACCTTGGAGGAGTTGGACGTGAGCAAAGGAGGTACCGCAAAATGACAAAGAAAAAAATCATGGTATTTATTTTGATTTTGCTTGCGTTTGCGGTGTCCTTCGCCCTTTTAAACAAAGACCGTATATTTGAAAAAAAGAACAGCGACCCTTACGAAATATCGGTCATCTACCGCAGTAAAAGCGCGGAAAGCAGTACCACCATCAAGCAGGGAATTGATCAGGCAGCGCGGGATCTGAATGCGGAGGTTAGTTTTATCACCTTGGCGCGCGACAACGACGTTCAGGAACAAATTTCACTTTTGCAGCGAGAAATTAAAAACGGGGCGAAAGCAATTGTCATTGCGCCGGTCAATTCCAAGGATTTAAAACAGCCGATTTCAAAAGCCCAGAAAAGCGTTCCGGTTATTACCATGCAGTCAACGGTTGAGGGTATGAAGGATCTGCCATACATTTCCTGCGACAATCTTCAGCTTGGCGGCGCGCTCGCCAAGGCGGTAATCAATAATGGTATTTCGGATAACCGTATCGCAATTCTGCAAAACAGCATGGATTGCAGCAATATCAATCAGCGATATCTGGGTGTGACGCGTCAGCTGAATTCTGCTAAAAGGCAGGTTGAATACTGGAATATTCCCGATGACCCGCAGGAGGCTTACGACACCGCCAAAGGCTTGCTCCAAAGCAGCAGCGCCGACACGCTGATTGCGCTGGACGGTGCAACATTGGAGGCTGCCGCCAAAGCGGAGCGGGACTTACTGAAAACGGGCAGCAAACAGGTGCGAATTTACGGGATTGGAAGAACCAACACAGTCGTTTCGCTGCTTGACGACCGGATTATCAATTCTATCGGTGTGGAGAATGAGTATAACTTGGGGTATCTCAGCATAAAAACAGCAATCAACCATATCAATAAGAATTATAACACGGCGAATACCAATATTAATTTTGCAATTATAGACCATGAGAACATGTACAATTCCGACAATCAGCGTTTGCTCTTCCCATTTGTAAGATGATGGAGGATTGAAATGAAAAGCTTTATGAAATCCATGGCAATCGTTTTGGCCGCGGCTGTGTTGCTTTCTTCTCTTAGTGCGTGCGACTCCAACAACAGCAGCGGAAAAGTCGAGACAGTCAAAATCGGCGTGACTGTCTACCGCAAGGACGACACTTTTGTCACCAGCCTCTGTGCATACCTTGAAAAGGTTTCCAAGGAAAAGGAAACAGAGACCGGCAAAAAAATTGTGATTAATATTGTCGATGGGCAGTCGAGTCAGGCACTGCAAAATGATCAGGTGGACAGCTTTATTTCACAGAATTACAATGTAATTTGCGTCAACATGGTTGACCGCACTGCCGCCGCGGTGATTGTGGATAAGGTAAAAGCGGCCAATATTCCGGTTGTCTTTTTTAACCGTGAACCGGTTGAGGAGGATTTACGCATGTGGAACCGTGCTTATTATGTTGGGGCGGATGCGGCCGAATCCGGTCGCCTGCAGGGTGAAATCATTGCAAATGCTTTCAAAAAGGACCGTAAGCAGATTGATAAAAACGGAGACGGAAAAATTCAGTATGTGATGCTTGAGGGCGAGCAGGGGCATCAGGACGCGCTGCTAAGAACGGAGTATTCAATTAAGGCTGTCACAAACGCGGGAATCCAAGTGGAAAAGCTGGCAAACGACACAGCCAACTGGCAGCGTGCGCAGGGTTCGGCGAAAATGGCGCAGTGGCTTGCAAAGTTGGGCGACCGGATTGAAGTGGTTTTCAGTAATAATGACGACATGGCGCTCGGCGCGATTGACACGCTGAAGGAAAGCAAACTGAAGGTCAAGCCCGTTGTGGTAGGTATCGATGCAACGGAAAATGGCATCAATGCCATTGAGGACGGCGGAATGTTTGGCACGGTATTTAACGATGCACAAGGGCAGGCCAAGGCAATGTTTGATTTATCCTATTGCGTTGCCTCGGGAAAAGACCCCGCCGACGCAGTGAATTTGGAGAGCAGCCACTATGTTCGCGTCCCTTATCGCGCCGTTACG
>DAMDEB010000002.1:22914-29506 GCA_032090075.1 Caproiciproducens sp.
GAAAGCAAACGCTGAGGAAATTCTTCAAAGCCTGAGGGGATAACGATATAAAGCTGAAAGTTTTGGTTGAAAGACGATATGATACCGGGGAATGAATTTCTGTACAAAAACAACAACAGGCCGACAGCGTGTGCTGCCGGCCTGTTGTATAGATGGTTAGTTGCAAGTGAGATATTTATTGTTTATAAAATATGATGCTCAACTCTTGGTTAGCGGTATAACGGCTTCTTTTCCTTCAAACCGGATAATCGCTGTTTTGTAGATGTTTTTTGAGGAATCATTAAAGTCAGAAGAAGTGAACGGTAGGCTGGCAGGACCCTCCTTTCCGAGCACCATATTCATAGGAATAGCCCAAGTATTCCAGCTGCTCTCCCTGATTAACTCAAGTTCACACTTTTTAAACTCACTCTTACCATGAAATCCGACTACACCTGCTATATACCCCTGTCCGGGCGGATTTTGCATCTCTTCTTTTGAATTATAAATAAGGATGTCAGAGGATTTCGCCTTCAGGAAAGCATCGTAATCGGTAAAACGTGTAAAATCGACACTAAACGAGCCAACGCTGCCGGTGTAGCGAACTGTGCTTGGCTCCGGTTTATTATCATTTATAGAAACAGACACGCCATACACAATCGCTATCACGACACAGCATAGTGCTGTTATGATAAGCACTCTTGTTTTTTTGCTGTGCTTGAAAGATTTCATTTTTTAAAACCACCCCACCATCTAAGTTGTTAGGTTAAATCGTAATTTGAGCTCAAGGTTTCATTTATCTGCACAAATTTCCTGAAGTAGTTTGTGTTGCCAACAGTAGCACTTATGGAAAAACCTGCAGAATTGGCGCCTGCTTGAAGTGAGGATGAGACAGCAATTTCAACATTTCCGGAAAGCATCATCACCAATTTGTTGCCATAGCTTGAATCTCCAGTTATGTCAGCAGATTGAGCTATCGTATTCCAAGTGGAGATACCGGAACCCTTTGAACTGGCACCTACGCTTAAAATTTGTGTGAATTTTTGATAAGTACCATAGCTACTCGAATTATATCTTTGAAGTTTTACCTGAATAATGACTACAACTTGAGACCAAAAGCTACCACTGCTGCCCGTGTTATAAGTTTTAGTAATTTGTTTGTATACTGTTTCACTTACAGCCAGCGGAGACACAGAAAGAGCCGAAAGCTGGGAAGATGTTCTATGCTTTGCAAGCTCTTGTTGGTAATCAGTTTGTGTTTGGGCTTTGTCAATTTTATCGGCTTCGTCTAATGATATACCTTTCTGTTTGGCAAAGTTTTCCAAAAACTCTTCACGTGAGATGTCTTTAACTTGAGTGGATATTTCTTTAACATTATTTTCGCTCGAATTTGAATTTTTAGCCGCTGGAGGAGTTTCCGCCGCAAACGCAGGCACGGAAATTGCCAAAGTCATTGCCAGCACCAAAACCAAGCTAACGATTTTTCTTAAATTCTTTTTCATAGTATTGAATTCTCCTTCATTTTAAATCTCTTGTTAATATTCGACCATGATTCAAAAGAGGAATTTTTTACCCCGTTAAAAGCCCAATGGATTCGCCCCTTTCCTCAAAAATTTTATTTCAATGCACGCACGCGTTCGCACATTCTTTTTACCTTCTACTATATAAACGATTAACCCCTTCGTTTTGTTACAGTTTTTTCCAAATATTTTTAATTATTTTCTGCTTTTATATTTTCGGCCATTTTTATCAATTCTTTTTGGTCGACTGTCGAGCAGAGCATGAAACTTGTTTTTTTGTCCTGCCACAGTATAAAAGTATTATCCTCCGGTGTATTTGCCGCAAACAGGGAGGCCTTCTGCCCATTTATCATTATTTCACGGAACGTTGAATGCTCCGTATCAAGGGCAATTGTTCCTTCCTTTGATAACGGGGTTTGGTCAAAAATAATGGACACGTTTTCTTTGTTCAGGTATTTTGTTTGCAGGGTCGGGCCAAATTTAACAGCCTCACTCTTGGCAAATCCATCGGGAAGATATTGCGGCTGATACAAGCTCACTTCTTCCGCACCCTGCACGGACTTGCGGGGCAGACCGGAACTGTCTTCCTGAAAGTGAATGTCCACATGGTCGGATTTCCAGTCCAAAACGGAGTTGAAGATGGCGTTTCTGGAAGCTTCCACGCTCAACAGGCTTCCCAGTGATATTGGAACAATGATGGCAACAATAACAGCGACCTTTTTGGCGATACTCGCGGCTTTGTGACGCAACGATTTATAATACGCTTTCCGAATTGCTTTTTGAATTCTTTGTTTTTGCTCCGGCGAAGGAGCGTATTCTTTTCTTAAAGCTTCTTCCGCAGGCAAGGCATTTAGCTCCCCTTGAAAGTTTTCTTCGACAGCCGCTTGCAGAAAGGTTTCAAACACTCTGTCATAAAGTTCAGATTTATTCATTTTCGCTCCCCCGTTTCTTGATCTCTTCCATAAGAACTTTTTTTGCGCGGTAAAATCGCACACGAACATTTTCCGGCGTAATATCAAGCATCTTGGCTATTTCACCATCGGAATAACCGTATAAATATTTCAGTTTCAAAACGCTTCCGGACTTTTCATTCAAGTCAGATAAAAGGGCAATTAAAGCCTTGTTGTTCTCTTCCGACAGAAGACGTTCCAACGGGGCGTCCTCTGAAGATTGCGAAACACCCTCGGCTTCTTCCAATTCGACCAGGTTATGCCTCTTATCGGCTTTCAGAATGTCATAACAAATATTTCTTACAATGATAACGATTAACCCCTTTGTTTTGTTACAGTTTTCAAAAGAAAATTTTTGCAGATTGTCAATTATTTTAATAAAAGCCTGAGAAACGGCATCTTCCGCACGGTATCGGTCTTTTAAAATGCCCTGAGCTATGTACAGCATGGTACTGTAATGTTGGTGATAAAGCTCTTCCACCATGGTATGGTCTGCATCATTCTGAATGGCTTGTATGCAAATCAGCATTCGATTTCCCCTTCTTTCATCTTTTTATTATAGCATTACAATTTGCAATTGTCATCGTCAGAATATTTTAAAAGAAATATACTTTAAAATATAATGGCGGGCATGAGTTCTTCAAAAGTACCCATGCCCGCCATCAATTATTTGTTTTTTATAAAAGATAAAATATGGAAGTTGTTTTCAAATGCTATAGATCATTATCATTAGAACAATTAAAAAATAAAAAACATCGATTACAACGATAAGTATTTTTCCGATTAATGGCAAAATAATTCTGCTCGAACAAAGCAAAGCAATTCCCACAGGGGGCAATACAAACAGCAATAAGACCGTAATTATGTTATATTGAGTATTTGCCAACCTATATTCTTTCACCCAAATCCCCCCGATTTAAAAAATCATATTAAGGTTCTATAATAGCAACCAATAAAACTATTTTCCGCAGCTGTAATATAAGTCTTACATATGCCCTTTTTTTGAGGTTACGATATTTTGTTTCTATCAGCATAAGCCGGCAGTGTGTGCTGCCGGCTTGCTGTATAGATGGTAAGTTATAGGTGAAATCATTTATTGCGTCTGGATACTAATTTCTGTATTTGTTTTCTCCATACCAAAATATTAAACATTATTATGCCAACTATCTTGAAAATGTACATATCATTTGGCAAATATGCCGTAACAATACCAAGTATAGCAATAATGCACTGAATTATAAAGTCATTCATATCTTTTTTTCAATCACCACATTCCTCCAGAAATTATAGTTTCACCAGAACCCAGATATGTGTCTGATCTTGTAACAGAAGCGCCTATTCTTGTCTGAAAATATGCAAATTCACCATCAGAATATTTTACTTCTCTATAACTTTTTCTTCTGTCTACTTTAACCCATTGACCAGGAGTTACCACAAGTGTATTCCCAATTGTATTTGTGAGTGACTCGGCAACTGCAACTGCAATAGCATAAGAGCTCAGAAATGGAATTATTGCACTGGACATTACAACCCCGAGTTTTGCAGTTTCTGAAGGAGACATTTGATAGACACTATCATATCCGCCAAACCATGGCCCATATACAAGGCCACTCCCAGACAAAGTCGCTTGCTTATTTATTTGGTCCACTTGGTCAGTATAAATCTCAATCGTGTTCTCTTCATTAATTTTGGCATTAAACCCGGGAGTACCTTTCAAGTTTTCTTTCACTATTTCTAATTCTTTTAACCTTTGTTGATAAGCGATAGAATTTTTAGAGCTATTTTGACTCTTGACTACTGAGATAGCATTGACTTCACCGGCAGTTGCCGCGAACGCCGGAACAGAAATAGCCAAAGTCATTGCCAGTACCAAAACCAAGCTAACAATTTTTTTCAGATTCTTTTTCATAGTATTAAATTCTCCTTCATTTTAAATCCATTGTTTATAGTCGAACAAAAACTCATGGTGATTTAGAAGAGGAATTTTTCACCCCGCTACGGTGCCACTGGATTCACCCCTTTCCTTTATTTTTTATATTTCAACGCGCGCGCATGAAATCCAAATTATTCCTTCTATTAATATAACGATTAAGCCCATCGTTTTGTTACAGATTTTAAAAATATTTTTTTCAATAAAGGAACAACTGTTATATTTCTAAATAAATATTCTTATATTACATTTAAATTATATGTTATTTTAGAATATTTGTCAATTATTATAACAAATTTGTAATTATATAAATTATTTTATTATATTTTTATAAATCCATGCAAAAAAGCGGCATTAGCTTTTCACTAATGCCGCTTGATTTATTGAGTTTATCAGGATTACTTATTTTTTATAAAATTCCAGTTATCCCTGCACATGTCGTCAAGGCTGTACTTGGCTTCCCAGCCGAGTTCTTTTTTCGCCTTTGTAACGTCGGCGTAGCATTCGGCGATGTCACCGGCTCTGCGCGGAGCAATTTGGTACTTTACGGTTTTGCCGCTCGCCTTTTCAAACGCGTGTACCACGTCGAGTACGCTGCTGCCTTTGCCGGTGCCGAGGTTATAAGCCTGTGCGCCCTCAATATGCGGGAGTTTTTCAAGCGCTTTCAGGTGGCCGGTGGCAAGGTCGCAAACATGGATATAATCGCGCACGCCGGTTCCGTCCGGTGTCGGATAGTCGTCGCCGTAAACGCTGAGGCACTGGAGCTCACCGACCGCAACCTTCATAATGTAAGGCATCAGGTTGTTCGGAATCCCGTTCGGGTTTTCGCCAATCAGTCCGCTTTCGTGTGCGCCAATCGGGTTGAAGTAGCGCAGCAGCGCAACCTTCCAGTTTTTGTCGGCAAAGCAGACGTCCTGTAAAATGTTTTCAATCATCAGCTTGGTTGTGCCGTACGGATTGGTGGTGGAAAGAGGCATATCCTCGTTAAAGGGAGCCGTATTGTTCATTCCGTAAACGGTTGCGGAGGAACTGAATACCAGCTGATAGACCTCATATTTCTTCATCAGTCTTAACAGATTGATGGTACCGGTCAGGTTGTTATGGTAATATTCCAGCGGTTTGCTGACGGACTCACCGACTGCCTTTAATCCCGCGAAATGAATGACCGCGTCAATTTTGTTTTCTTTAAAAATTTTCTCAAATCCGTCATAATCGAGCATATCACATTCGTAAATCGGGAAAGTCTTGTTGGTCAGTTTTTCGACTGCGCGCAGTGCGTCGGGGGACGAGTTGCAGTAATTATCCATTACAATGACTTCCATGCCGTTGTTTAAAAGCTCTATGCAGGTGTGGGAGCCGATATAGCCCGCGCCGCCGGTAACTAATACTTTCATATTTGTTTCTCCTTATAACGTTTGTATGCCCCGCGAAGTTCCTCTGCGGTTTCCTCGGGGCAGGTCGGATTGCAGTTAGCCCAAGCGCCTGTTTCACTGGAAGCGTTGAACTTTTGCTTGTCGGCGCTCCTCATAGGCGGGAAAAATTCAATGTGGAAATGAAAATCCTTTGAATAGTCCCCCATGTTGACCGGAGCGTTGTGCATGCACATCATGTAGGGGAACCGATAATCAAACAAGCTGTCGAGCATCCCGACGGTGTCCCGAATCGTCAGACCAAGCGACATTTTCTCGTCGTCGGTAAAGTTCGTCATATATTCCGTATGGCGGTTCGCGATAATGTACACGCCGTAAGGGTATTCGCAATAGAACGGAAGAAACACGGTAAAATATTCATTTTTGAAGATAATGCGCTTGTTTTCTTTCAGTTCGTTTTTGAGCATATCACAGAACAGGCACTCGTTCTTCTCACTATAATACTCTTTTGCAGCGTCGGTTTCAAGTTCCAGCTTTTTCGGCAGGAACGAATAGCCGTACATTTGCCCGTGCGGGTGGGGCATGGTCACGCCAACAACATCGCCGCGGTTTTCAAACGGGAACACATATTTTATTTTTTCATCCGAACGCATCGCGTCAAAACGCTCACACCATAAATCCACAAGCTTCTTCATGTGCGCATCGGAAAGTTCAGGCATGGTCACGGTGTGACCGGGGGAGTACAGAATTACTTCGCACTTGCCGTAGCTCGGTTTCACCTTGAAGAAGTCGGTCGCAACGTCGTCCGGTTCGGGCGGATTTTGTGAGAGCGCCGGAAAGTCATTG
>DAMDEB010000002.1:29516-33093 GCA_032090075.1 Caproiciproducens sp.
GTCGTACTTCAGCACGTCATAGTCCGGAACATTGCCGAACTGAGGGCAGAACGGGCAGTAATCCTTGGGCATTTGCGGACGTCCCTGCCGGTTTGAAGCAATCATAATCCAGTCTTTTATCAAAGGATGCCATCTTAGTTCAGCCATTTTATAAGTCCTCCAAGTAATTCAAAAAGTCTTTTGCTGTATGCAGTTGTTATTTATAGGATTTTTGTTCCGCCGACCGGGCGGACAGACAGTGTGTGGCAGCTTCCTCCGCCTAATACGGCTTCCATTTTCGCCGTAAATTCATCAAGAAAGTCAACCGGTACAAAGGACTGCACCGTTCCGGCAAAACCACCGCCGTGCACACGGTAGGCACCGCCCTCGCCGTCAAGAAATTTTTGGCACAGCGCGAGCGTCAAAGAAACGCCCTGCTCCTGCACATGGGACGGAGAAAATACATCTTGCAGATACATAAAGGAGGAGTATCCGCTTTCGATAATGAGCCGTTTGAACTCATCAAAGTCATTGGATTTTAAGGCGGAGACTTCTTTTAGCACTCTTTCGTTTTCAGCAAAGAAATGAATCGCGCGCAAAACTGCGCGGTCACCCGCTTTTTCACGCACCCTTGCAAGGCTGGCAAAAAATTCGGTTTCATCTATTTCAGAAAGTACCTCTTTACCGAAGAAAGCCGCAACGGCTTTCATCTCCGCCGGAATTGCCGCGTAGTCCGGCGTTAAGTCGCTGTGGCTGCCTTTGGTGTCAATAATGCACAGCGCATAACCATATTTTGCAAGGTCAAAGTGAATTTGCTGTACCTTTGGAAGCGCGCGGTCTTTAAAATCAATGGTAATAAAACCGCCGACCGAGCTTGCAGCCTGATCCATCAGCCCGCAGGGCTTGCCGAAATAGATATTTTCAGCGTATTGGCCGATTTGTGCGATTTTCAGTGCGCTTTCCTTGCCGCCGCAGTACAAGTCATTGACCATTGTTCCGATCAGTACTTCAAAAGCAGCCGAGGAAGAAAGCCCGGAGCCGCTGAGTACATTTGACGTAGTGTATGCGTCAAAGCCGCCGATTTTGTAACCGAGCCCGTTAAATTGAGCGACAATACCGCGAATCAGCGCAATTGAGGTGTTGTATTCCGTTTCGTTCACGTCCAAATCAGCTGCGTTGAGCGCGTCCATGGGGTACCCTTCGGACTTGACTTGAATTCGGTTGCCTTCATTGACCGCGACAACGGCGATGACATCCAGATTTACGCTCGCCGCAAGCACGCGGCCGCGCTGATGGTCTGTGTGGTTGCCGCCCACCTCGGTACGCCCCGGTGCGCTGAATATGTTGATATCCCGAGCAGCACCGAACAGTTTTTCAAAGCTTTCCACCGCCCGAATCAATCGCTTACGGTACTGAGCAACCTTTTGAAAGTCACACACATAAAGATAGGACAGATTTTCGTCGTACTTTCCCTGTTCAATCAGATCTTTTGCTTTTGCCGACAACATGAAGATTCCCTCCTTATATGATAAATTTTCCATCTATATTACTGACTTCATTCTATCTCTATCAAATGATATTGGCAAGGATTATCTTTCCCAACTTTATAGACGAATGTTGCATGGAGTTACTTATTTTAATTGAAAAACAGAACAAAGAAGAATATACTGTAATCGAAATATAATACCAAAAAGATGAAATATTTTTACCGGTTTTATCTTTGCTGCAAGCGGAGCTGTTTTTGAATCGTATTCTATGCGGAAGGGGGCAGAAAGAGTGAATACATCAATCGACGTCGATGATCAAATTCAAACGGTTTTACTCAAATATTCGGACATGGTAATCCGTATTGCGTTTCAAAACCTGAAAAGTATGGCGGACGCGGAGGACATTGCGCAGGAGGTCTTTCTCAAGCTGATTACGACCCACCCTGACTTTGAAAATTCCACGCATGAAAAGGCGTGGATTATTCGCGTTACCGTCAATTTGTGCAAGGATTTTCTGAAATCCTCGTGGTTCAAAAAAAGAGCGGCACTAAATGAGAATATTCCTATGCACGATGAAAACACCGAGGTTTTGGACGCGGTGCTGCGTCTGCCTGTCAAATTTAGAAATGTGATTTATCTGCATTATTATGAGGACATGACGATTGCCCAAATTGCAAATATTTTACAGAAGAAGGAAAACACGGTTTCTTCCTGGCTGCACCGAGCGCGAAAGCTGCTGAAGGAATCTCTGACAGGAGGTTTTGATGATGAATAAAGAAAAATATATCTCCGAGTTAAATACAATTAAAGCGTCCGATGATTTTCAACAAAAAACAGTGCGACTGTTGAAAAATCCAACGGGAGAAAAAAGTCGGGATTACAAAAAAAAGAAAAAGCGTCCTTTAAAATTTGTTCTTGTTCCGGCGTTTGCGGTTGTACTTGTTTGTGCGCTGCTGTTCAGCAATGTGTTTTCTCCGGTCAACACGGTACAGGCTTCAGAAAACCTGATGGATGGCATTACACCGAACAAATTAGATGTTAGCAGTTCAATAAACAAGGATTTCATTAATCCTGCGGCGGACTTTTCTGTCAATTTGTTTCAAAAGTCCGTTAAAAAGGACACAAACTCGCTTGTTTCTCCGGTATCGGTGTACCTTGCTCTTGGCATGACGGCAAACGGCGCGGGCGGAAACACGTTAAAACAGTTTGAAAATATGCTCGGCGGCGGGCTGAGTATCAACGAGCTGAACCATAACTACTACAATCTGACGAATAAGTTGGAGTCAATCAAGGATGGAAAGCTGCAAATTGCCAACTCGATTTGGTACCGCAATCAAAACCTGAAAGTAGAAAAAGGCTTTTTGCAAAAAAACGCGGACTATTTCGGAGCGGGTGCGTTTCAGCTTGATTTTACCAAGAAAGCAGCAGTCAATAAAATCAATAACTGGGTGAAAGAAAATACAAACGGCAAAATTGATAAAATGGTTGATAAAATCGACGACAATACCGTGATGTACCTGATTAATACCCTGTACTTTGAGGCGGACTGGAGGAAGGGTTATCTAAAATATGACATCAGCAGCAAGGACTTTCACACCGCAAAGGGAGTCATTTCTACTTCGTTCATGTCCTCGGAAGAAACCTATATCCACGATGAGAGAGCGGACGGAATGGTGAAACCATTTAAGGATGACCGCTTTGCATTCGCGGCCATCCTCCCAAAAACAGGAACAAGTCTGGAGGATTATATCAGCCAGATGACCGGCGACAGCTTTTTGAAGCTGATGAATTCTTCCGAAAACAAAAGGGCGGACTGCTGGCTGCCGAAATTTAAATACGAATACAAGGTAGATTTGAACGATCCGCTGAAATCGCTTGGCCTGACCGATGCCTTTGACGGCGATACTGCCGATTTCAAAAACATGGGAAGTACGGCGCAGGGAAATATATATATTGGAGACGTACTGCATAAAACCTTTATAGAGGTTGATGAAGCCGGTACAAAGGCCGGTGCCGCTACGTCGGTCAGCATGGCTGCATCAAGTTCAATGCCGGTAACTGAACCCCCAAAAATTGTTTTTGACCGACCGTTTGTTTATGCGATTATTGAT
>DAMDEB010000002.1:33103-34034 GCA_032090075.1 Caproiciproducens sp.
CCGTTTCGTCCAATAAATTGATTTAATATTTTTTGAGAATCATATAAATTTATTAACGGAACGGACGATATATTATATAATAGAACTATAAGCGGAGCACGGCGAAAAGATTTGCTGTGGACGAATTTGTCAAGGAGTTTTACAATGCGTATTCAACATAATATGAGCGCAATGTTTGCACTGCGGCAGATTGCGATTAATCAGGCGCTGTGCAATAAAAGCATCATGAGGATTTCGTCCGGGTATCGCATCAATTCCGCGGCGGACGACCCGGCGGGACTCGCGGTTTCGGAGAAAATGCGTTCGCAGATTCGCGGGCTGGAGGCCGCCCAGCAGAACACACAGGACGGAATCAGCTTAATTCAGACTGCCGAGGGGAATCTGAACGAAACCCATTCCATTTTGCAAAGAATGATGGAGCTTGCGGTGCAATCCTCGAACGGCACTTATCAGAATGACACGGACCGAAAAAATTCAAGCAAGGAATTTGACGCCCTCAAACAGGAAATTGACCGCATAGCGGGTTCCACACAATTTAACGGAACCAATTTGCTCAATGGCGATCTTGCAAAAAATCCGGGCGCGCCCGACCCTTCCAAAAAAGACGGAATGACGCTTCAGGTCGGCGCAGACAGCAGCGCGGCCAGCCAGTTCACATTTTACATTCCGAATATGAGTACAAAGGGAATGGGTATTGACAAGGCGTCCATCGGCACACAGCAGGATGCGTTGGATGCGATTGGCCTTATCCAAAAAGGGATTGACAGTGTTTCAGGTGCGCGGGCAGACTTGGGGGCCGCACAAAACGGGCTGGAACGTACGCTGAGTAATCTTGGCACCATGGCAGAAAATTTAACCTCCGCCGAAAGTCGTATCCGGGACGTGGATATTGCAAAGGAAATGATGGAGCTAACGAAGCATAGCATACTGG
>DAMDEB010000002.1:34044-36075 GCA_032090075.1 Caproiciproducens sp.
ACTGGTGCAGGCAGGCATGGCAATGCTTGCGCAGGCGAACCTCCAGCCGCAAAGCATTTTGAAACTGCTGGATGTTAAAATGAATTAAAATAATAAAAAAAGAAGCTTCGGTTACGTCGGGAGAAATCCCAACTCCGGAGCTTCTTTATGTATTACAGGGGGTTTATGCGTCTTCCCAGTAAATATCCACACGGTCGCCGTCTGCGAGTGCTTGCAGGTACGCGGCATCCTGCCCGTTTACATGGAGGATGATGTTACCCTGCGGCTTGGAAAAATCAATGTCCACCAAATTCAGCATATCAATCAAACGGTACGGCGTTTTATCCGGCAGGGGTGTCAGCTGCAGGGGGGCGTGATTCAGCGTAAGATGAATAAAAACAGTGTCCTGCGGAGGAACAACGACCGGTTCCGGGGCGGAATCAGAAGAAACAACAGCCGGCTCCACAGGTACAGATGGTTCTGTCGGTACAGGCGGCTCTTCGGCTGTCTGCTTTTCAGCGGCATAGCTCAGAATATCCCCGGCGGCCAGTTTATAATCGGAATCGGCAGCTTGTCCGTTGACCCAAATCGGCTTGCTTTCGCTCATACCGTATGTATGGATAAAATCACCCAATGTGGCAATTCGTTCGGTTTTCACTGTATCGTGCGCGTACAGTCTTTGATCTGATTGTGCGGGCTTCCCGTTTACCGTGGCGCGCGCAGCAATCAGAAAATCCGTATGATTGAACGTAACCGTAAAAGGCTCTTCAAGGGGCATCACGTCTTTTAGGGTAGGCTGTGCGTCCGCTCCGGCAATGGACGGCTCGAACAGAAGGCTGTCGCCGGCCTTGATCACGGCAGAAATATTGCTTTCGCTGCCATTCAGCAAAATACGCGCCGCAGTTGGATGCCCGCCGTAAACAATCTTGTTTTCTCCGTTGAGTTCGATGACCATGCTTTGACCGGAACGGCTGATGAGCTGATTATAGCTGTAACCGTTCATCAGCAGTACGTCCAGTACGGTGAGCTTACCGCTTCGGAACAGTTTGGCCTTGTCGCCGTTCAGCGTGATGGAAAAGCTGTCGTTAATCAGATTGAGCGCGGCGGAGATGGCGATTCCGAGCGGAGTCGCGTACTCCGGCCCGGTGATATCCGTGTCGGTTGAAGCGACATTCATCATAAAGTTATTGCCGCCGATGGCAACCCGGTTGGCTTCCAAATTCAGGCACTCGGCCACACAGGCGCACATGCCGGGCAGCTTGCTGCCTCCTCCGACCAAAAACACGGCAGAGGGTGATGCGCCGTTGACCTGTACAATGCGCTCTGCAATTTCACTGCAAAGGGAACGCATTACAGGCTCAATCTCCTGCTTTATGTCCTGCGGGGTAACGGTATGTTCAAATCCAAGAATATCCTTAAAGGAGATGTCGTCTTCTTCGCCTATTTTCAACTTAATATCTTCCGCGCCCGCAAAATCAACAAGATATTTTTTCATAATGGCCTCGGTGATTTCATCCCCCGCCACGGTTGCCATTGTGTAACCCACAACGCCGCCGTCCTTTGAAACGGCAATATCCGATGTGCCCGCGCCGATATCGACCAGCGACAAATTCAGCAGCCGAAGGTTTTGCGGAATCGCGGCGTTCATGGCGGCAATCGGTTCAAGGGTAAGGCTGGCAACGTCAAGACCAATCTTGTGCATGGTCGTATACAGGCTGTCAACTACCTCGCGCGGTAAAAAGGTCGCGATGACCTCCACTCCGATTCGCTGCCCACGATGATCCAACAGGTTTGATATGGGGTAATCATCCAGCGAATACTGGACAACGGAATAGCCGACAAGGTAAAAAACATGCTTACTGTCATTGCTTTCCGGGCTGAACTGCCGTTCGGCCGCTTCAATCGCACCCGCTTCCAGGCGGCTGACCAGTTCTTCGTCAATCACCTGAGACTGGGTCAGCGTGAGCTCATAATCGGCTTTTTGCGTTTTCAGCGCGCGTCCCGCAGCGGCGACACAAACCCGTTTCAGCTGTTAACTGCGCCGTTTTTCCA
>DAMDEB010000002.1:36085-46574 GCA_032090075.1 Caproiciproducens sp.
TTCCAGCCGCTCTTTCACAAGCAGCGCGACCTTACTTACCTGTTCAATGTCCTCGATTTGCCCGTCAATCATGGCGCGCTTGGGGTGATCCACAGCTTCAACTGCGGCAATGCGCAGCATATCGCCCTGCGGTACCCCGACGATACCGATGATACTACGGGTACCGATATCCAGTGCAAACACATAATCCGCAGGTTTTGTTTCGGCTTTCGTATTTTTAAAATTCATGTCTTGTTTTTCGTCTTGCATGAGGTTAGCCTCCGCTTCGCAGGATTTTGTTGAGCGTATATTATGGTACGGATTTTCCGTATCAATTTTAATCAATATTTTAATTTTATCTTACTACAGCTGACTCATAAATGCAATCCGGTCAAAAGCGTTCCCTGCTGTGCGGCAGCGGAAAGCAAGCGGAAGCAAAACAACTCAGCATCCGAAAATTAATACTTGAGAAGGCTTTCCAATTTTTTTCGGTCGGTGATGGTGACGCCTCCGCGAAAGTGGGTGACCATTCCTTCGTTTTGAAAATACTGGAGCATACGGGTTACGACTTCGCGCGCCGAACCCATGTGCTTTGCAATCGCCTCATGCGTGATACTGAGCGTGTCGGTGCCGTCAATCACAGACTGTTCCAATAAGAAATTTGCCAGCCGCTTGTCAAAACTCATAAATACGACTTGTTCCATTACCCACATTACGTCAGTAAAGCGGGAGGAAATCAAGTCGCTGGTATAATTTGAAACCGCGAGGGAGCTTTTGTTCAGCTCATTGTATATCGCGGTTGGAATCATCAGAATACTGCTGTCGCGTTCCGCTTCCATATAGATATCAAAATGAATGTCTTTCAGCATGCAGGAAGCTGAAAAAATACAGAGATCCCGTTCAAAAAGACGGTAAAGCGTAATTTCTTTTCCCGCTTCAGAAAGAATATAAGCGCGTATCTGCCCGCTTTTTACCAGAAGCAGACCCTTGCAGCCCTGTGAATCGTTATCCATGCTTTGCCCTTTGGCATAAGTGTGCGGCATCGTTGAACGTGTAAGCTGCTTTTGCTGTTCCTCGGAAATTTTATTCCAGAACGGAAGGGACTCTTTCATAAACGCAAGATCCTCTTGTGTAACAGCCATTTTGACACCTCTCTTTCAGATTGATTTTTAAATGCGCAGACTTCCAATATCTGTTAACTTTTATATTTATCCATTTTGACTATTATACTACAGAAAAGCAAAAGAAAAAAGCCCCGTATCAATTGATACGGGGCTTTCATAAGTTGCTTGTTTCGATTAAAGCATCGCTAATATGGACTGTTTGCTTTTCGCACCCACCGAAGTGTTTACTACTTTGCCGTTTTTCATGACAATCAAAGTCGGAATACTCTGAACGCCAAACTGAGAAGCAAGGTCGCTTTCTTGATCCACATTGACTTTTCCTACCTTAAGAGTACCGTTGGACTGTTCGGCAATCTCATCAACAATTGGGGAAACCATGCGGCAAGGGCCACACCAGGACGCCCAAAAATCAATTAATACGGTTTTGTCGGAATTTAAGACCTCTTGATCAAAATTATCTTTAGTTAATGTTAAAACAGACATATGCATTCTCCTTTATATCTTGTGTATAATAGTTTTAATTTGTGATTATATTATATGCAATTCAGAATTCTTTTTCAGTGACTAAATCACCAAACGGTTTTATTGGAACAATTCAGCCCGCTTTCGTTATATTGTAACCAATTAGAGCGTTCGTATTCGTTTAATCACACCCATTGCCGCTTTTGCCCCATCGTAAGCCGCTTTGACAATTTGAAGCATGCCGCCGGTGCAGTCGCCCGCCGCGTACAGCCCGGGAATAGTACACTGCATATTTTCATCAACTACAATGGTGGTTCCTGCGGTTTCAGCGCCTAAGTTTTTCGCAAAGTCGCTGCTTCCCGCTACGCCGACTGCGATGAAAACGCCGCTGATCGGCAAATTGCTTCCGTCTTTAAAAACGACGCTGCTTAAAACCGTATCGCCTTGAAAAGACGAAATTTCATTTTTATAAACGGTGACTTCCTTTGGAAACTCCACGGAAGGTTCCTTGCCGTTGGTTAACAGTGCGACAGAACCGACAACCGGGAGAAGCTCCATTGCTTCATGTAAGGCATAATCGCCTTCCCCAAATACGGCTACGGATTTTCCTTTGTAAAAAAATGCGTCGCAAACAGCACAGTAGCTGACGCCTTTTCCTTCAAATTCACGTAAACCCTGAATTTTAGGGGCTCTTCGTGAAGCGCCCGTCGCAAGAATCACGGTTGAGGCCCGATACTCGTTTGTTTTTGACTGCATTGTAAACTGGCCGTCATAGGCGATTCCAACAATCTCGTCAGATATCATTTCCGCACCGAGCCTGCTTGCCTGCTCAATACCGTTCTGAACGAGCTGTTCGCCGGATACCGGTGAGGGAAAGCCGTAATAATTTTCAATTTCGCCCGCTTTTGTCAAAGCGCCGCTGTCACGGCCAATCACCATTGTGCTTAATCCGGCGCGCGCGGCATACGTTGCTGCGGAAATTCCCGCAGGGCCATTCCCTAATATAATTACGTCCGCCATCATTTCACCTTCTTTATTCTTATATATAGTTAGTATATTCCAAAATTTGTATTTATTCTGTGATAACGTCACATAATAAAATATTCTTTGTGATATTATCACAGAGTATTTAACAAATTAATGATACCATAAAAACATAAAAATATGTTACAAATATAAAAATTTATTTCATAAATAAAAAATTCAGAAGGGTGGAATCGGGATGAAAGTACTGATTGTAGGAGGAGTCGCGGGCGGTGCCAGCGCGGCGACCAGACTGCGCAGACAGAGTGAAAGTGCTGAAATTATTTTGTTTGAAAAGGGCGAATACATTTCTTATGCAAACTGCGGACTTCCTTATTATATTGGCGGAACAATTAAGGACAAAGAGCGGCTCATCGTCACAAGCCCCAAGCTTTTGCGTGAGCGGTTCCAAATTGACGTGCGCACAATGAGCGAGGTTGTGAAAATTGACCGTGCAAAAAAGACTGTGACCGTTGAAAATCACAAGGACGGCAGCAGTTATGAGGAAAGCTACGACAAGCTTATTCTTTCCCCGGGCGCGCAGCCGAAACGCCCGCCGCTGCCGGGAATTGAACTCGACGGTATTTTTACGCTCCGTACCGTACCGGACACATACCGTATTGATGATTATATCAAAGAGAAAAAAGCAAAAACCGCGGTAGTTGTCGGCGCGGGTTTCATCGGCGTGGAGATGGCTGAAAATTTAAAAGAGCGCGGGTTGGATGTAACCATCGTGGAATTTTTAAATCAGGCGGTTGCTTCGCTCGACCCTGAAATGGCGGCAATTCTGCATCATCACCTCAGAGAGAACGGAATTCATCTGATGTTCGGAACAGGGGTGCAGAGTTTTGAACAGACAGAAAACATCAAGGTGAAACTGACCGGGGACAAAGAGCTTTCCGCGGACTTGGTCATTTTGAGCATCGGCGTTGCACCGGACAGCCGCCTTGCAAAGGAAGCCGGTCTGGAAGTGACCGCAACCGGCAGCATTAAGGTGGATGATACGCTCGCGACCTCCGATCCGAATATTTTTGCAGTGGGCGATGCAATCAGCGTGCGCCAGATTGTAACCGGGGAACAAACGGTGATTCCTCTCGCAGGGCCTGCCAATAAGCAGGGACGGCTTGTGGGCGAAAATGTGCTTGGGGAGCGCGTTGCAAAGGACAGCGGTGTACAGGGGAGCGCGGCTCTAAAGGTGTTTGACCTGACGGCGGCCTCCACGGGCTTAAATGAAAAACAACTGAAAGCACAAAATATTCCTTATCAAAAAACGTATGTGCATCCGGCAAGTCACGCAACGTACTATCCTAATTCATCACAGCTTAGCATGAAGCTGCTGTTCGCGCAGGATGGCAAAATTCTTGGCGCACAGGCAGTCGGCTACGACGGAGTGGAAAAACGCATTGACGTGCTGGGAACCGCTCTTCGTTTGGGCGGAACCGTTTATGACTTGGAAAAGTTGGAGCTTTGCTACGCTCCACCTTATTCTTCAGCAAAAGATCCGGTCAATATGCTCGGCTTTACGGCCTCCAATATTTTGCGCGGGGATACGAAAGTATTTCATTATGACGAAGTCGATACGCTCGACCGCGGGAAGGTTACGCTTCTTGATGTAAGAACCCCCGAGGAAGTACGGGCTGGTACCTTTGACGGCGCTGTCAATATTCCGCTTGACGACCTGCGTTCGCGCATGAATGAACTGCCGAAGGATAAGCCGGTCTACGCGTTTTGTCAGGTTGGCCTGCGCGGTTACCTTGCCTCACGCATCCTGACACAGAACGGCTACGACGTTTACAATTTGAGCGGAGGCTATAAAACCTACAGCACAGCAAAAGAGGATCAGCAAAAACCGACCGGCGTGGACTGCGTGGGCATAAAAGCTCCACAGGCTGCGGAGGTAAAAAAAAACGCCTGCTGTGACGGAGTCAAGATGATTGAGGTGGACGCCTGCGGGCTGCAGTGCCCGGGCCCGATCATGAAGGTTGCCGAAGCACTGAAAACCATTCCGGACGGCGATTGCCTCCTCATTCGTGCGACCGACCCGGGGTTTGCTTCGGATATCGGCGTTTGGTGCGAAAGAACCGGAAATCTACTGCTCAGTGTGGAACGCGAGGGAGCATCCTATTCCGTCAAAATTCAAAAGGGCGGACTTAAAATGCCCAACCCCACAGGGCAGGCGGGAAATGACAAGAGCATGGTCGTCTTCAGCGGTGATTTGGACAAAGCAATTGCTGCGTTGATTATTGCCAACGGTGCGGCATCTATGGGTAGAAAAGTGACGCTGTTCTTCACGTTCTGGGGTCTGAACATCCTTCGTAAAGATGAACGCGTTCATGTACAAAAGAATTTTATTGAGAAAATGTTTGGTTTCATGATGCCGCGCGGCAGTAAAAAACTCGGCCTTTCAAGAATGAATATGATGGGCATGGGGTCGAAAATGATTCGCGGGGTAATGAAAAGAAAAAATGTTACCTCGTTTGAAGAACTGCTTCAGTCCGCAATGCACGACGGCGTGCGCATTATCGCCTGCCAGATGTCCATGGATATCATGGGAATCAAGCCGGAGGAACTGATTGACGGCGTTGAAATTGCCGGTGTGGCAACATTCCTTGGCTCTGCGGAACTGTCCGACACAAATCTGTTTATTTAAAAATACTATTTTACCCTTGAATCGCAAGGGATGTTATAGCGCTATACAAGCTCCGAACACCTTTACTTATTGTGTTAGGAGCTTGTTTTATAGTTTGGGGCTTTTCCGGTTTGTACCAACGGACTGTTTTTTGGGGGCTGACAGATGCCGGTAAATCTCGATTATTTGCGATCGGCTATAACAACCCCGCGTGAAAATAGGCAATATAAACAATTTATCCTTGACAAAGTGATTATTAGTGGTGTAGAATGAACGCGTAAAAGTAAATATTTATAAAGCAGGAGTTTTTGAGTAATGCTGAATGACCGATACGGTCAATTTAGCATTGCTCTTTTTTGATTTCTGACAAAAATCAGCAAAAGGAAAGGGTGTCTTTTATGTACGATGTTGCAATTATAGGCTGCGGAGTCATTGGCGCGGCAACGGCTTACGAACTATCCCGCTACAATGTAAAAATCGCCGTATTTGAAAAGGAAAATGATGTTGCAGACGGAACAACCAAGGCCAACAGCGCCATTGTCCACGCGGGTTATGACCCGGAACCCGGCACAGCAATGGCAAGGCTCAATGTGAAGGGCAATGCGATGATTGAGGAAATTGCGGAAAAGCTTTCCGTGCATTACAAAAAATGCGGTTCCTTTGTACTGGCATTTAATGAAGACGACTTAAAAATGATTCACACCCTGTATGAGCACGGCGTGGCAAACGGCGTTCCGGGGATTGAACTGCTTCCCGCCGAAAAGGTTTTTGAAATGGAACCAAACCTCAGCCGCGAGGTGAAAGGCGCGCTGTACGCGCCGTCCGGCGCGATTGTAAGCCCGTGGGAGCTGTGTATCGCCATGGCGGATACCGCGAAAAGAAACGGCGCGGACTTTTTCCTCAGCAGTAAAATTGATAAAATAGAAAAGACAGCTGACGGCTACCGTTTGCACAGCGGCACGAACACATATGAAGCCGCCTATGTTGTCAACGCGGCGGGTCTGCACTCCGACGATGTCAACAATCTTGTCACAGAGCCTGCTTTTAAAATTACCCCAAGTAAGGGCCAGTATTACCTTATGGATAAAAGCCAGGGATCATTGGTTCACAGTGTAATCTTTCAATGCCCGAGCAAGGTGGGCAAGGGCGTACTCGTATCCCCCACGGTGCACGGCAACCTGATTGTCGGGCCGGACGCGGTGGAAGTTGAGGACGAGGATGATGTGTCCACCACACAGAGCGGCCTGGATTTTGTAAGGAAAACCGCAGTGAAGTCCGTGCCGGGCATCAGCTTCAGGGATTCCATCCGCAATTTTGCGGGCGAACGCGCGCAAAGCGAACGTTCCGACTTTATTATTGAAGAATCCAAAACCGCAAAGGGCTTTATTAACCTTGCCGGTATCAAGTCACCGGGATTGACCAGCGCCCCCGCAATTGCACTCGATTGTATTGAAATTTTGAAAAACGCTGGTTTGGCGTTAAGTAAAAAAGAGAATTTTGTGGATAAACGCGAGGTCGTTCGATTCCGGTATCTTACTCCGGAACAGAAAGAAACGCTGATTGAGAAAAATCCGCTCTATGGCAGAGTGATCTGCCGCTGCGAAACCATCACAGAGGGCGAAATTGTGGACGCGCTTCACAGCCCGATCACGCCGCGCACCATTGATGCCATTAAGAAAAGGTGCAACGCCGGAATGGGTCGCTGCCAGGGCGGCTTCTGCGGCCCGCGTGTACAGGAAATTATTGCAAGAGAGCATCATATTCCGCTGCAGGAGGTGCTGCTGAACAAGGATGGCACCATCATTTTGACAGGGGAAACAAAACAGGGAGGAATACAGCAATGATGAACACAGCCTATGATTTAGTAGTAATCGGCGGCGGCCCCGCGGGACTTGCAGCTGCATTGGAAGGTTACTCCAACGGTGCGAAAAGCGTGTTAATTCTGGAACGCGACAAAGAACTGGGGGGAATCCTCAATCAGTGTATTCACAACGGGTTCGGGCTGCATTACTTTAAAGAGGAATTGACCGGCCCCGAGTACGCACAGCGTTTTAAGGAAATGCTGAGGGATACCAATGTTCAAGTGAAACTTGACACGATGGTGCTGGAAATTACGAAGGATAAACAGATTCACTGTGTGAGCAGTGAGGATAAATATTCCATTATTCAGGCAAAGGCAATCGTGCTGGCAATGGGCTGCCGTGAACGGACACGCGGCGCAATCGGAATCCCGGGCGACCGCCCGGCGGGCATATTCACAGCGGGAACAGCGCAGCGTTACGTGAATATGGAAGGCTACATGGTGGGAAAACGGGTTATCATCCTCGGCTCCGGCGATATCGGCCTGATTATGGCGCGCCGGATGACGCTGGAGGGTGCGAAGGTGCTCGCCTGTGTGGAACTGATGCCGTACTCCAACGGCCTAAACAGAAATATAGTGCAGTGCCTGAAGGACTATAACATTCCGCTGTATCTTTCCCATACCATTACGGATATTCAGGGCAACGGCAGAGTTGAAAAAGTAATTGTGTCAAAGGTGGATGAAAACAAGAATCCGATTCCGGGTACTGAAATCACGTTCGACTGCGATACGATTTTGCTTTCTGTCGGTCTGATTCCGGAAAACGAGCTGTCAAAATCAGCGGATTTAACCATGGACAGACGCACCAGCGGACCGGTTGTATTTGAAAATATGGAAACCTCTGTGGAAGGCATTTTTGCCTGCGGAAATGTAGTACATGTTCATGACCTTGTGGATTTTGTTACGGCGGAAAGCCAGCGGGCGGGTCGCGCCGCGGGGAAATACATCACCGACGGGCAGCCAAAATCGGATGCGGTGATTGAAGTGAAGCAGGGCAGCTGCGTCAACTATACGGTTCCTCAAAAAATCCGTAAGCAAAATGTAGAAAAGGCTGTCGAAATCTTCTTCCGCGTCAACAATGTTTACAAGGATGTTGTGATTACGGTGACCGACGGTGAAAAAGAACTCGCGCGCTTTAAACGGGAGCACATGGCTCCGGGCGAAATGGAGAAAATCTCGATTTCAAAGGCGCTTTTGGAAGATGTTTCGGGTGAACTGACCGTAGCGGTAGTAAAGGAGTGAGTGAATTGACTGAATTGATTTGTATTGTATGCCCGAAGGGCTGCCATTTAAAAGTGGATGAAGAGAATGGTTATACAGTAACAGGCAACGGCTGTAAACGGGGAGAGACTTATGGAAAGAAAGAGCTGATAAACCCGACAAGAGTAGTGCCGTCCACTGTCAAAATAAAAGGCGGTCTGCATCGCCGCCTGCCTGTCAAAACAAGCGAACCGATTGCAAAAGCATTGATTTTCGACGCAATGAAGCTGCTAAACACAATTGAGGTGACTTCGCCGGTCAAGCGCGGAGATGTGGTGTACAAAAACATCTTAGGTACCGGAATCGACTTTATTGCAACAAGGGATATGTAAAAAACAGCCCGGCTAACGGAAAGTTAGCCGAGCTGTCCTTTTATATCGAGTTCTATATGTTATCCCACACATCGGGACGGGTGGAAGAAATCGCAACGGCGCCCGCCCTGAGCGCGGTCACCACATCTTCTTTATCGTACACAAGGCCGCCCGCAATCATAGGCACATGAACCGTTTCCCGCACCCTGCTCAAGACCTTGGGCATACAGCCGGGAAGAACCTCAATGCAGTCCGGATTGGATGCCGCGACCTGTTTGGAAATATTGTGAAAGGACATGGAATCAATCAGGAAAAAGCGATGGACCGTGTAAAGGCCTTTGGCATTCGCGGCCTTAATCATGGGGGTTTTTGTGCTGATAATGCCATCCGCTCCCGTAGTGCTCTTCACAAAATCGACCACAATTTCTTTACTTGAGGTGCCCTCCAATAAATCCACATGGACGAAGGCGTATTTTCCCGCCTGTTTGATTTTATGCACAATATTCGCGATATTGCAAAGATCCCCGTAAAGTACGAAAACAATATTACAGCTGGAATCAATTACCTTCTGCAAACCGTCGTCATCCTTGACCGCCGCAATAATGGGATTGTCACCGAGCAACTCTGCGATTGATTCCCTCATAGCCGCCTCCTGATATAAAAGTTTATATGCACATATTATACAACAAAAATTGGAATAAACCAATGAGGATTCCTTAAAAATGAGCTTCCGCGGCGGCGATGGCCTGCTTGTATACCGCATCAAAGGTTGTACCATGATTTTGGGCGGCGGCTTTCACATCTTCAAACTCCGGCTTGTACTTCGTCACCCCGTGACCGCTGCTCACTTTAATGCGAATTGCGCCGTAATTTGTATCGGCCGTAAAAAAGGTGGAACGCAAAATCGTCCTGACGCAGGCGGATTCCCGAACGCCGAGCGTTGTGGTGTGCAAAAGCATTAGCTGTGTGACTTTTTCACTATCTCCTTTTTTGCAAAGACAGGTGAGCATGGTTGAAGGCCGGCTTTTTTTCATTTGAATCGGAGTCGCAAAAGCGTCCAAAGCGCCGTTTTGTAATAGTAATTCGAGCGCGAAACCGATGGCTTCCGGCGTCATGTCATCCAGATTACAGCTTAGCTCTGCAATTTCATCCGTACCGTTTTCACTTTCAGCCCAAAAGGCACGCACGCAGTTTGCCGCTTCAAAATCCTTGCTGCCCATACCACAGCCGATTTTTTTTGTCGCCATCACAGGCATTGCGCCGAAGTGCCGGACAAAATGCCGGAGCAGCGCCGCCCCTGTGGGGGTGCAAAGTTCCCCGCGAATGGTTCCGCCGTAGGTGGGAATATTCAATAACAGATTTGCCGTTGCGGGAGCGGGTACGGGCAGAACTCCGTGTGCACAGCGGACAAAGCCGCTGCCCACATGAACCGGCGATGCCGTGACGGAGTCCGCACCTAAAAGATGGAACAGCAGGCAGCAGCCGACTACATCGGTCACAGCGTCCAGTGAACCGACCTCGTGAAAATGCACCTGTTCCACGGGAACCCCGTGCACGTTGGATTCCGCTTCGAGAATCAGGCTGTAAACAGCCAATGCGTCTGTTTTTACCGGCTCCGGAAGCAGCAGGCCGTTGATGAGCGTTTCAATTTCACTGTAATCAAAATGATCGTGATGGCTAAAGTGGTCGGAATGTATGTGGTCTTGCTCATGCGTGTGACTATGCTCATGGCCGTTATTGTGTGTATGACCGTGAAAATCGTCGGGTTCAACATCCTCACTGGCCTCGTCCTCACCGTTTACGGTGACCCGAATGTGGCTGCCCGTCATGCCGTATTTTT
>DAMDEB010000002.1:46594-53542 GCA_032090075.1 Caproiciproducens sp.
AGGCCGAGGGCGTTCATCTGCTTTAAAAAGCCTTCCCTGTCAGGGTAAAGCTCTAACAATGCCGCCATCAGCATGTCCCCGGCGGCACCCATATTGCATTCAAGGTACAATTGCTTCATTTCTCATTTCCTCCGATATGATTGATCATACTGGCGAGATAACCCGCACCGAAGCCGTTGTCGATATTTACCACGCTTACCCCGCTGGCACAGGAATTCAACATGGAAAGCAGGGCGGAAAGGCCGCCAAAGTTGGCGCCGTACCCGATACTGGTCGGTACCGCGATGACCGGGCAGTCCACAAGACCTCCGATTACGCTGGCAAGAGCTCCCTCCATTCCAGCCACGGCGACGATAACCTGCGCTTCCATGATTACGTTTAAATTGGCAAGCAAACGGTGAAGTCCGGCGACCCCCACATCATATAGGCGGGTTACATTGTTGCCGAGCACCTCTGCGGTCAGCGCGGCTTCTTCCGCCACAGGCATATCGCTGGTGCCGCCGGTTGCCACCACGATACTGCCGGGGGCAGTGACCGTGCTTTTGCGGCCTATGATTCCGATTTTAGACATGGAATCGTACACAAGTCCAATGGCCTGCCCCACTTTTTGTGCTGCTTCGGGGGAAAGCCGGGTAATCAGAATATTTTCGCTGCCCCGATTTTGCATTGCCGAGGCGATTCCGATAATTTGATCCGGTGTTTTTCCGCTTCCGAAAATGACCTCCGGCACACCCTGCCGCAGTTCCCGGTGATGGTCGATTTTCGCGTAACCCAAATCCTCAAAGGGGCTCATTTTCAGTTCCAAAATCGCCTTTTCCGGAGAAAGTTCCCCTTGCTGTACCTGGCGGAGAAGCGAAAGGATTTTATCCTGTTCCATCTTTTTTCCTCTTTTCATTTATGCTCTGGGCGTTAAATCCAATAATACTTCTTCAAAATAAGGGGAAAGCGCCTTTGTGAGCTCCTGCCTTTTTTCAAGAGCAAGTGCAAACTGGTTTTCGGGAAGCTGAATTTTCGCCGCGTTATGGAAGAACCGCACTCGAAAGTCGGTGAAACCCATGGAAAAAAGAATATCTTCGCTGTGTTCCACCTTCTGAAGAAGTGATTCGGTAATTTTTGTGCCGGTTGGAATCCGTGTGGCAAGGCAGGCGTAAGAGGGCTTATCGTGCGTGAACAGCCCGGCTTCGCGGGAAAGCCGCCGGATTTCTGTTTTGGTCAAACCGCATTCACGCAGGGGAGAACGCACCCCTAACTCCTGCAAGGCTTTCATACCGGGTCTGCCGTCAAAGCTGTCGGAAGCATTGGTGCCGTCCAGCAAAAGCGTATAGCCATCCTTGAGCGCAAGTTCACGCAGCTGTGTGAAAAGGGTAGTTTTGCAGTAGTAGCAGCGCTGTTCATCGTTGGCCGCTACCTGCGCGTTCTGCAAAACGTCGGTTTGCACTACCGTGAGCGGAACGTGGAGTTCTTCCGTTAGGCGGCGCGCGTCGTTTAGTTCAAATTGCGGCTGAAATGACGACTTGATAAAATACGCGTGAAGATCGCAGCCGTACTGCCGTGCGGCGTACATCAGATAAGACGAATCCACGCCGCCGGAAAAGGCGAGGGCGGCGCGTGGGTTTTGTAAAAAATAGGTTTGCAGTTCCATTGAAAAGCTCCTTAAATTAAAATAAGGCTCACAAATTCGTGAGCCTTCTGGCTAAACACATCACTGCTGTAATATGCTTTCATATCAATATTTATATACGGATTCAAGGCCTGCTTTCAGCAGGTTTATGCACACTTCTGTGTGCTTATTAAATAGTTTACTATACGCGGTGAGTTTTGTCAATTATTCTCTATTGGAATTGATTCTCTGAGTAAATGCTGTATGATTTAAGTAATTTCAAATGACGCTGAATGGAGGGTTTCAATGAGGATTATTGTAATTGACGGGCAGGGCGGAGGAATCGGCCGCAGCATTGTGGAGCGGCTGAAGATGGAGGCTCCCGGCGCAGAGGTGATTGCGGTCGGAACCAATTCACTGGCTACTTCGGCGATGATCAGGGCGGGCGCGAATGCCGGAGCCACAGGTGAAAACGCGGTGATTTACAACTGTTCCCGTGCGGATATTATCACAGGGCCAATCGGCATCATTCTTGCAAACTCGATGCTTGGGGAAATAACGGCGGGCATGGCACTCGCTGTGGCGCAAAGCTGCGCCGAAAAGGTACTGGTGCCCGTGTCCAAATGCCATGTGCGCGTTGCCGGAATGGAAGAGAAGCCGATCTCCAAATACATTGAAGAAACGGTCGCAATCATCAAACAGATTTGCGGGTTGTAGAGAAATCAAAATCATGGGTTGATGATGTTATGCTTTCTCCTTTAATTCCTGTGGTGTAAGACTATTGTTGAAAAAGAAGTTAAAGAGGTGTTGCAATGGGTGCCTATGGTTCACCGGAACTGTCGCCAAACGATAACCGTTACGACGTTCAACCACAGCCAATTGATCAAAATCCGTATCGGGCAAAAGGCGAAAGGTCAATTTTAAGGGCTTTTCTTTGGGGCGTTATCATTTTGCTCATTCTTTTTTTGACTGGGCTGCTCATCATCGCTTACCATTCAATCTACCTTCTCAAATAAAGCCGGAGCAGCGCTGCTCCGGCTTTTTGTCTGCTTATTCAATAGAATGTCCGGTTAAGCTCATGCGGATTGATTCGGCGTGAGCTTTTTTGTGCTGATCTTCAAGTTGGTTCGCTCATTGCTTTAAACGCTTAATTGCATCTTTTGTCTTTACCAAATATTCTTTTGTAAGCGCAATATCGTTTTTCACAAGTCCCAAATAAAGAAGGTCCGTCACAATAAGAGAAGCGTTTCGGGAGGCAATTGCACCCAATCGTAAATCCCGCTCGGTTGAGGGTATATAGAGCAAACAGTCCGCTAACTTGGTCAAAGGGCTTTTTTTAAACTGAGTAATGGCGATTGTGGCGGCACCCATGTCTTTTGCAAGGCGCATAGCTGCAATTACCTCGTTGGTTCTTCCGCTGTAACTGACCGCAATGGCGGCGTCTTTTTCCGTCATGTGCGCAGAGGCGGCAAGCTGATAATGAAAGTCACTGTGAAAAACCACCCGGCGGTTAATGCGCGTAAGCTTTTGCATTAAGTCCATACAAACAATTCCGGAGCCGGCAATGCCAAACAAATAAATTGTTTCGCAGTGCAGCAGCGATTCGATGGCTTTTTCTAAACTTGCGGCATTAATGAGCCGGTAAGCCTGGTTTTGCAGCATGGTGTTCAAATTCTCTGCTTTTTTCAAAACCATTTCCATGGAGTCGTTTTCCTGAATCATGTCGTCAAAATTCGCAACTTCTGCGGTATCGTCCTTTGCAAGGTCGACCTTCATGGCGGTAAATCCGTTATACCCCAATTTTTTAGAGAAGCGTATGATGGCGGCGGCGGAAACCCCGACCCGTTCGGCCAGAATTTGCGCAGAATTTAAGGTGACCTCATTAATATGGTTCAGAATATACTCCGCCAGCTTCTTTTCCGTATCTGTGTAGCTGGAAGCACCTTCGCGTATTTTTTAAATACAGCTCATTTGATGACTCTCCCCATTGTTCATTTTGGGACAGATAACAAACGCTTTATTTGTCGCCTTTTTTCAGCGAGTGAATCGATTTGGAAATATTTCGCCGGTTATTGTTCAATATGGTTTCGCATTCGCCGCGCGTAAGGCCGGTGAGGGCCATACAGATAGCAACCTTTACGTCGTCGCCGCTTTCCTTTAGATATTTTGCGGCATCGTCATAGCTGCACCCACTGCTTGACGCAATAATGCGCTTTGCGCGCTCGACCAGTTTCTCGTTCGTCGGCTGCACATCCACCATCAGGTTTTTGTACACCTTCCCATATTTTATCATAAGTGAAGTGGAAATCATATTCAAAATTAATTTTTGTGCTGTGCCCGATTTCATGCGGGTGGAACCGGTAATAACTTCCGGCCCGACAAGCGCCTCAATTTTTGACTGCGCGTGAGCGGAAATTTCCGCATTATGCACACAACTGATGGCACCGGTGTAAGCGCCGACCTCTTTTGCGTAATCCAACCCGCCGATTACATAGGGGGTTCTTCCGCTTGCCGCCAGACCGATTACCGTATCGTTTTTGTTCAGAGATATCTCTGTCAAGTCGCGGCGCGCGAGCGTAAGGTCGTCTTCCGCACCCTCTTTTGCCTTCAGCAGGGCGCCGAAGCCGCCCGCGATGATTCCCTGTATCAGGGTGGAATCCACTCCGAAGGTGGGGGGGCATTCGCTTGCGTCCAGTACGCCAAGTCTTCCCGACGTGCCTGCGCCGATATAGATTACCCTGCCGCCGTTCATCATCCGCTCGTGTGCCTCATTCACCAGTTCTTCAATTGATGGCAGAACTTTCTCTACGGCGAAAGCTACTTCTTTGTCCTCGTTGTTAATGACCTGATTATTGAAATTTGTTTTTACAATAAAACATAAAAATATCTAAAAAAGCGGAGGGGGATTTCTGTTTTAATTATATAGATAAAAATGTATTTTGTAAATACAATTAATATAAATTTATAATTTTGCGATATTATAGTCTAATTTAATAATAAAAAATTCAATGAATACATAATTTTAGATATAATATAAAATTAATAGATTAATAAAAAATAAAACATTTCTAAAACCATAAAATATTATTTTAATAAATTAAAGAATTTTTGTGAAATATTATTGACTTATTTGTTACAAAATGTATAATGATACCATAGTGTTAAAAATGAGCATATGCGATTGAGAAAGCAAAACAACTGTACTTTTCGAGCACGCTTTCCATCGTTTTACAACAAGAAAGGGGTATTGATTATGGATTATCAAAAGACGGCACAAGAAGTTCTGTTGGCTCTTGGCGGGAAAGAAAATGTCAGCGCCAACGCAACCTGCATGACAAGGCTTCGTGTGGGGGTTATCAATTCGAGCAAAGCGGATATAGCCGCACTGAAAAAAGTCGACGGCGTTTTGGGCGTGGTTGATTCCGGTACAATCCAAATTGTGCTTGGACCCGGAAAAGTGAACAAGGTCGGCGAGGAGTTTTCAAAGCTGACCGGTTTGGCTCTCGGTTCGGAAGAAGCGGACGAAGATTTAAAAACCCTTACACAGGAAAACAAAGCGGCCAATAAAGCAAAGCATGAAGGTCCGGTTCAGAACTTCCTGAAACGAATCGCAAATATTTTTGTACCTCTTTTACCCGGTATCATTGCCGCAGGTTTAATCAACGGTGTCACCAATGTTATTAATGTTTCTTCTCACGGTGCATTGAGCGGCATATGGTGGTATGAATGTATCCGCACAATGGGCTGGGCACTGTTCGCTTTCCTGCCGTTACTGGTCGGTATGAATGCAGCAAAAGAATTTAAAGGCTCTGCGGTTTTGGGCGCGCTTGCAGGCGCAATGTCCATTTCGATTCCTTCAATGCCTTTGCTGTCCAAATTTGCTGATGCACCGGTTTTGCTTCCGCTGACCGGAAAAGTATTTAACCCGGGCGCCGGCGGTTTGCTGGCAGCATTGATTGCGGGTATCTTCTTCGCTTATCTGGAAAAATGGATCCGTAAATTTATGCCCACAATTTTGGACACCTTCTTTACGCCTCTGCTTACTGTAATTATCGGCAGTTTGGTCGCACTGATTGTGCTTCAGCCGGTCGGCGCGTTCCTTACAACTGGAATCTTTAGTGCTTTAGACTTTATATACAATAAACTCGGCGTTGTGGGCGGATATATCCTGTCCGCAGGCTTCCTGCCTCTGGTGTCTGTCGGCTTGCATCAGGCATTGACCCCAATCCATGCTATGCTTAATGACCCGGCAGGCCCGACCAAAGGAATCAACTATCTGCTGCCGATTCTGATGATGGCCGGCGGCGGCCAGGTTGGCGCGGGTTTCGCTTTGTACATGAAAACCAAGAACAAGAAACTCAAGAGACTGACAAGAGATTCTCTGCCGGTTGGTATTTTAGGAATCGGCGAGCCAATGATGTACGCGGTTACTCTTCCGCTTGGCAAACCGTTTGTCACTGCCTGCCTTGGCGCCGGCGTCGGCGGCATCCTTGCATCACTGTTCCACCTTGGCGCTGTTTCACAGGGCGTTTCCGGACTGTTCGGTCTTCTGATTGTCGTTCCTGGCACGCAGCTGTTTTATGCAATTGCTATGATCGGCGCTTATATAGGCGGATTCATTCTTACATACTTCTTCGGTGTGGATGAAGACAGAATTAACGAAGTTTATGGCAAGAATGAAAAATAACAGGAGAGCATATTAATGAGCGAATTTGGAATTTCTCTTTATTTAGGAACAGGGTATGAAAAGAATAAAGAAATTGTCGCGAAGGCGCAGCAGGCAAACGTAAAATACGCGTTTACGTCCCTGCACATTCCGGAGGAAAGCGTGAGCGACTATGCAGCTGAGGTTAAAAAGTTGTTTGATTTATGCAAAAGCTGTGAAATCTCACTGATTGTGGACATCGGCCCAAGAACTTTGGAAAAATTAGGCTATACGAGCTTTGCGGATTTAAAGCAGACTTCAGTTTCGCATCTGCGTGTTGATTATGGTTTTACCTATCAGCAAATCATTGATTTGTCAAAGGACTTCAACATTGCGTTTAACGCCAGCACCCTGCTGGAAAGCGATATTCGTGAGCTGCAAAAATTGAATGCGGATTTCAGTAAGTTCAGTGCGTGCCATAATTTTTATCCAAAGCCGTTAACGGGTCTGTCCCTGCAAAAAACACGCGGAATCAATGAGAATCTGCGAAGGCTGGGCATCACAACCATGGCGTTTGTGCCCGGGGACAAAGAACTGCGCGGCCCGCTCGAAATGGGACTCCCTACGGTGGAGGAACACCGCGGCGGGGATGTGCTGTTCAATGCGCTCCAACTGATCAAGAAATGCCAAACAGATATTGTTC
>DAMDEB010000002.1:53552-54832 GCA_032090075.1 Caproiciproducens sp.
TCTGGTGGGCGATATTGATATCAGCGACGAAGCGTGGAGAAAGATCAGTGAGTTGTCACAGGGATATGTCAGCTTGAAGGCCGAGGTGAATCCGGAGTATCGCTATATCAAAGATGAAATTCACCATGACCGGCCCGATTCCAGCGAATATGTGATTCGCTCGCAGGAGTCCAGAACCTATGCTTCGCAGGGTAAACTGTTTGCCGCGGAAGAAATTAAGCCGCGCAGCAAAGGCAGTATTTCCGTGGGGAATGAAGGCTACCTGCGTTATTCCGGAGAACTGGAAATTGCCCGCAAGGATTTGAACCCCGAAAGCAAGGTCAATGTGATTGGCCAGGTGGATACCGATTGCTTAAAATATTTGGACTATATTACTGATGGAATGGGCTTCCGGCTTGTTTAAGCCGCCATGAAGCCTCTTAATAGAAAAAGGGGTTCGTAACAATACACTGTTACGAACCCTGTTCTATTCAAGTAAACGCATAGCGTTTGCATAAAATTGATAATAAGGCATACGCTGAGGGTACCGTTTGTCTTTAGCGTTATTGCGTAAAAATAAAAGTATTTATGATACAGAAGTTTCAGTGTATAATAATGGAAAGAAAATACTAAATTTATCGGAGGCAATATAATGGGTTTATTCAGCAAAAAGAAACAGCAAATAATTGTTGCTGCGCAGAGCGGCACAGTGGTTAATCTTACAGAAGTGCCGGATCCGGTCTTTGCTCAGAAAATACTCGGCGACGGCATCGCGATTATTCCTGACAGCAATGAGGTGCTATCCCCTTGTGATGGCACCGTTGTTCAGATTGCGGACACCCGCCATGCCGTCGGAATTGAAAGCGATGACGGGCTTGAGGTTCTGGTTCATTTGGGCATTGATACAGTTAAGCTGGTTGGAGAAGGCTTTACCTGCTTTGTTAAGGTAGGGCAGCATGTAAAGGTTGGGGACAAGCTGATGGAGATGGACCTTGAACTGATCAAAAGTAAGAATCTGAATCTGATTTCCCCTTGCATCATCACCAATATGGATGATGTTGAGAATCTGAAGTTGTTTACAGGAACTGCCATCGCAGGTGAAACGACGGTCATGAGTTATCAAAAAAGCTAAAGCATTTGGTGCAATAGCGCGTTTGTGCCGATGCTATGGAGCAGTTTGCGAAGCTGGACGCATTTTATTATTATCATGTGGTTTTGTGCTTTCCTATTGCTTTCTCATTGACTTCCGGCACAACTGTGCTATAATACAGGAATGGTTATATTTCCGCCCGTAGCTAAGC
>DAMDEB010000003.1:0-831 GCA_032090075.1 Caproiciproducens sp.
GGCGGCCGCGTGATCTTTTCCGTTAATAAAATAGGCGGTCAGCGCAAGGATATGGACAATGACATGATTGCCGATTTCTTAAAAATATTTGCCGATATGGAAAGTGAACTTAAGGTTCTTTCAAAAACATTTTTAGATGATTATGCAGTCAATACACGTCTGAGAGACGTGGGATTTCTTACCAAAGAGCAGGCACATGACCTTGGCGCTGTCGGACCGTTTATGCGCTCGAGCGGTATTGCGCTGGACAACCGCAAATTAGGCTACGCCGCGTACGCCGACCTTGATTTCGAACCGATTACAAGCACAGTCGGTGATTCCTACGCTCGTACAGATGTACGTATCCGTGAAATCTTTCAGTCGATCGACCTCATTCGTCAGGCCGCGGCTAAAATTCCCGGAGGGGAAGTCGCAACGCCATTTAAAGGCTTTCCGCAGGGCGAGCATTTTATGCGCGTGGAACAACCGAGGGGAGAGGCAATTTATTATGTTAAAGCAAACGGAACCAAATTTTTGGACCGTATGCGTGTTCGTACCCCAACATTTGCGAATCTGCCCGGCATGATTGAAACGCTCAAGGGCTGCCAGTTGGCGGACGTGCCGATTCTGATTTTGACCATTGACCCGTGCATCAGCTGCACCGAAAGGTAGCGGAACGTATGAATATGATGAATTTTACCAAAACAGTTTTGCATAATCTTTGCTCCAAACCTGTTACCAGGCCATATCCTCAGGAACCAAGGGAGTATCCGCAGCGCACAAGAGGCCACATTGCGGTTAATATTGACACCTGCATATTCTGCGGGCTTTGCTCTAAAAAATGCCCTACGG
>DAMDEB010000003.1:841-9598 GCA_032090075.1 Caproiciproducens sp.
AAAAAACATGGTCAATTGATCGGTTTGGCTGTATTCAGTGCGGTTCCTGTGTGGAAAATTGCCATAATAAGAGCCTAAGTATGATGCAAAGCTATACCCAGCCCGATGCTGTAAAAAGTGTGGACACTTACACTCAGCCGCCAAAGGATGAACCGGCTGATCAATAAAGGAGAATTACCATGCATGATTACCATAAAGCAGTTGACATGGTCAACTTTGCAAAAGAAAAAGCGGAGCAATTAGGCAAAAGCAAGGTGACGAAAATCAACATTGTTGTCGGTGAAAGCTCCGGTTATTCTGCCGACAGTATTTGTATGTACTTTAAAGAAGTTTCGGAAGGTACTGTTTGCGAGGGTGCCGAGGTTAACGTCAAACACGTTAAATCCATGCTCCAATGCCCAAATTGCGGCGAACTGTATGCACGCAAGCTGATGCATTACGAGTGCCCCAAATGCGGTACAGAAGGTGAGCCGAGCAAAATCGGCACAGAAATTGAGATAGAGGGCATTGAAGCCGAATGACCGTTACCATTACAGTTCTTGGTATTGTGCAGGGAGTGGGCTACCGCCCGTTTGTTGCACGGCTTGCAAAAGAACTAAGCATTACCGGTACCGTACTGAATAGCGGCGGTATCGTTCGGATACTGGCCAATGGAACAAAGGAGGCGATGGATATTTTTATCCATCGCCTTAAGTCGCAACAGCCCTGTGGTGCGGACGTGATACAAATACAGTCGAAACAGGCACCGGAACAGCAGTTTTCAGACTTTAAAATCATTGCAAGCACACAGAGTGCACAGGAAACGCCGCTGATTCCGCCGGATTTACCAATGTGCGAAACATGCAGGCAGGAGCTGTACGATCCCGAAAACCGGCGTTACCGTTACCCGTTTATCAGCTGTGTGGCGTGCGGGCCGCGTTACAGCATCATCAACACACTGCCCTATGACCGCGCAACCACCACGATGGACGATTTCCCTATGTGTGAGCAATGTGAGCATGAATACAGCGGGGATGACCGCCGCCAGCACGCGCAGACAATTTCCTGTCACGACTGCGGGCCCCAGCTGATTTTACAGTTGCACGATGTCACTTACCGCGCGGATGATGCGCTGAATCGGGCGATTGAACTGTTCCGCGAGGGAGCGGTACTTGCCATCAAGGGAATCGGTGGGTATCAGTTTGCCTGTTCCCCAACCAATGAACGGTCTGTTGAACGTTTGCGCCTGTTAAAGCGCAGGGAGAAAAAACCCTTTGCAGTGATGTTTCCAACGATGGATATGCTGAAGGAACATTGCGTGGTGGGTAAAGAAGAAGAGAATCTGCTCCTTTCCACAGCGCGTCCGATTGTACTGCTTCACAAGAAAAAGAATGAATTTTGTTCCGTGGTAAGCGGAGAAAGCCGCTTTTTAGGCGCGTTTTTGGCGTATACGCCTCTGCATCAGCTTCTGACGGATGCCTGCGGTGCATTAATAATGACCAGCGGAAACCTGACCGCGGAGCCAATCATCATTCAGGACAGGGAGATGCTCAAACTGCAATCCCCTTATCTTGACGGAGTACTTTACAGCCTTCGTCGTATTGTTACGCCGCTTGATGATTCTGTCACCCGTGTTGTGTGCGGAAAACCGCAGGTGATTCGCCGCAGCAGAGGTTACGTTCCTCTGCCGGTTTTATTGCGGCAGAGTACGCAGAGGGCTGCCCTTGCCATGGGTGGAGATTTAAAAAGCAGCTTTTGTCTGTATCAACATGACCGCGCTTATTTGAGCCAGTATTTTGGGGATATGGAGAGCTACGCGGTTTCAAAGGTGTATCAGGAAAATTTACAGCGAATGCGGAGCATCCTCGGGATTACTCCGGATATCATCGCCTGTGATTTGCATCCAAATTATCTTTCCTCACACATGGCGGAAAAACTGGCACTGCTCGAAAATAAAAAGCTGATTCATATACAGCATCATCACGCGCACACAGCTTCGGTGATGGCGGAGCACGACTTGCAATCCTGCATTGGCGTAGCATTTGACGGCACCGGCTACGGTACGGACGGCGCAGTTTGGGGCGGTGAATTTTTGTTGTGCAAAGGCGCTGAGTACGCGCGCCGCGCTCACCTTTCCTATGTCACACTTTGCGGAGGGGATGCAGCGTCAAAGAATGCGGTTCTTACCGCGAACTGTTATCTTTATGCGATAGGCAAAACCATTGAGGATAGCGAATTTGCTACCGTACAGGCGGCAATCGAGCACCAAATCAACACACAGCAAAGCGCAAGTATGGGGCGGCTGTTCGATGCGGTAAGCGCGGTCATAAAGCTAAAAACAGAAAATTCATATGAGGGTGAGTGTGCGATCGCGTTGGAAAACGCAGCTGCTAAAGCGCAGGAAAACGGCGTTGTGCCTTATCCTTTACATTTTTCAATTGAGTATGGCGAATTTGAAACGATAATCGACCAAATCGGCATATTAAAAGATATTTATGCAGCTGTAGAAAACGGAGGCAGCCGGGAAGCGATTGCCTTGGGCTTTCATCAGGCCATTGCGAAAATGGTGCTGGAGGTTTGTGTTGATATACGGCTGAAAAGCGGGGAAAATACAGTGACGTTAAGCGGAGGTGTATTTTCCAATTTGCTGCTTATACAGGACTGTACAGCGCGGCTGCAAAAAGCGGGTTTTCAAGTATATCTGAATTCTGCGGTACCAACCAACGACGGTGGTATTTGCTTGGGTCAGGCGTGGATTTGCGGACAAATGAAAGAATAAAAGGGGTGATTTTATGTGCGTTGCAATGCCGGGCAAAGTATTGGCTGTTCATGGAACAATAGCCACAGTGGATTTTAACGGCAATACGGTTGAAGCACAGGCGGGTTTGGTTTCGATTAAATCGGGCGACTACGTGTTGGTACACGCCGGTTGTATTTTGCAGGTGCTTACAAAAGAAGACAGTGATATGCTCACAGAGCTGTTTGAGGAAATCGAAAACATATGATTGATTATAAAAAATATTTAATGGAATATGACGGCCCGTCGGTGAGACTGATGGAGGTTTGCGGTACCCACACCGCCCAAATCTCGCACTGCGGCATTCCGAGTATGCTTTCTCCGCAGATTCAGCTGATCTCCGGCCCCGGCTGCCCGGTTTGCGTTACCGTGACTTCCTATATTGACCGGCTTGTGGAACTTTGCATGGAGCCGGGTACTGTGGTTGTTACATTTGGCGATATGCTGCGTGTTACCGGCAGCAGCCAAAGCCTGAACGATGCGAAAGCAGCGGGCGGGCAGGTACAGATGGTGTATTCCCCTATGGATACACTGAAGCTTGCGGCTGCGGATAAAACCAAAACCTTTGTATTTGCCGCCGTCGGTTTTGAAACCACCACGCCGATTTACGCAATGCTGCTCAAGGAGGCAATCCAGAGCGATATTACCAATATAAAGATTTTGACTTCACTCAAAACAATGCCGCCCGTTATTAACTGGGTGTGTGAAAAGCAAGGTGGAATCGACGGATTTCTTGCTCCGGGGCATGTCAGCGTAATTACGGGAAGTAATATCTTTAATGAATTGTCCGATCGCTATCAAATTCCGTTCGCTGTCGCAGGATTTGAGGGCGAGCAAATTTTAACGGCAATTTATGCCTTGGTCAGGCGACAGGGAAAAGCCGGGGTAATGAACCTTTATCCGTCCGCGGTGACCGCTCAAGGGAATGAAACGGCACAGCGCGCGGTAGAAAAGTATTTTATGCCCTGTGACGCCGCATGGCGTGGAATGGGCGTAATAGCGGATTCCGGAATGATGCTGCGCGAGGAGTACCGAATGTTTGACGCGGGCAGTGCAAACCTGAACGCCGACCACGGGGCGCATTCGGGGTGCAGGTGCGCACAGGTGCTTACGGGGGCGCTGAAACCAACCGAATGTCCGTTGTTCGGTACCGGCTGTACGCCGCAGTCTCCGCAGGGGGCCTGTATGGTTTCCGCAGAAGGAAGCTGCTACAATTATTTTGTGAATAAGAAGAAACGATAATGAAAATAACCATGGCTCACGGCAGCGGGGGAAAGGCGACCTCCGAACTGATTGCAGGTATTTTTGCCAAACATTTCGACAATCCCGTGTTGGCACGGATGGAAGATTCCGCCGTCGTGCCCGGTGCGGCAACCATTGCTATGACGACGGACAGTTTTGTCGTGACCCCGCTTTTTTTTGCCGGTGGAGATATCGGCAGGCTGTCGGTTTGCGGCACAGTGAACGACCTTGCCATGAGCGGCGCGACTCCAAAGTACTTAACCTGCGGGTTTATTTTGGAAGAGGGAGCCGATACAGAGGAACTAGAGAAAATAGTTGCCTCGATGGCACAGACCGCAGCTGAAGCCGGTGTAACCATTGTTGCCGGCGACACAAAAGTGGTGGAGGGAAAAGGCGGCATTTACATCAATACATCGGGCGTTGGCTTTTTGCCGAACGGTGGCATTGTCAGTTCCGCAAATTGTGCACAGGGCGATGTTGTGTTGCTGTCCGGTAACCTCGGGGATCATCATGCGGCCATTTTGAGCGCACGTATGAGTATCTCCAATACGATTGTGAGCGACTGTGCACCGCTGAACGGGATTGTTTCCGCATTGCTGAAAGATAACGTCAAGGTGAAAGCAATGCGCGACGTGACCCGCGGCGGCCTTGCAACGGTGCTGAATGAATTTGCTTCTGCTTCGCAGTGCTGTATTTCGCTTCATGAGGATCGCATTCCCGTCAGCGATCAGGTTCGCGGCTTTTGTGGTATTTTGGGCCTTGATCCGCTGTATATGGGCAATGAAGGGAAAATGGTTGCGGTCGTTGCCAAAGAAGACGCACAAAAAGCCCTGCAATGTATGCAGGGCAGCCAATACGGGGAAAATGCCGCCGTGATTGGCGAGGTGATTGCCGGTGAAGCAGGAACGCTGCTTCTCAAAACAGACATCGGCGGAATTAGAATTTTGACGGAGCTGTATGGCGAAGGTTTGCCACGTATTTGCTGACAACAACGACCGGTACAATATTCTCTTTTGTACCGCTTTCGATATCATAACAAGAACCCCTCCGGATTTTCATTCGGAGGGGTTCTTGTTATACTAAAATAAAAACGCGAAGCGCGTTGAATTATGCATGAGAACAGTATTACACGGAAGCGAATAATTCTTTTGTTAAATCTTTAATCATAGCAAGCTTTTCCGGGATTTTAATCGCCTGTGGGCAATGCAGCGCACATCTGCCGCAGGCGGTACAATGATCGACTCGTTCTGACTCCGGCGTTTCAAAGTAGGCTTTTTGATACGCATCTTTGTCTTTATCCACTGCGTATTGATTGTACAGCTTAAACATCTTCGGAATATCGACGCCAAACGGGCAGTCCATGCAATAGCGGCAGCCGGTGCAGGGAACAGTGTCCTTTGTTTTATAAGCCTCAACAGCCTTTTCAATGACGGAATAATCCCTTTCGGTCAGCGGTTCAAAATTGGTCATGGTGCCAATATTGTCTGTCAGTTGTTCCATGTTGGACATACCGCTTAAAACTGTCATCACATTGGGGAGGCTTGCCGCGTAGCGAATCGCCCAGGAGGCAATGCTTTTTTCGGGTCTTGCGGCTCGCAACAGTTCGTTTGCAGTGTCACATGGATTTGCCAGCGTTCCCCCTCGAACAGGTTCCATGACGATACAGGGGAGATGGTGGCGCTCCAAAATTTCGTACTGCTGCTTGGCGTCCTGCATTTCCCAATCGAGATAATTTAGCTGTATTTGGGCGAAATCCCATTCATAGGTATTGCAGATTTTTTCCAAAACATCGGGCTTATCATGAAAGGAAAACCCCAAATGGCGAATAACGCCATCTGCCTTTTTCTTTGATAAGAACTCATACACACCAAAATCAATGCATTTTTTAAAGTTTTCCGTTGACAGTGAGTGAAAAAGATAAAAATCGAAATAATCTGTTTGCAGGCGGCTTAATTGCAGATTGAAAATCCGTTCTACATCCGCGGGGGTTTCGGCCATCCAAATCGGCATTTTGGTGGCCAGAAAATAGCTGCTTCGGTCATGCTTTTTAAGCGCATGGCCAACAAATTCTTCTGACGCGCCGTCATGATACATATGTGCCGTATCAATATAGTTGATTCCATTAGCAAGGGCATAGTCTACCATTTCCTGAGCCTTTTCATAATCGATATCCTCTTTGTCGGGGTACATTTTTGGCAGTCTCATACAGCCCAAACCCAATACCGAAATTGATAAGGCGGAGTCTTTATAGTTTCTTTTTAACACATTCTTTTCCTCCTGTTACGCAGTATTCCTATTGTAATACATTGAGTGTGCTCTAAGTCAATAGAAAAGTGAAAATCTTTGTACTAAGTTGACTTAAAGCTAACTCTAATGTATATTATTAATATATTTGTAAAGTGAAGGAGTGGATTAAAATTGAGTTATACCATTACGCAGGTGGCTGAAAAAATGAATCTGACGGCGTACACCTTGCGGTATTACGAAAAGGAAGGTTTGCTGCCTTTCGTCAAACGGACAGAAAGCGGAATCAGGCGCTTCACAGATTCTGATTTAGACTGGCTTTCACTGATTTGCTGTTTAAAAGGAACCGGTATGTCCGTTAAACATATCAAGGAGTATATTGACCTGTCTATGCAGGGGGATGAAACACTCCAGCAAAGATTGCAGATTTTTATAAAGCAGCGTGAGAACGTACTGATGCAGATTGAAGAGCTGCAAAAACATCTCGCAAAAGTGAATTGCAAAATTAAATGTTATAGTGAAGCCTGTGATGCCTGTACAACCTCAAAGGAGCAATAAATATATAAACCCATACCTGTAAGGGTATGGGATAATTGTTTGTCTGTCCCGTCTACCGGGCTGGTATTCCAACCACCTGGCAGACTTCAACAGTATTCATATGAAAAATCAATTTATGTCCGAATACAATTATACGAGTTCATAGATGCGAATTATGCTGAAAATAATGAATTTCTTTTTTTCATCCCCTTTTATTGAATATGCTTATATTATAAAAAAAGTTTGTGTTGATTGTGTGAGATTTAATTTAAAAATTCGTAAATTAGATATGAACAAAGCTCTTCACATCCAAGTGAAGAGCTTTGTGTATTCTGTCGCTTATTTAAACATATGCCAAAGCATTCTGCTCGATTGTTTCGCTGATTAACTTATGGCCATCCTTATTGGGATGAATTCCGTCTTCACAAATAAGGTTCTGATAATGTCCTGTCTTTAAAAACGCGCTGCTGATATCAATCAGCGGGACACTGTGCAATTTTGCGAGTCGATTAACAGCCAGATTGTACATCTCGTGCCAGCGATAAATATATTCCACATCACCCAGCCAGCGAAGTACGTTGTCGGCATTCAACCCGCGTGTAACCCAAGCAAAGTATCTTTTTGCATCAATCGGCGGAAGTGAAAGCAGAACGGGCTTGCCACCGCTTTTCTTCACTTCGTCAATTAGCTCGGAGTAGCCTTGCTCGAAAGCGGAAACCGGTGTGTTTGGCGTATGCGGACTTTCCGGCTCATTTGAAATTGCAGCCCAGTCAAAATCGCAGTCATTGCCGCCGAACTCCAACAGAGTATAGTCGTATTGATTTAACTCGGACTCGTGCTTTTTCAGAACTTCGCAGCCTTTTGTAATGGTGCATCCGAATTTTGAATAATTGCTTATCGAAATATTCGTGTTATGTTCTATTGTGCCGACAAAGCTGTCTTTCAGAAGAATATATTTATTTCGGACGCTGTCAAAAATAACACCCTTTGAAACGGAATCACCAAAAATGCAAACGGATTGAATCATAACAGCACTTCCTTCGTAATTAAGATAAATAGTTAATGTAGTAATTAATACTATATGACGCAATTGTCAATATGTCAATATGATATCTCAAAGTTTACAAATTATTCAAAATATTCAATAAAAAGCTTCTGATTTTGCAATTGTACAAAACAGAAGTTTTTTATTGTTATGTAAGATTGATTTCGCCGATATAGTTTGTAGCAAAAATACGTTTGATTTCCTCCGGGTTTTCTGTTTTTCCAAGCGCCCACATCAGCTTTGTGACGGCGGCTTCCGTCGTCATATCAAGCCCTTGTAAAACGCCGGTTTTCAGCGCTTTTTGACCGGCCTGGTAAATCGTAAAGTCGCTGCGTTCATAAAGGCACTGGCTGCAAACCACAACAGAAATTCCGCATTCCACAACCTTTTGCAGTTTTGAAATCAAATCGCGGCGGACAAAATTCAGCCCGCCCGCACCAAATGCCTCTATGACAATGCCTTTGTAATTCATGTTTGACAGCATATCAAATATTTCAGGATTCAGTCCGGGGGTAAGTTTTATCAGGAATACACCATTGTTCAAACGGTCCTCCAATATAAAATCACCATTTATACGCGGCAGGACAGCTTCGTTCAGCATCAGTCCGCCCGCGTCAACAGTTGCCGCGTTTGGGCAGTTGACGCTTTCAAATGCATTGAATCCGGTTGTGCGAACCTTGACCGCACGTGTGCCCAAAATTACCTTGCGGTCAAAAGCGATGTATACACCCGGCTTTTCAGAAGCGGCCATCGCGAAAGCACAGCGCAAGTTCTCCACCCCGTCAGTCAGCGGGTGGCTGATGGGCAGCTGCGAGCCGGTGATGACGACGGGAATCGGCAGGTTACGAAGCATAAACGACAGTACCGAAGCGGTGTACGCCATTGTATCCGTGCCATGTGTCAGTACGATTCC
>DAMDEB010000003.1:9608-12179 GCA_032090075.1 Caproiciproducens sp.
GGGCAATCGTGCGCGCAATGATTTGCCACTCCTCCGGCTGAATATTGGAGCTGTCAAGCTGAAACAAGTCTTCAACTTCAACATCATATTCGGTGGTCACAGCGCCAATAAAAGCCTCTAACCCTTCACTGTTTGTGGAGGGGGCAAGTCCCTCGTTCGTCAATTCCGAGGCGATCGTGCCACCGGTTGTAATCAGCAGTATTTTTTTCATTATTTCCTCCGGTTTTATCGGTATGGCAGCTAAAAGCCGCACAGTATGATTTAGACAAGGCTGAAGTGTATGCAAACCAAGATTTCTACAAAATATAGTATCATTAATATCGGTTAAAGTAAATCGGCGGTTGTCCAAATAAACCTTAAAATATCGCCCCGAATTTGTGAGCACCAATAAAAATACAATAGATTGCTTCATTGGAAGTGTTAAGCTATAATAAATCATAAGCTATCAATGGCAATACGAAACGTTTGAAAAAGAATTACTGCAAAACAGTCAGAAAGGGTGAATTGCTTTGGCCACTATTTTCATCATTGAAGATGATGTTAAAATTCGAAACGAGCTGACCAAGCTGCTCGAAAAATATGGGTACGAATGTGAATCGTCGGATGATTTTTCTCATATGTCGGAAGTCGTTCTGCACCGAAATCCGCAGCTTGTCCTGCTCGACATCAATTTGCCGGTTTACGACGGCTACTATATCTGCCGCGAAATCCGCCGTGAATCTCAAATTCCCATCATCATTGTCACCAGCCGCGACAGCGAAGTGGATGAATTAATGAGCATGAATTTGGGCGCCGATGATTTTATCACCAAGCCGTATAACACGCAGATATTGCTCGCTCGAATTTCCTCCGTCTTAAAACGTGTCTACCATTCCGAACCGGTCAATATCATTTCTCACCGCGGGCTGGAGCTGGACGTATCCAGAAGTATGGCCCATTTTGAGGGAAGTGAGGTTGAACTTTCCAAAAATGAGCTGCGCATTTTGCGGCTGCTGATGTGCAATAAAGACCGGATTATTTCGCGCGATGAAATAATGAACGACCTGTGGCAGTCGGAGGAATTTGTGGATGACAACACCCTGACGGTCAATATTAACCGGCTACGCAAAAAGTTGGACGGCATTGGCGTGCATGATTATTTGGTCACCAAGCGCGGGCAGGGGTATTTGGTATGAAACTGGGGAGCTTTTTAAAAGATAAGTCGATTTCTATTATCATTGCTGTTTTAACAGCCGGATTTTCGGCCAGTCTAATCTACGTGCTCGGTGTAGGCGGTTACGCAGCCGGATTTGTCGCAGGTGTTTTTCTGTTGGGAGAGGCTGCCGCTCTAATCGTTGAATATTTTCAAAAAAGAACATTTTACAACACCTTGCTGCAAAGTTTGGATAAAATTGATAAGAAATATCTTCTGTCGGAAATGCTGGATGAGCCGCTCTTTTCCGAGGGTAAAATTTTATGTGATGTAACCAAACTGACCAATAAATCCATGAATGACGAAATCGCAAAGTATCGCCTAGCGTCTCAGGAGTACCGGGAATACATTGAAACATGGGTTCACGAGGTCAAAACGCCCATTTCCTCCAGTAAACTTATTATAGAAAACGATAAAAATAATACGACGCGGAATTTAAACGAAGAGCTGTCTAAAATAGAGAATTATGTTGATCAGGCTCTCTTTTATTCGCGCAGCAATCATGTGGAAAAAGATTATGTCATTAAACAAACCACACTCAAGGAGCTCGTCAATTCAGCACTCAAAAAAAATTCCACATTGTTTATTGAGAGTAGAATCAGCGTGGAAACCTCCGCACTCGATAAAACGGTATTTACCGATGTAAAGTGGACGGATTTTATTCTTGGACAAATTCTGATGAACTCCATCAAATACAGAAGCACGGATCCTAAAATTCAAATTTACGGTCTAAAAAACGAAAACAGTGTTACGTTGATGATTGCAGACAACGGAATCGGAATCCCTAAGATGGATTTAGCGCGTGTGTTTGAAAAAGGGTTTACCGGTACAAACGGAAGAACTGCTGCAAAGTCAACCGGAATCGGGCTTTACTTGTGCAAAAAGCTTTGTGCAAAGCTGAACCTTGGAATTTCGATTGCTTCCACTGTCAATTCCGGCACAATCGTTTCTATTGTGTTTCCCAAGAGTAATATGTTTGAATAATTCCAGAATCTTACGAAACTGTAAGATTTCTGTAAGCTAAATCAATGGATAGCAATACTGCATTGTATTATACTGTTGATACAACATAAAGAGGAGATAATATAATGCAGACAATTTTAACGGTAAGCAATATCGAAAAATATTACGGAAATAAAGGCAATATGACAAAAGCGGTTGACAACATCAGCTTTGAGGTTGATAAAGGTGAATTTATCGGCATCATGGGTGCTTCCGGCAGCGGCAAGACCACGCTTTTGAACTGTATTTCGACCATCGATTCCGCCACAGCGGGTCATATTTTTATTGACGGAATGGACATCACACAGCTGAATTCCAAAAAGCTTTCTAAATTCCGCCGCGAACAGCTCGGCTTTATCTTTCAGGACTTCAATCTG
>DAMDEB010000003.1:12189-13724 GCA_032090075.1 Caproiciproducens sp.
CGCCTATGAAAATATTGCACTCGCGTTGACAATTATCAAGACTCCCGCCAGTGAAATCGATGTTCGAGTGCGTCATGTTGCAAAGGAACTTGAAATTGAGGATGTGCTTAAAAAGTACCCTTATCAGATGTCCGGCGGACAAAAACAGCGCGTCGCCTGCGCAAGAGCCATTGTTACTGGGCCGGCTTTGATTTTGGCGGATGAGCCTACCGGTGCGCTTGATTCCAAATCCTCGCGTATGCTGCTCGAAAGCTTTGAAAAACTCAACAATAATTTGAGTGCGACCATTTTGATGGTCACCCATGACGCGTTTACAGCGAGCTATTGTCACCGGATTTTGTTTATTAAAGATGGTAAAGTCTTTAATGAGCTTGTGCGCGGCGAGGATACCCGTAAGCAGTTCTTCAATAAGATTATTGAAGTGGTAACCTTACTCGGAGGTGACAATTCCAATGTTCTTTAAGCTTGCCTTAAAAAATGTCACCAAGGGCATCAAGGACTACACTGTTTATTTTTTAACCATGACCTTCGGAGTGTGCCTGTTTTACATGTTCAACTCCATTGATTCGCAGACTGCCATGTTGCAACTCAGTGCATCTCAGTACGAAAGCATGAAAATGCTCACACAGGCGATTAGCTATGTTTCTATCTTTATTTCCATCATTCTTGGATTTTTGATTGTGTATGCCAATCAGTTCCTTATTAAGCGGCGCAAAAAAGAGCTTGGCGTTTACATGACGCTTGGTATGGAAAAAGGAAAAATTTCGCGCATTGTTATCTTAGAAACCTTTTTAATAGGCATATTCTCCCTTGCAGTTGGTTTAGTAGTGGGAATTTTTGGCTCGCAGGGGTTATCGGTTCTTACTGCAAAAATGTTTGAAGTCAACCTCAAGGCTTTTCAATTTATTTTTTCTATGGATGCGTTTTATAAAACACTGTTATATTTTGGAATCATTTTTTTAATCGTTATGTTTTTCAACACGATTTCAATTTCCAAATTAAAACTCATCGACTTGCTTACAGCCGGGAAAAAGAACGAGAGCCTAAAAATTAAAAGATTATGGATTTCGGTGGTTTTGTTTCTCGTTTCGATTTCCTGCCTTGGCGCCGCTTATTATTTTATTACCAAAAACGGAATGATGGAAATTAATAATGAGTTTACCGCTGCCATCGCTCTCGGCAGTATTGGCACACTGTTGTTCTTTTTGTCACTTTCCGGATTTTTGCTGCGTGTTGTACAAACGAATAAACGCTTATATTATAAAAATATGAATATGTTTGTTCTGCGCCAAATTAACAGTAAGATTAATACGACCTTTGTTTCTATGTCCGTCATCTGCATTATGCTTTTGATTACCATTGGCACATTATCCACCGGCATGGGGTTGGCAGATGTTTTAACGAAGACGATGAATAGTTCGACTCCTTATGACGTGTCGTTTAGCTACAATCATCAAAAAGACGATGCCCAAAAGCAAATAAATGATATTGCGCAAAAAATGAAAGCCGATAAAATCGACTTGGATAAGTATGCA
>DAMDEB010000003.1:13734-28130 GCA_032090075.1 Caproiciproducens sp.
AGTATGCAAAAGACTATGCGCAAATTAACACATATACCTCTAATGTTCAGTATGGTGATATGTATTTTAATGATTCACTGTTTCCTCAGGGTTTTGGGGATGTCACTCGAATCAAGAAATTACCGGTTGCAGTTGTTTCACTTACCGACTATAACAACGTGGTGAGAATGCAGGGCAAACCGACTATAACTTTAAAAGATAATGAAGTTGCTGTTAACTGCAACTTTTCTCAAATACTTCCTCTCATGAATGAATTTCTTAAAACCAAAGCCAAAGTTACATTAAGTGGAAAGGAACTGACCTGTACACAAAAAGCTCCAACTCAGATAAGCTTTTCGACAACCACGTCGTCACAGGATACCGGTACGCTGATTGTACCGGATGCCTTAACAAAAGGACTTACAATAGAACAAGAAACCCTAAATGTCAATTATAAGGTAGGTGTAAACGAACAGGAATTCTTCCAGCAGTTAGAAACCGTATACAATAAGGCAGACATGAAAAGTGAAAAGATTGAACGCCCTTACGATAGTCAGCAAAGCAAAATTAAAATGCATGAACAGGGCACCGGACTTAAAACGATGGTTTCCTATCTTGCTATTTACATTGGATTAGTGTTCTTAATCACCAGCGCGGCGGTGCTCGCTTTGCAGCAGCTTTCCGAGGCATCGGATAATGCGGAGCGCTATGGCTTGCTTAGAAAATTGGGTGCAGAGGAAAGTATGATTAACCATGCGCTGTTCAGCCAAATCGCCATCTATTTCTTTCTTCCGCTTTCACTGGCAATCATCCATTCCATTGTTGGAATCAAGGTTGCGAACAATGTAGTTTCCTTGTTAGGCGGATTGGACATTCTTGGAAACACCATCTTTACCGCCGCGATTTTCCTGGTCATTTACGGCGGATACTTCCTTGCAACCTATTTTGGCAGCAAGAGCATGATTCGTCAGAACAGAAATTAGGAACAGGACAACAGTCCGCCATGTGGGAAAGATTAAGAGCTTAATCAAAGAGTAATATTTCCCCAATATGATGAGTATTTAATTCAAAAAAGCCCCCCTTTAGGGGTTTGTTAGGAAATTGACTCACAATAGCTTAAACAGAGTGAAATCCAGCGTCTGCAAAGACGCTGGATTTCTTATGCCTTATAGAACTTGATTCTTTTGATATTGGAACAATTGCCGTAATTAAACCATCGCGGGTAATAAAATCCTATGATTATCATGTGTTTTGGAGTTAATGCCTTTTCAACCTGTGCAGAAGTTCCGAAACGGTGAAAACCGTTCCTTTGATCTGGTTCGAAATGTTTTTTGCCAAATAGGGAATCCGGCTGAACTGACTGCTGCTTTCATCAATCAGATATGTCCATGTGGTAGTTGCAGCACTTAGGCCGGATGCCTTCATATCAATACCATCGGCTGTGATTTTATACTTCTTCATTGATGATACAATGTCTTCTTTTATATCTTCCATCATTTCGTCAAATGCGGCGACGGCGGTACGATGATACTCATCAATCGGGTTCTTGCCTGCAATCAGCATAAAGTGGATACCATCCCTGATATACTCCATGGATTCCAGATACTGTGCCCAGTGAAAATTAATAAAATATAAGGTGAGCTGTTTTTCAGCTTTTTCTATGCCGGACTTGCCCGCTGAATCAATCAATTTTTTATAATACGCCGGTTCTCTTTCAAAAAGAAGTTCGAATGGCTTTTGGTCAAGCAGCACAGCGTTGCGGATATCAGCGATAACTTTTCTTTGTTCTTCCTGAATATACGCATACTTTTCCAGCATATAACGGGCTTCGGCGTCACTGCCTTCTGCGTATTTTTGAACTCTGCGCACTGCTTTTTTCACGTATCGGTCAGTTACCACAGAATCAATTCGGTTAGAATTGTTGATGTTCTGACCAATGTCATACTGTACCATCAGCGCGTCCTCAAGGCTGATAAAGAATTTACTTTCTCCCGCATCGCCTTGTCTGCCCGCGCGCCCGCGAAGCTGATTGTCAATACGGATGCTGCTGTTAATCCCCGTTCCAATCACATACAGTCCGCCGGCGGATTGTACTTCCGCTTTTTTTGCTTCATTTGCTCCGCCAAGTTTAATGTCAACGCCCCGCCCTGCCATGTTGGTGGACACCGTAACACGTTCAGGCTCGCCGGCCCGGGCAATCAGCTCCGCTTCGTGCTCATCATTTTTCGCATTTAACACGTAGTGCAAAATACCTTCTTCGGTCAACAAATCGGAAAGCCTTTCTGATTCCTGCACATTCTGTGTTCCGATTAAGACGGGCTGCCCCTTTGCATGGGATAGCTTTATTGCTTCAACAACAGCGGTATATTTATCCGCATTCGTGTAATACAAAATATCCTCGTGGTCGATTCGCACGCAAGGTTTATGAGGAGGAATCACATCTACATCCAATCCATACATATTCTGAATCTCTTTTGCGGAGGTCTGGATGGTTCCCGTCATTCCACACAGTTTCTTGTATTTCAGCAGAAAACTTTGGAGGGGCATGGAATTATAAATCACAGAACCGGCGCCTCCGTTCAAATTCTCCTTTACCTCCACCGCGCTGTGAAGAATATCTGGGTACCGGCGGTTTTCGGACACTCTGCCGGTAAATTCATCAATGATCTGGATAGAATTTTCTTTTACAAGATAATCTTTATCGCGGACTAAAAGAAATTGTGCCTGAAGCGAGGCGTTGACCATGGATAAAAGACTCAAATTCTCCTTATCATACAGGTTTTGAATATTTAAGTTGGCTTCTATCCGGTTGATTCCGGAATCTGTCAGGTACACCTGATTCGCCGCCTGGTTTATTTCCACCTCACCGGGTAAAAGACCTTTTACCGCATGTGAAATGTCTGACTTGGAACACAATTCTTCCGGCGCGTTTCCTGCAATTACCAGTGGAATTTTCGCTTCATCAATCAGAATCGAATCCGCTTCGTCAACAATGGCACAGTCGAATTTTGTGCATAACAAATCTTCTTCCTGCAGGCAAAGAAAATTTTTCAAATAATCAAATCCGGCTTCTTTTGCAGAAAGATAAACAATATCACAGCCATACATAATTTTTCGTTCTTTAGACGGCATGGGTTGCTGAATCAGCCCAACCGACAGCCCGCAGAATTCATAGAATGGTTTTGTAAAAAGGTAATCTCTTTTTGCAAGGTAATCGTTAAAAATGAGCACATGAACGGAATGACCGCGCATCCCATGGAATGCGGCCGGAAGAACGGCAGCCAATGTTTTTCCTTCGCCTGTAGGAAGTTCCGCAATTTTCCCTTTTAGCAGAGAAATTGCTGTGGATAGCTGTGTATCAAACAGCTTCAGTCCTGTTTGCCTGAAAATGATTTCTTTCAACAGCGCAAAGGCCGATATGAAATCGTTGTCCTGCAATTGACTGCCATGAAAGGATCGTGCCATATCTCTAAGTTGGTCAAGGGAATTCTCTTGATAATCAATGTTATTGATGCGGGATACAAATTCTAAATACGGAAAATCAGACTGCCCGTTTACGTGCAGCCAGTTCTTAAGGTTTTTCAAATTCAACACTCCTATATTTTATTATTGCAAAATATTGAGGAGCGTCTATTCTCTTTTTTTGGTAAACAAAACAATATCCGTATACTTATTTGTTTTTTGGTAAAATACAAATATCATGCCGACGGCAAACAAAACCGGAAGGAGTACAATCCCAACGCAAGGAAACAGAAACACGGCCACGACAGTGAACATTAACCCAATTATGAAAAAAGCTCTCTTGACTGACCGAATATCCAATCTCATTGGTTTCGCCTCCCTTTAGTTTACAATATAAAATATAAGCCTGTTTCCGCAGATACAGCAAAAATGTTCAATGAAGTGATAGAAAAGCTTTATCCCATGCCGAGCGCTTTTTTAACAAAGAAATACAGAAAGGGAAGAACAATGGCGGGCAGCATATTTCCTACCTTTATCTTTTTAATATTCAGCATATTCAGGCCGATCGCCATAATTAAAACACCGCCGACTGCCGAAATCTCTTGAATCATTGCATCGGTAAGAAATGCTTTGAGTGATGAGGACAGCAGTGTGATAATCCCCTGGTACACAAACACAGCGGCTGCAGAAAAAATAACGCCAAAACCCAAAGTTGAGCTTAGAAAGATAGATACGATTCCGTCCAGCACCGCCTTTGCAAAAAGAGTCTGATGGTTGCCGGTCAGCCCGCTTTCAATCGAGCCGACGATTGCCATTGAGCCGACGCAGAATACAAGGCTGGCGGTAACAAAGGCTTTCGCCACACTGCCGTCTGTACTTGATGTTTTACTTTCAATCAGTCTGCCAAGGCCCGCAAGCCTGTCCTCAATTTTCAGTGCCTCGCCGATCACGCTTCCAATTGCGAGGCTGAAAATCAGCAGAAGCAGGTTGTTTGTTTTAATCGCGCCAATCATACCGATGAGCAATACGGAAAGTCCAATTGCATTCATAATGGTTTCCCTGTAATTGTCACGGATACCGCTTTTTAAAATAAGTCCCAAAGCGGTTCCGGCAACAATTGCCAGCGCGTTCACAATAGTTCCAAGCATATTACAGTACCTCTTTACTCATTCATATGTTTTTAATCATATATCATTTTCAGAACGCATGTCAATAAGATTAACTTTTGAGCTGGGATATGGTATGATATACATATTATTTGTTTGGGGGGCGACGGCGTAATGAACAAGACGGCAATCAAGGCCTTTGCGGTCGGTGCACGGAAAAAACTTATTGCGTCGGTCACTCAGCGAGCGGAAGCAATCATCACCGGGGTTGAGTCGCCTTGCCCCAGACTTTCAGAGGATATTGAGGAAAAAGGATTTCGCGTTGTTGTCGAAGAAGTTGCCTACACATGGTTTAAACGTATCGTCGGAGTGCGCTTTATGGAGGTCAACGGGTACCTGCCGGGCGGGGTGCGCGTGCTGTCCTCTGAGATCCCCGGTCAAGTTACGCCAGACTTTCTTATTGCCGCAGGAGACGACCCGTCCGACGAGATTTTCACCTCGCTGTTTATTGAGCAGTGCCGTTCACTTGCTGAAGTTCTGCCGGATTATTTCGGAAGCGAACACGATTACCTGGAACCTCTTTTGAACCTTTCTTATCACGATGAGGATGGGGTAGTGCGAAGTCTTGTGGATACCATAGCGGAGGATGATTTTCGTGAGGCAGTCGAAATTGTCGGCTGGCTCTACCAGTATTACAACGATGAACGCAAGAATGAGGTCATTAATGTTTACGGCGGCAGAGTGAAGCGGGAAGATGTTCCGGCGGCGACCCAGTTTTTTACCACTGACTGGGTTGTGTGCAGCATGGTGGACAACTCATTGGGGAAATATTGGCTGGAGCGCAATCCGCAAAGCCCACTTCAAGAAAAGCTAAAGTTTTATCTTGGTACGGAAAATCATTCAATCATTGATCATGTATCGCCGCAGGAAGTGAAAATTCTTGATCCCTGCATGGGCAGCGGGCATATTCTGGTTTATGCGTTTGATGTGTTGATCGAAATTTATAAGGAATGCGGCTATTCGGCATACGATGCCGCAGAGTCCATTCTTCGCTACAATTTGTATGGACTGGATATCGACAGGCGTTCCTTCCAGCTCGCGTATTTCGCGCTGCTGATGAAAGCCCGCGGGTACAATGCGGACATCTTGACGCGCGGCATTCATTTAAATCTATATACCATTGATGAAAGTAATGATATCGGTGAAAATTTGCTGACTTTTGTCGCAGATGGTGACAAGAAAATATTAGCCGATCTGCAAAAGCTGGCCGCTTCCCTGTGCAACGCAAAGGAGTACGGCAGCATCGTCGCGGTGGACTCCATCGATTTTGCGCGCATTTACCGCCGCGTGGATGAAATCAAGCAGCAGAACTGTGAAAATTTATTTGACCTTGCTTACCAAAAAGATACGGCTGAAAAGCTTCTGCCGCTTTTAAAACAGGCGCAGGTCATGGCGGGAAAATATGAAATTGTGGCGACAAATCCGCCCTATCTGAACAAGATGGACAAAAAGCTCAGAAATTATGTTAACAAGCATTACCGTGATTTTTCCGGTGATTTATTTTCTGTGTTTATGTATCGCAACTTCGAATTTTGCGCGGAAAATGGTTACTGCGCGTTTATGTCGCCGTTTGTTTGGATGTTTATTCAAACCTATGAAAAATTAAGAGAATACATCATTAGGAATAAATCGATTTCTTCCCTGATTCAGCTTGAATACTCCGCTTTTGAAGAGGCTACCGTGCCAATCTGTACCTTCGTCCTGAAAAATGGAACAGAAAGCGAACCGGGTATTTATTTAAAACTGTCCGATTTTCGGGGCGGTATGGAGGTGCAAAAGCAAAAGGTAATCGAGGCCATTCAGAACCCACGCTGCGGTTATCGTTTTGAAACTCCGATTCACAATTTCACGCTGCTTCCGGGGATGCCGATTGCTTATTGGGGCAGTGGAAAATTTGGGGATATTTTTGCGGATTCCCCTCATGTCGAAGATAATGCGACGGTTACAAACGGTCTTTTCACCTGTGACAATAAGCGCTTTTTGCGCCGTTGGTACGAAGTGCCGCAGAGTGAAATATTTTTTGACTGCAAGAGCAGAGCCGACTGCGAAAAAAGCACACTCAAATGGTACCCATACAACAAAGGCGGAAATTTCAGAAAGTGGTACGGAAACCACGAATATGTTGTGAATTTCAAAGGGTTTGGCAGAGAAATAAGCGAATATCGGGTGCAAAGTGGTCAGTCTGCCTCATTCCCCGGCCAAAATTATTACTTTGCACCGAGTATTTCGTGGTCATTCGTCAGCTCGTCCAAATTTGGCGTTCGCTATTACCCCGCGGGTTTTGTGTTCGACATCGCCGGTTCCTCCGTTTTCGTGAATCAACCGGATTACACCGATTATTACCTCGGCTTTTTATCAAGCAGCGTTGCATTTGAAATGCTAAATTTAATGAATCCTACTCTTAATTATCAGGCGGGGAATATAGCAAAGCTTCCCATTCGGGTCAATGAAAATAAAAAGGCGAGAATTGACGCGTTGATTGCTGAAAATATCTCCCTTTGCAAAAGCGACTGGGACTCCTATGAAGTCAGCTGGAATTTTCAAACACACCCGTTTTTGCGGTTCAGGCTCAACAGGGAAAACAGTAAAATATCCGACGCTTTTGCCGGGTGGCAAAGGTTTACAGTCACGCAGTTTGACCGCCTGAAAGCCAACGAAGAAGAATTGAATTGCATTTTCATGGAAATTTATGGCTTGCAGGACGAATTGACCTCCGACGTAGAGGAGAAAGATATCACCGTTCGAAAAGCAGATTTGCAGCGCGATGTACATAGCTTTATAAGCTATGCGGTAGGCTGTATGTTTGGTCGATATGAAAGCCCCGAGGTTCGAAAAAATGAAGACGCAGAGTTTTTGCTGATCACGGAAGCATCTGATTTTGAGAATGATATTGTCAGCTTGTTTATTTCCTTTGTACGGGATGTGTACGGTAAGGAAACACTTGCGGAAAATCTCGAATATATTGCGGCGGCGCTCGGCGGAAGCGGCGGCACAACGGACGTTATCCGCAGCTATTTTGTGAAGAAATTTTACGGCGAACACGTCAAGACTTACCAAAAGAGGCCGATATACTGGTTACTTGACGGCGGCACAGTGAAGGTTTTGTTTTATATTCATTCGTACCATGAAAACACGTTTAGCCATGTCTGCGAGGAGTTGGTCAAAGTGCAATGCAAGCTTGCCAAGGCAGCGGAAGAGGATGAGCTAACGCCGAAGCAAAGGGCAAGGCTGTTAAAACAGCTTGAAAAACTGAAGGTTTATGGCAGCAAGCTGAAAAAGACAGCAGCTATGCACATACGCCTTGACTTGGATGACGGCGTTCAAAAAAATTACAGTAAAGTACAGGGTAGGGAAGACCTTCTTCCAATTCTATAATAAATGAAATTCGTGAGGTTGATTCAATGATTAAAGCAGTTATACTTGATATGGATGGAACCATGTTCGATACCGAAACACTGATGTTTGAAGCGTGGGAGCATGCCAGTCAGGAACTCCAATGCAAGAGCGCCAAAGAAATTATCGCGAAAAGTATGGGATTAACTCCCGTTCACATGAAAAAGTTATTTCTCGACAGTTTGGGGATGGATTTCCCCTACGAAGCTTTCATCCGGTTTGGCAAGGATTACAGTGCCGATTACATACAAAAACATGGAATTCCGGTCAAACCCGGGTTGTATGAACTGTTGAATTATCTGAAAGAAAATGGTTACAAAATTGCAGTTGCAACGTCAACAGCAAAAAATAGTGCGATGAAACACTTCGAGAGGGCTAAGGTAACAGAATACTTTGATCAGATCATCTGCGGTGATATGCTTGAAAAAAGTAAGCCTGATCCGGATATTTACCTGAAAGCCGCCGATGCGCTCAACATAGCGCCTCAAGAGTGCATGGCACTTGAAGATTCCCCAAACGGCCTTACCTCAGCCTACCGCGCCGGCATGAAAACCGTAATGATTCCGGACTTAATCGCGCCGAATGCGGAGCTTGAAAAAATGCTCTTTGCATGTGTTCCTTCTCTGAATGACGTGATTCCTCTTTTAGAAGAGCAAAAAGCCGAACAATAAAAAGAGCTGCCATGGCTTGGCAGCTCGAATTCAAAAGCTATTTTATTTTTTCAACATTAATGATATTCACCTTGCCGGTGTTGGTTCCGTTAATTGTTCCCTGATAGTTGATCTTTACCTTGGATCCGATCACTATCCCTTTATCCATGTAGGTTTTGTCAGCGACGTCCTTTGCAAAGGCAAGTGTTCGTCCGTCATCCGCGGTGATCATGAGGGTGTGCATTGACCCCTCTTGAACGACTCCTTCAACCGTGGAAATAGCTTCTAAGGAAGAATTGCCTCCAATGATTGAGAATCGTTTCGGTACGTTCTCCGGCAGAAGGAACATGCTGTTGTATAGGTCTGCCTTCGTACCTACATCATAAGGGCAGGACGCTGGCAAAGAGTAGCAGTAGACAACATCACCTTTTGTGCCCAGAAAGACGGGAGCCAGTGCTTCTCCTTTTTTGATTTTTCCCCATGATCCTTTTGGCACAGCCATAACGGATAATAATGGGTTGTCCTTATCACTCTGAAAAACAAAATCTACTTTGGTGTATTTTGTTCCATCCTGCGTCGTTGCAATTGAGACAACAGGCGTATAATTTTCGGCTTCCCAACTGTCGGGGATGACAAAAGAAAAGCTGAGCTCATCATTCGTGTATAAATTCTGCGCTTTGTCGGCAGTTTCCCGTGAGGCTTTTGCAAGCTTTGCAACGGGGGGATCAGCCTTTGCCGCGCAAGCAGTGAGCGTAAAAATCAATAGAAATATCAAGAATAAATGGCTGTATTTTTTCATAGCGCTCCTTCTTCCGGGTATTCTTTTACCGATATATCATATGCCGTGCTGTTGAAAAAGTCAATTATCGTATATAGATTGTAACAAAAGATTACAATACTGTTATCTTTTGCATAGCGTGTTATAATTATTATATCTTGAAAGGGAGGCGAATTTGGATGGATATTTTGGTGGATGCAGATGCCTGCCCCGTCAAAGAAATCATTGTCAGACTGGCGAAACAGGAAAATATTCCAGTTACCATGCTGATTGACACAAGCCATGTTTTAAACGATGGCTACAGCCGGGTTATAACCGTCGATAAAGGCCGTGACAGCGCGGACATTCGCCTTGTCAACCTGATACAACCCGATGACCTTGTTGTGACACAGGACTTTGGTGTGGCCGCCATGGCACTTGCTAAGGGTGCAAAAGCGATGAATCAGAACGGAATGCCCTATGACGATACCAATATGGATCGTCTTTTGTTTGAGCGTGCGCTTGGTCAGAAGGTGCGCCGCGCGGGCGGCAGAACCGGAAAAATAAAAAAACGCACAAAACAGGATGATGAGGCGTTTGAAGCCGCATTTTCCCGAATGATAGCAATGCAAAACAGCCGATAGGCCACTGTCGGCTTGACAAATTGAATATTCGTGGTATAATACGACTGTTTTGCCGAAATATAGAGCGTGAGGTATAAAATATGTATGATTATGATGTAATCGTGATTGGAGCCGGTCCTGCCGGCATTTTTACTGCGTTAGAGCTGGACAAGCTTGCACCTGAAAAAAGAGTGCTTGTTGTAGATTCCGGCAGCACAATAGACCGCCGTTCCTGCCCAGCAAGAACTTCCGGCCAGTGCGTTCACTGTAAAACCTGTAATATTATGAACGGCTGGGCGGGCGCGGGGGCTTTCTCGGATGGGAAGCTTTCCCTTTCAGAGGAAGTTGGCGGCAACATCACCGACTACATGTCTGTTGCAAAGGCAAGGAAAATGATTCACTACACCGATGGCGTTTATTTGCATTACGGCGCGCCGGACAAAGTGTTCGGTAAAAGTGACAAGTTTGCCGAAAAAGTATCCTACGAAGCGCGTAAGGATAATATTCAGCTGATTCCCTGCCCAGTTCGTCACATGGGCACCGAGTATTCTTTTGAGGTGCTGCGCAGCATGTACCGCTATCTTTCAAGCCGCCCGAACTTTGAGTTCAGGGAACATACGAGTGCAGATACCATCTGTGTGGAAAACGGAAAAGCAGATGGCGTTTGGCTGATTGAACGCGGCGGAGAGCGCCAATTGGTGCGTGCACCGATTGTGGTTGCTCCGGGGCGCGGCGGTGCGGAATGGCTTGCCCGTATTGCCCAGGAAAACAAGCTCTCCACAGCCAATAATGAGGTTGATATCGGTGTTCGTGTCGAGGTGCCAAACGCCGTGATGGATCAGCTGACTAAAAATTTATACGAAGCGAAACTCGTATACTATTCGGATACCTTTGAAAATAAGGTGAGAACGTTCTGCATGAATCCGGGGGGAATTGTCAGTGAGGAGCACTATGACGGCGGTTTTAATGGTGGAATTGCGGTTGTAAACGGGCATTCCTATGCCGACGAGGATAAACACAGCGATAACACCAATTTTGCAATGCTTGTTTCCACTAAGTTTACCGAGCCGTTTAATCAGCCGATTGAATACGGCCGTTATATCGCGCAGCTTGGCAATATGCTGACCGGCGGCGGAATCATGGTGCAGCGCCTTGGTGATTTGCTGCTTGGCAGGCGCACGGACTATACACGCTTAAAGAAGTCAACGACGGTTCCAACGCTGAAAAACGCAGTGCCCGGCGATCTTTCGTTTGTACTGCCGCACCGCCATTTGACCAGTATTGTGGAAGCATTGCGTGCGTTTGACAAACTGGCTCCCGGGCTTTACTCTAAAAATACGCTGCTCTATGGCGTTGAGGTGAAATTCTATTCTTCAAAGGTGGCTGTTAATAATAATTTTGAAACCGAAATACCAAACTTATACGCCATTGGCGACGGTGCGGGCATTACCCGCGGACTGATGCAGGCTTCTGTTACCGGCGTGGTGGTTGCAAGGGATATTGCGCAAAAGCAAGGTTAAGAAATTTCTGAATAAATCGTATCAAAAAAGGCGGCGAATTCGGTTTAGACCGGGTTCACCGCCTTTTTATGCATGTTGATGAATTGAAAACATATAATTGAAGATATCCGACAAATGAGGGGGAGGGATTCTTTTGGCTAATTCTGCGGTCAATTATTTTATTAATTCCAACAGTTCAAAAGGTTTTGTCAGCTTTTTCCATTCCAACTTTGGTCATCTGCATAACGTCATCCGCCTAAGCGGTTATCCGTCAATTATTACATCAGACATTTTAAGCGGCGTTTGTGTCAGTGCGCGTGAAAAAGGATTTCATTCTGAACTGATTCACAACTGTCTTGACAATTCAATGGAGGGAGTTATCATACCGGAAAAAAACGCAGGAATTATCAATTTCCCGCTGTACGATGGAGGGGAGTATCATATTGGGGCAATCCTGAATGACGAAAACCTCAGGCAGACGAAAGCGTGTTTATCGGCAGCGCAAAAGCACTTTGCCAATGCACGAAATATCCATGACAGCTGGGAAAAAATTTACATTTCAAACATGGACTTTGCTGCTGCCGACCGACTGACGGCGAAAACAATTGAAAAGCTGATTGGGGAAAAGTCGCTAAAAAAAACCGGCATTCAAATTCATCGCTTTTTCGGTGCTGCTACGATAAACGGCCCGTTCGACTATATTGAAAATCTTACGGTTGATATTGGAAAACGATATTTCATCAAAGGCCGTCCCGGCACGGGGAAATCCACTTTTTTAAGACGAATCGCAGAATATGCGGAGAAATCCGGATTTAATGTTGAAATTTATCACTGTGCGTTTGATCCTGACAGCCTCGACATGATCATTCTGCATGAGCTGGACCTTTGTCTGTTTGACAGCACTTCCCCTCATGAATATTTTCCGTCCCGCCCCGATGATGAGGTTATCGATATCTATAAAGCTGCGGTTACGGAAAAAACCGACGAAAAATACCGTGCCGAAATTACAGCGATTATGACGGATTACAAAGCAGAAATTGGCAAAGCCACCAAGCAGCTTGGCAAGGCGAAACATTATTATGACGAGGTACAGCGGAGTATTCTGTCAAAAGTCAGTGCGGAAGCGCTTGCAATCACCGAAGAAGAAATCAATGAAAATATTTTTGATTAAATAAATAATAACCGGCAGGCTTAGCCTGCCGGTTATTTAAGCAGTCGAAAAGATACTACATACTAATACCATGTAGTATGCAACACTTTTTAACGGTTATTATTTTGCTCTTCAATTTTGTCATTCAGATCGTTCAGGTACACCCAGCGCTCCATTTTTGCAGTGAGTTCCGTTTCGAGCGCTGCCTTTTGAGCAATCAGTTCGGACAATAGCACATAGTTGCTTGCTTCTTTTACGATTCCACGGTCTGCTGCGGCGATTTGTTCCTCAAGTCCGGCAATGATGCCGTCGATTTCCTCATATTCGCGCTGTTCCTTGAATGTGAATTTCAACTTATCGGATTTACTGCGGTAACTTACTTTGGGTTTGCTTTCTACTGCCTTGGGTGTTTCCGGTGGACTTTGTTTATTTCGCGCCATATAATCCGAGTAGCCGCCCACATAATCATGAATTTCGCCATCCTGCTCGAATGCGAAGATGTGCTCCACGACTTTATCAAGAAAGTAGCGGTCATGTGATACAACGATTACCGCACCTGAAAAATCCTGCAGATAATCCTCAAGAATGGTGAGCGTCTGAATATCGAGGTCATTGGTTGGCTCATCAAAAAGCAAAATGTTAGGCGCCTGCATTAAAATTCCGAGCAGATACAGCCTGCGGCGTTCTCCGCCGGACAGGCGGCCGATTGTGGAGTACTGCGAATCAGCGGAGAAGAGGAATTTTTCAAGCATCTGTGTGGCGGTCAGCGTGCCCTCGGGCATCAGAACTTCCGCAGAGATATTCTTGATATAGTCAATTGCGCGCTGGCTTGTGTCCATTTCCTCACACTCCTGAGAGAAATAACCGATGCGCACTGTTTCGCCAATGCTGACTGAGCCGCTGTCTGCGGCAACCGTCCCAATGATCATTTTAAGCAGGGTGGATTTTCCACAGCCGTTTGCACCGATGATGCCGATACGGTCACCGCGCAGCAAATTGTATGAAAAATTGCGAACCAGCTGCCTGTCACCATAGCGTTTGGAAATGTTGTCTATCTCAATAATCTTTTTGCCGAGCCTGGAACTCATTGAACTCATTTTCAGCTTTGCCTGTTCAAGGTTCACTGTCTGCTCGCTCATTTCTTCGAAGCGCTCCACGCGGAACCGTTGTTTGGTACTGCGTGCACGTGCGCCGCGTTGAATCCACTCCAACTCCTTGCTGAGCAGGCTTTGCCGCTTGCGCTCGCTTGCGACAGCCATTTCTTCCCGCTCCATCTTCAGCTGAAGGTATTTGGTGTAGTTTGCCTGATACGCATACAAATTCCCATCCTGCAGTTCAACAATTTTATTGGTGACGCGGTCAAGAAAATAGCGGTCATGCGTCACCATCAGGATTGCGCCGGTATAGCGAGCAAGGGAGCTTTCAAGCCAGTCCACCATGTCGTTATCCATGTGGTTGGTAGGTTCATCCAGTACAAGCACTTCCACGGGGGTCACCAGCGCGCTTGCCATTGATACACGTTTTTTTTGTCCGCCGGAAAGGTGACTGACCGGTTCATCAAAATCGGTGATGCCCAGCTTTGTCAGAATCGATTTGCATTCGTATTCCTTTGATTCACGCTGTTGTTCTGAAATGCCGTGCATCACCTGTTTCAACACCGTGACCCCATCTTTAAACACCGGATTTTGCGGAAGATAACCCACACGCACGCCACCGG
>DAMDEB010000003.1:28140-29608 GCA_032090075.1 Caproiciproducens sp.
CCACCGGATTTGGTAATGGTCCCGCTGTCCGGCGTCTCCAATCCTGCCACAATTTTCAGCAAAGTCGATTTTCCCGTACCGTTTATTCCGATTACACCTATTTTATCCCCGTCATTGATGCCGAGTACGACATCATTCAGCAATATTTTTTCACTATAGCTTTTTCGTATTTTTTCCGCTGTTAATAGCAACACAGTTTTTTCCTCTATTTTCAATTTGTAAAGATTTATTCAGTGCTAACCTTATCTGTTTTTATTTTACCATATAAAAGAAAAGAAGTCGACTGTATAAGAGTCAAACCTTTTCAACACAAGATTCAAAAAGTCAGGTGGATGTATATGTGGCAGCAAAGCTTCTTAGCGGGTGTGATTTGAACTATTACGCATAGAATAATTTTGCATTCCGTTATTTAGCCTTGACAAACCGCGCCATAGACGGTAAAATATTAAATGTTAGCAATAGCTAACTTGTTGCTAACAACCAAACAAATATCATATGATGGAGGCTATTTATGACGCTGAACGAATTGAAAATCGGCCGGAAATCAAAAATCATCGCGGTCAATGGAGAAGGCGCGCTTAGGCGCAGGCTTCTCGACATGGGCTTAACTCCCCATACGGAAGTAATGGTAAGAAAGGTGGCACCGATGGGGGACCCGATTGAGATTCATCTTCGCGGTTACGAACTGACAATTCGTATTGAAGACGCAAAAAATATTGAGGTAGAGGAGGAATAAGCTGATGATTTTTGCACTTGCCGGCAACCAGAACTCAGGCAAAACAACACTCTTTAATCAGCTTACCGGTTCCAATCAGCATGTTGGTAATTTTCCGGGAGTCACTGTGGAACGTAAAGATGGAACAATCCGTGGACACAAAGATGTAACGGTTGTCGACTTGCCGGGAATCTACTCCCTTTCGCCGTATACCAATGAAGAAATTGTTACCCGCGATTTTTTGCTGAATGATCATCCAAACGGCATCATCAACATCGTTGATGCAACCAATATTGAACGTAATCTTTACCTCAGCATGCAGCTTATTGAACTTAATATTCCCATGGTCATTGCCTTAAATATGATGGATGAGGTTCGCACCAACGGAGGAACTATTATAATTGATAAGCTTCAGGCTGAGCTTGGGGTACCGGTTGTCCCGATTTCTGCCAGTAAGAACGAGGGAATCGACGAATTGATTGAAACGGCTGTTTCCACTGCCGGGGCAAAACAGCTTCCGAAGCGTCAGGATTTTTGTGCCGGCGCAGTACATAGGGCCATCCACGCGGTTGCTCATCTGGTGGAGGACCACGCTGAACGAATCGGAGTCCCGCCACGTTTTGCCGCGACAAAGCTGGTTGAAGGCGACAAGCCGATGTTGAACCAGCTGGGCCTTTCCGACAATGAAAAAGACATGGTTGGCCACAGTGTAACCGAAATGGAGCGGGAGCTAGGTACAGACCGTGAGGCCGC
>DAMDEB010000003.1:29618-30671 GCA_032090075.1 Caproiciproducens sp.
GCCGCCTTAGCCGATATGCGTTATACCTTCATCGATACGATGTGCAAGGATTGCGTTGTAAAGACAGGCGAATCCAAGGAACACCGGCGCAGTGTTTTAATTGATAATATTTTAACGAATAAATACCTTTCCATCCCGATTTTCCTGCTCATTATGATGCTGATCTTTTACTTGACTTTTGGGGTTATCGGGAGCGCGTTAAGCGACTTGCTATCCCTTGGAATCGACTTCATATCAGGCGCTGTGGGTGCGGGACTGACCGCATATGGGATCAATCCCGTGGTACGCTCGCTTGTGATCGACGGCGCGTTTGCCGGAGTGGGAAGTGTGCTTTCATTTCTGCCGATTATCGTCGTGCTGTTCTTCTTCCTTTCGATTTTGGAAGACAGCGGGTATATGGCCAGAGTAGCCTTTGTGATGGACAAGTTGCTTCGCAAAATTGGGCTTTCCGGTCGCAGTTTTGTACCGATGTTAATCGGATTTGGTTGTTCCGTGCCTGCAATTATGGCGACGCGCACGCTTTCGAGTGAACGTGACCGCAAAATGACGATTTTACTGACCCCTTTTATGAGCTGCAGCGCAAAACTGCCGATTTACGCAATATTTACAGTCGCATTTTTTCCACATCATCGTGCGCTTGTGATGATTGCGCTTTATGTAACTGGAATTGTGATGGGTATTATCAGCGGGCTTGTTTTAAAGAACACCGTTTATCACGGAAATCCGGTTCCGTTTGTGATGGAACTGCCGAATTATCGCTTTCCAAGCGCTAAAAGCGTTACACTTTTGATGTGGGATAAGGCGAAGGATTTTTTGGTTCGCGCATTTACTGTCATATTTGTGGCAACAATTATCATATGGTTTTTACAGACCTTTGACACCCGCTTGAATGTTGTGGCATCCAGTTCCGCCAGTATGCTGGCCGGGATTGGCAGGTTTATTTCACCCCTGTTTGCACCGCTTGGCTTCAATGACTGGCGTGCTTCCACGGCGCTGATAACAGGATTTGTTGCAAAGGAAGCAGTTGTCAGTACTTTGGCGGTTTTAACAGGG
>DAMDEB010000003.1:30681-33377 GCA_032090075.1 Caproiciproducens sp.
AATTTGCCTGCCGCGCTTTCATCGCTGTTTACGCCTTTGACCGCAGTTTCATTTCTTGTCTTTACACTGCTTTACACTCCATGCATCGCCGCAGTGAATGCAGTCAGACGTGAAATGAACAGTGTAAGGAGCGCAGTGGCCATGGTGCTGTATCAGACAGGTGTGGCATGGATTATGTCGTTCATCGTTTACCATGTTGCTGCTTTGATTTACCATTGATGGTAGAATGGAGTTTATATGAGAATTATAGATTATATTATTTTAGCTGGGATTATCGCGCTGCTTGTGTTTGCAATCCGGTATTCCATCAAGCATAGAAACCAATGCTGCGGGAATTGTTCCAATTGTCCGGGCTGCCAGTCATGCAAGCAAAAAAACAAACAATAGAATAAAACTTCTCCCTTGGAACAGGCGTAATCCGTTTTTAACACTCAAAATCAGAGTAATTCTTTGCGGAAATAACGCTGTTAAAATAAATCTTTTTATGATACAATAAATTGCATTATTTTCTAAATTGGGCATAGGGAGAAGTAATAGAATGGAAAAAACAAAGCAAAGTTATGGCCTTTTCACGACGATAACGATGATTATCGGAATTTGTATCGGTTCCGGTATCTTTTTTAAAAGTGACAATATTTTAGCCGCTACGGGCGGAAGCGTGTTTTTGGGTGTTCTGGTCTTTATTCTTGGAGCCACGAGCATTATTTTTGGTGGACTTTGCATCAGCGAGCTTGCCTCACGCACCGACCGTCCCGGCGGAATTATTACTTATGTCGAAGAGTTTGCGAGCGAAAAACTTGCGTGCGGCATGGGCTGGTTTCAGATCTTTGTGTATTTTCCTACCATTGCGGTTGTTGTTTCGTGGGTAGTGGGGATTTATGTCTGCCTTTTATTTGGCTGGAAAGGCTCGCTTGAAAACCAGATGCTGATTGGCTTCATTTTCTATACCTTCACGTTCCTGCTTAATTCGATTTCCGCTAAGTTAGGCGGCGGGTTTCAAAATTTTTCTACCGTTAGCAAAATGATACCCCTTGCGATTATTGCTGTTTGCGGTTTGTTATTCGGCAATCCTGCCGAGGGCTTTAAAAACATTTCGCCCCAAACATTAGGGGGCGCTACATGGCTGGCCGCAATTGGACCGATTGCCTACTCTTTTGATGGCTGGACAATTTCCACTACAATCGCGCCGGAAATCCGTGATTCAAAAAAGAACCTGCCAAAAGCACTTGTGATAGCGCCGATTTTTGTGCTGATTACATATGTCGCCTATTTTATCGGTGTGACGAGCCTGCTTGAACCGAAAAAAATCATGGAACTTCAGGATGCTCACGTTTACGCAGTCGCCCAGAGGCTGGTTGGCGGTTTCGGCGCGCAGCTGATTTTGATTTTTGTGATCATCGCGGTCATGGGAACGGCGAACGGGATTATCCTCGGATATATCCGACTGCCATATTCTATGGCTTTGCGCGGCAGAGGGATGTTTCCGTTTGCTGAAAAGCTTTCAAAACTGGACGACAAACGGAGTATGCCCATGAATTCGGCGATTTTCTGCTACGTCCTTACACTCTTTTGGAGCGTGGCTCATTTTATCACCGTCAAGTTCGGTCTGCTGCCGAATTCGGACGTTTCTGAAATTGCCATCGTGATGAGTTATCTGTTTTATATCATTTTATACTTCAAAGTGTTTATGCTCTATCGAAAAGGCAAAATACACAGCGCGTTTCGCGGCGTATTTGTCCCAATTATGGCGACGCTTGGCTCTATATTTATTCTGTCAGGCGGATTGCAGAGTAAACTGTTTGTCTTTTATGCAGCGTTCTGTATTATTGTGGTGCTGTTGTCCTTCGTTTATTACAGGCACCGCCATGCCGAAGGAGCAGCACTCCATTATTTTTAAATGCCTGTATGTATTTTCATTTCTCCGTGTACAACAAAATCCCTTGCTATAGTTATCCTATAGCAAGGGATTTTGTTTTTTGAGCTGATATATCAAAATTCTTGATATATCAGCTGCGATTCAGCTTGAATGACCTCTTCCATCAATGGGATTGAAACGGAAGCCCCCTGTTTTGAAACAGCAAGGGATGATGCAACAGACGCTTTTTTCAGGCTGTTTGGTATGTCGAGCCCGTTGGCAAGGCAGCCAAGGAAAAATCCGGTGAAGGTATCTCCGGCGGCAGTCGTGTCAACTACCGGGATTTTGTAAGTGCCATGACTGAAGGTGTGATTTTTATCCCTGTAAACGACACCTCGCTTACCAAGCGTAAGGACAAAAGAAGACTCAGGATATTTTTCTAACAGGCTATCCAAAATTTCAGTCGGATTCGTTTTTTGCGTCAGTTCAGTTCCCTCTATTTGATTGATTAAAAACATGGAAACCAGTTGAAATGGGAACACAGAAAGAAGCTCCTTATTGATTGGTGAGGGATTCAGTACAACCTTAATACCCTTTTTGTGACATTGCTCCGCTATGTACCCTGTGCAGTTCGTCTCGTTTTGCATGAGAACAATATCATCGGAATGAAAGGAACTTAATACAGAGTCGACATATTCCTCCGTCATTGTCAGATTAGAGCCGCCATATAATACGATGCAATTCTGCCCAGACTTGTCAACTTGAATAATTGCATGCCCATTCACTTCCTCGGATTGAGAAAGGTAATCGGTATTTACTCCGCTTTTCATGAGAGTGTCTT
>DAMDEB010000003.1:33391-34428 GCA_032090075.1 Caproiciproducens sp.
AAATTATGAGAAGAAATAGTTTCACCCGGCCTGACGACATTCGTTACTTGATACACATGGTCTATATTTAAAGAACCAAAATTCAATACGTTCATTAGTGAATGCTCCTCTATATTATTTTGAGGCTGGTTGTTATGCTGATTGCACTTCCCCTGACCTTTAAAACCGGTTTAAAAATGACGTCCTCTTTGTCCGAAGCTTCTTCGCGTAAAAGCAGAAGAATTTGATTTACAGCTTCCTTTGCCAGTTGAACAATTGGCTGGGATATGGTAGTGAGGGGCGGTTCTAAAAATTCCGACAGGAAAATATCATCAAATCCGACCACGGAAAGGTTTTGTGGAATTTGCAAATGGAAGCGGTGGCACTCCCGGTACACACCGATTGCCATCATATCATTTGAAGCAAAAACAGCAGTAACGCTTTGCCCTAAAAGGTATGGCAGAGCACGTGCGCCGCCTTCCACGGAGAAATCGCCTTCAGCAATCAGGTTTTCATCGAATGAGATTCCAGCTTCTGATAAAGCAAGGATATATCCGCTTAACCTTTCATTTGCGCTTGTAACATTTTTAGGTCCGGTAATACATCCGATTTTTTGATGCCCCAGATTAATCAGATAATTTGTGGCTAAATAACCGCCGAGCTGCTGATCCAAAAGAACAGATTTCTTGTTTTTATCGTTAATGGATCTATCCAGAATAATAACTGGAATATTATTATTGTCAATAATGCTGTCAAAGTGAACTTTATCAGCTTCATTAAATGATGCCGATAAAACAATAATAATGGCGTCCACATTACTGTCAATGAAAATATTAAGATATTCAAAATCAGACTCTACAGAATCGCTGGTATTCCCATACAGCACAGTATATCCATACTTTTTACACTCTTCCTCAATGACCTTCGCAAGCTCAGAAAAATAGAGGTTACTGATATCCGGCAAGATTAAGCCAATTGTGTGCGTTTCTTTCGTAACCATACTGACGGCAATACGGTTTGGTCTGTAGTCAAAATCTTTCGCAGCCTGGAAAATTGCC
>DAMDEB010000003.1:34438-36202 GCA_032090075.1 Caproiciproducens sp.
AGAGAAACCGTTGTTGTAGATAGTCCGACTGCCTTAGCAACATCTTTTATGGTTGAACGCAAATTGTCACCTTCTTTTCCCAACATGGCCATAGTTGGTAAACTGTTTAATCAAAATAGCATCTATATTATAACATCCAAATAAAATTTTTCAAGGGATGAATTAAAAAAATAGTTAAAATATAAAATTATATTGACAAATCTTAGAATTAGTTGTATGATTTAGCATAAATTAGTGATTATTTCTGAGTTTTTTATGAGATTAATTTAGCATAATAAATTTCATTATCGTGGTAAATCGTTTAATCAAAAGGAGATGTATCGATTTAGTTGCATAGTTTAGAATCTGAATAATGTGGAGTTTTTGTTTAATTCAACGAAACAGAACCTGCACATATCAGAAGATGAGACATTGAAAATATAATATGCAATGCAAATTTGACAGTTGTTTAATAGAAACAGCGGCTGGTTTATTATTTCTTGTTGTGATTGGAGTGTATAAGATGGCTGATAATATTTTGGTAATGGAAAACATTACAAAGGTTTATCCCAATGGATTCGTGGCCAACAAAAATGTGAATTTTTCCGTAAAAAAGGGGGAAATTCATGCGTTGGTCGGAGAAAATGGCGCAGGAAAAAGCACCTTGATGAAAATTCTATTTGGGGTGGAAACTTCAGATACAGGAAGAATTTTGCTGAATGGCAATGAAATCAAGATTGACAGTCCGTCGGGTGCGATTAAGTACGGCATAGGAATGGTTCATCAACATTTTATGCTTGCTCCATCTCTTACCGTAGCTGAAAATATGGTTATGGGTATAGAACCTAAAAAGCTTTGCTTTATTGACTTTGAAAAAGCCATTAAGATGACACAAGATGTCGCGAAAAAATACAATTTTGATATTGACCCGAAAGCTTACGTAAAAGATTTACCGGTCGGTGTAAAGCAAAAAATTGAAATTTTAAAAGCATTGCTTCGTGGTGCGCAAATTCTTATTTTGGATGAGCCTACTGCGGTACTGACTCCACAGGAAACGTCGGAGCTGTTCATTCAACTCAAAAAGCTGAAGGAACAGGGCCATACCATTATCTTCATTTCTCACAAGCTAAGAGAAATTAAAGAAATTTGCGACAGAATTACGATTCTTAGGAATGGCCGCGCTGTAGGTGAAGCAGAGGTCAGTGAATTGAGCGAACAAGACATTTCAAATAAAATGGTCGGACGCGACGTTATTCTTAAGGTTGAAAAAGAGCATGCAACACCGCAGGAGAGCGTACTGAAAATAAGAAATTTAACGGTTGTCAACCAATTTGGAAAAGAATCGCTTAAAAATGTTAGCTTCGACGTCCGCAAGGGTCAGATATTTGGCATTGCCGGCGTGGAGGGAAACGGACAGAGCGAAATCGCTGAAACGGTTACGGGCCTAAGATCGTATTCAAAAGGCCTGATTGAAATCAAAGGCGTTAATATTCAAAAGCACACGATCCGTGATATTAGAAATTTGAAAGTTTCACATGTGCCTGAAGACAGAATGACGTACGGTATAGCGGGTGAAATCAGTATTAAGGATAATATTATCTCCGACCGTTACTTTAAAAATGAATACAATAAGCATGGTATGCAGGATACTAAAAAGATCAATGAAGAAGTAGACCAGTGTATTAAAGAATATTTGGTAAAATGCGGCGGACGCGAGCAGCCGATCAGAATGCTTTCAGGCGGAAATATTCAAAAAGTTGTCGCCGCAAGAGAGTTTTCCTCATC
>DAMDEB010000003.1:36212-39022 GCA_032090075.1 Caproiciproducens sp.
AAATCAGCCGACCAGAGGAATTGATGTAGGCGCAACGGAATTTGTTCGGAAAAGAATTGTTGAGCTGCGTGATGAAGGTACTGCGATTATATTAATTTCTGCCGATCTAAATGAAGTCATGGAACTCTCCGACAGCTTGATTGTAATGTATGATGGAGAGATTTCAGCGTATTTTCCGGACAGTAAAGATGTAACCGAACAGGAGCTGGGTGAATACATGTTGGGAATCAAAAAGATGTCACCTGAAGAAATAGGAGATGCGATATATGAAAAATAAACAAGTGCTTACGAGCAAAACGATTGAAAGTCGTTTTGAGGTTTTTAGAGTAGTTGTTGCAATTGCTATTGCTATGGCCGTGGCTCTGCTTCTTATATTTTTTACAAGCAAACAGCCATTTGAAGCGTTATACTGGTTTTTACTCGGCCCATTAAAGTCCTTACGGAATTTTGGCAATGTAGTACAAATGTTTATTCCGCTTACCTTTGCAGGATTATCGATTGCTGTTATGTTCCAGTGCAACCAGTTTAATATGGCTGCCGAAGGCGCATTCTTTTTCGGTGGGCTCGGCGCCGCAATTGTTGCGGTTAAAACAACGCTGCCAATGGGAATCCACCCCGTGGTTGGAATTTTAGCGGGAGCGGTTCTCGGCGCAGTCGTTTGTGCGATTCCAGGAATTTTTAAGGTTAAATGGGGAGCGAACGAAGTTGTATCGTCCCTGATGTTAAACTATATTATATTGTTCTTAGGAACCTATGTTTTACAATATGTTCTCCTTGACCCCTCCGCCGGATATCCGGCCAGCAACCAATTCCCCAGCACGGCCACACTATCTGTCATTATTCCGAAGACAGGAATACATGCAGGAATTATTTTGGTCGCGTTCTTGCAAAAAACAATCCTGCCTATGTTCCGTTGGCGGCATTCTTTTTAGCTTATTTGAGAATCGGAGCTGACATTATGTCAAGGAAAACAGATATTGCGCCTGAAGTAGTGGCCATCGTACAAGCGCTGATCATTCTGCTGGTTGCGGCAAAGATGTTCCTTGATAAATACAAACACAGACTGATTGTTAAGAACTCTCAGGAGCAACTTTTACAGAAGGAGGGCGCATGATATGCAAAATATAATCTCAACTATATTTTCCGCGAGCTTTTTATTTTCAATCTTAAGGCTTACAACGCCCATTCTGCTGGCGGCTTTGGCAGCTCTGATTACGGACAGAGCCGGCGTTATGAATATTGGACTTGAAGGAATTATGCTTTGTTCTGCGTTAGCAGGAGTTGTCGGCAGCGCATATACCCAAAATGCATTTCTTGGGCTGTTGTTTGCAATGCTCATCGGTTCTTTACTGGGTGTGATTATGGCTTATTGCGCTTTGAATTTAAAAACAGATATTATTTTGACAGGTATCGCAATTAATTTATTTGCATCCGGCGGTACTGTGTTTATTTTATACTCGATTTGTAAAGATAAAGGAATGTCAACATCTCTGGCCAGCCTGACTTTGCCTTCTATTGATATTCCGCTTATTAAAGATATTCCTTTTTTGGGGACAATTTTCTCCGGGCATAACTTTTTAACTTACATCGCTTTTCTTTCAGTCATCGTCATTTGGGCGTTACTCTATAAAACTCCATTGGGTTTGCGCATCAGGGTCGTCGGAGAAAATCCAAATGCAGCTGAGAGTGTGGGTATTAATGTTAGAAAAACACAGTACTACGTTTTGATTATCAGCGGGATCCTTGCATCACTCGGCGGTGCATATATGTCGATGGGTTATATGGACAAGTTTGCCCGCGATATGGTTGCCGGCAGAGGTTTCATTGCTCTTGCCGCTGAGGCGCTTGGCACCGGTACCCCGCTTGGAGTAATGGGATCCTCCCTGATATTTGGCGCGGCAGATGCCCTTGCCAGTAATTTGCAGGTGTTAAGAGTACCTGTGCAATTTATTCAAATGATTCCATATTTGCTGACGATTGTAGGTTTGATTGTCTACTCAATTTCTAAGAGCAGACAAATTAAAAAAATATATCTTCAAAAATAACACGATGCCTACCTCAGAAAAATTGTTTTTTATGAAAGATTTGTTTTATTGAACCGTATGCAGTTTCCTTACCGTTTGGATTTTCTGCAACAGCGTCAGCGACTGAAGCAGGGAATAAAATATTATTTTCATCGCTGAAGAAAAGAGGAGAATTATGTTATCAAGAAAAAGAATTCTATCGGCGTTACTATCAGCGGTCATGATTTTCTCAGTTGCTTTGACCGGATGTTCCAATGGTGGCAGTGCCACGAGTAAGACCGACAGTTCCGCTAAGGCTGATGATTCTGCGGCGCAAACGTCTGCGGTCGAATCAAAGGCAACAGGCAAAAAATTGAACGTTGCAGTTTTGTTAAATGGAACCCTTGGAGATAAAGCGTTTTTTGATTCTGCGGATGCAGGCGCTAAAATGATGGTAGACAAATTGGGCTGCACTACAAAAGTAATTGAAATGGGCTATGACGAAACAAAATGGCTGCCGACACTAATTGATACCTCGGAAGATTCAAGCTACGATATCATTATCGTTGGTACATGGCAAATGGCTGAAAAACTTCAGCAGGTAGCTCCTCAGTATCCTGACAAAAAATATATTATTTTCGACTCAAGTGTTGACTATACAAAAGCAAAATATCCGAATGTTTATTCCATTGAATACAAGCAGAATGAATGCGCATTCCTTGCCGGAGCCGTTGGTGCATTAACTACAAAAACCGGTACAATCGGTTTTGTAGGTGGCATGGAAAACACGGTTATCAATGACTTCTT
>DAMDEB010000003.1:39032-44671 GCA_032090075.1 Caproiciproducens sp.
GGGTTATATTCAAGGAGCTAAACAATCAAATTCAAAAATCAAAGTTTCTGTAGCTTATGTTGGTAATTTCAGCGACAGCGCTCGCGCTAAAGAGCTGACTCTTGCTCAAATTAATCAAGGCTCCGACATTGTTTTCCAGGTGGCAAGTACAGCAGGCCTTGGCGTAATTGACGGTGCCACGGAAAAAGGTAAATATGCAATCGGTGTTGACAGTGACCAAGCTGCAGCTTTGCAGGCAAGCGATCCTAAAAAAGCAAAAGCAATTTTAACTTCTGCACTTAAAAGAGTAGACATCTCCATTTTTGATGCAGTTAAAAAAGCGCAAGAAGGAACTTTGGTATATGGCCAGGCCGTATCACTCGGTATCGCGGATAATTGTGTTGGCTTAGCGAAAAATGATACCTATAACACAGCTGTTCCACAGGATACTCAAAAGAAGATAGATGATTTGGCTGGAAAGATTGCTGACGGCAGCATAAAGGTTGATACTGCTTTTGGTAAAACAGCAGCACAAATTGAAGCCGTAAGAGCATCTGTAAGACCGTAATTTCGATAAGGCGACAAGTTCCATTAAGGGTAAAGATAGATATATCTTTACCCTTAATTTAAAAATCAGTTTTTTACTTAAGAAGGTGTTTTAATGAATAGAAAAAGCATTATTATTGATTGTGATCCGGGGCATGACGATGCAATTGGAATTATTTTGGCCTGCGCAAGCGATATGCTTGACGTAAAAGGGATTACCACAGTGGGTGGGAATCAGACAATTGCCAAGACCACGAACAACGCACTGCGAGTACTTAATTATATTGGTAAAAATATTCCCGTTGCGATGGGCGCCGATACGCCCATGAGCCGACCGATCATAATCGCTCCGTCTGTTCACGGCGATTCCGGATTGGATGGCCCAACGATTCCGCAATCCCCTCAAAAAGCACTCGACATTTCTGCAGTACAGTTTATGGCGAAAGTCGTTGAAGGCAGTGAGGAGAAGATCACTTTGGTTGCAACAGGCCCGTTGACGAATGTTGCAATTTTCTTACTTGCATATCCGCATCTCAAAAACAGAATTGAACGAATTAGTTTGATGGGTGGTTCAGCAATCGGGGGGAATTGGACACCGGCTGCCGAATTTAATATACTGGTTGACCCGGAGGCCGCTGATATTGTATTTCAGTCGGGAATCCCAATTACTATGGCCGGACTTGACGTTACACACAAAGCCCGTGTTTATCCTGAAGACATTAAGAAAATAAAGAATCAGGGCGGAGAAGTTGCAGTCTTGGTCGGGGAACTGCTGGAGTTCTTTATTAAATTCCACAACAGTCTTGGTTGGGACTTTGCTCCCTTGCATGATCCATGTGCGGTTGCGTGGCTGTTAAAGCCGGAGATATTTGAATCCAAAAAATTAAACGTGGTTATTGATACTCATGGTGAATACACAACAGGTTGCACAGTAACTGATTTTAACGGAGTCAGCGATAGGACTCCTAATGTGGATGTACTTTTAAACGTTGACCGTCACCAATTTATTGACTTGATTATTGATGCGGTGAATAAATATCAATAAGAGGAGGTATGGAAAAGTGGAAAGAACGCCTGTCATTATTGACACAGACCCGGGTATTGATGACTTTTTTGCGATTATGCTTGCCGGTAGCTGCAATGAGTTGGATATAAAGGCAATTACTACTGTCGCGGGATCTGAGAGTGTTACAAAAAATGCCCTTGATATTGCAGAATATTTTCATATAAATACTGAGATTGCTAAAGGTGCAGAAAAGCCGCTGAATATGCCGCTTCATACGGCAGGGCATATTCATGGAGAGAATGGGTTGGGAAATTTACAACTAAAAGCAAGCAAAAAAGCAATCTCCAAAGATTATGCATGGGACGTTATCTACCAACATGCAGTCGATGCCAAAGGAAAACTGGATATATTAGCAATAGGGCCTCTTACGAATATAGCCATTGCGCTGTTGAAATATCCGACCTTAAGTAAATTAATCAATCGAATTGTGTTAATGGGCGGTTCCAGTGAAACAGGAAATGTTTCTCCTTATGCGGAATTCAATATAGGAGCGGATCCTTTTGCCGCAGACATTGTGTTTAAGTCAAAAGTGCCGCTTGTTATGGTTGGCTGGAATGTAGCAATGGAGTCCGGCCTGACTGATGAGGAAGTAGAAATATTGACAAGGATAGAAACTCCTTATTCTAAGGAATGCACTGCGCTTCTGAATTTTCTGCACGATGTAAACCGTAAATTTGGGCGTGATACAATTCCTCTTAGTGACGCCTTAGCGGTTGCGTATGCAATCAATCCTGCAGTTCTTAACTGCAGGGATTGCTATGTTGCTGTTGAAACAAGAAGCAGTTTGAATATGGGACGAACAGTTGTAGACCTTAATCAAACCTGCAAAGATATACCTGCCAACTGTTGTGTGGGAATTGGCACGAATAAAGATGCTTATTTTGATATGCTTGTTCAGATGATGCACTATTATCAGCAAAACTAACCAGTCTCTGTACATTACAGGTGCAAGACAATTTATGCTCTGACTGTTCCGTATAGGAACCATAGCGAGTCTACAGAGTGCTTATCGTTTTGCTCTTAGGTTTATATGCGATAATCACATATAAAACGGATACTATAAAAATCAACTTATAGTACAAATAGAATGGAGAATATAAATGAAACGTGCGTATGAATACAATCATGAACTGATAGCCAACGCCATACCTGTTATTCTGAAAGAAGAGGAGCAGACATGGGAAAGCGCTTTCACCGCAGATGATGAAAGCTGGACTCATACGAAGCTTCTGTGGGGAAGTCATGTTCCCGGTTCCTATGCGCCGGAAAGAGTTCTTCTGGCAGGAATCCTCTCCATGTATAACATGGGCTATGATGTGACCGAAGCAGAAAAACTGATCCCGTCAGCACTTGATGCATTGGAAAAAGAAGATAAAATTGAACTTACAAGAATTACCGCAAGGGTGTTTTATTTATTAAACAATGCGAAACAAATTGAAGGTCATCCTTACTTAAAATACAAGGTTTATGATCGCTTTGAAGACTATGAATCCAATGTGACATTTTGCGAATATGAGCCTTATCATACAACATCCCAGGAGTTTTATGACAAGGTGTATGCCGGTTGGATTGCTCAGATTGTAGGCGCCGCGGTTGGTACGGCAGTGGAAGGATATACCTCCGACCACATCAAAGCCTTCTTCGGTGAAATACATGATTACGTCAGAAAACCCAGTACCTACAATGATGATATAACCTATGAAATTGCCTTTCTTGATGCTTTTTATAAGAAGGGTTATGCGGTTTCGTCAATCGATATTGCAGAAGAGTGGGTTGCGCTTATTCCTTCAGGATGGTCGGCAGAGGATATTGCTTTGAAAAACATCATGCTGGGTATCTATCCTCCGGAGAGCGGATACCGCTCCAATCCTTTCCGTGAATGGATTGGGGCTCAAATGAGAGGCGCGGTATGTGGTATGGCAGCTCCTGCCAATCCAAAGTTAGCGGCGAAACTGGCTTTTGAGGATGGGTGTGTTTCGCACCACAATAACGGCGTTCTGGGCGAGATTTTTAACGCCGTCATGTGCTCTATCGCATTTTGTGAAGATGATATGAGAACCATTGTCAAGAAGGCTATCACAATGATCCCGAAGGACAGTGAATATTTTACAGTAGTTGAGTTTGCCTGGGAGCAGTGTGAAAAATCGAATGATTATAGAACGGCATGGAAGGCTTGCGAACAAAAATACGAGGAATACAACTGGATTCATGCATATCCAAATGCTGCTGCCGAAGTAGTTGCTCTGTATTTTTGCGGCAATGATTTTGATACCTGTTTGAATATGATCAGCATGATGGGACAGGACGTAGACTGCAACGCCGCACAAATCATGACGCTGTTTGGCATTTCGTACGGACTCGGATGTATCGCTGATAAATGGCTTAAGCCTATTGATGATAAGCTGATTTCTTATGTAAGGGGTTACCACCAAACGACCATAACAGCTATTGCGCAAAAAACGGTAGACTGCGTAAAAAAAAGTGAAACAAGTTTGCAATAATGTGTAGGGCACGATTCCGAAAACTTTAATCCGATAAACATATAAATTGGAGAAGACCGCAGAGAGGTATTCTCCAATTTTATATGTTTATTTATAAATACAAAATTTAAGCGGCTCAAATGGATAAGCAAATAAAAGATATTATAGCATCTTGGAGGAATATGAATATGCTGACAAAATTATCGAAAAGAATATATTATTTACCAAACAATACTGATACGGATCGGCCTGCTTTAGGTTATATAGCGGGGAATCAATATGCATTGATGATTGACGCGGGAAATTCCTCAAAGCATGTTCAACTCTTTACGCATCAACTTGCTCATGAAAATCTTGCTTATCCCAATTTTGTAGGAATAACCCATTGGCATTGGGATCATACTTACGGGCTCTCATCTATTGATGCTGTTTCGATTGCGTGCAGGTTGACAAATATAGAAGCTTATTAAGATGAGTAAATGGTGCTGGGATGATGAGGCAATGCATCAGCGTCTTCAAGACGGTTCGGATATTGAGTTTTGTTCTGACATGATAATCAAAGAGTATCCTAACAGAAAAGAGATTTACATTAAACCGGCTGATATTGTTTTTGAGGATGAGCTTGAGCTCGACCTCGGCGGGATTACATGCGAAATTAAACGCATCGGGGGACCTCACTCCGAGGACAGCGTGATTTATTATATCCCGGAAGAAAAGACGGTGTTTTTAGGGGATTGTACTTATGAAGATCTTTATGATGGAAACTTGTTTTATAGGGATAAACTGAAAACACTGATTGATTATTTGAAAACACTCGATTTTGAAATATGCATACAAGGTCATTGTATTCATCAGTCGAAAAAAGCACTGCTGCAAGGCTTAGAAAATGAATTAGCCCAGTCTGTGTAAGGCTGTTTTTGACAAATAAAGCCAATCAAAAATCCTGCAATTAAAAATTGCAGGATTTTTGATTGCTTGGGTATCTGTTTTATTTTAATTAAGATACTCTTTGATGTTCTTTCGCTGATATACTCAAATAATTCACTGTTTTCATTTGATTTTGTTAGCTGAATTAAAACCACTAGTCTATGACAGGATTATTAATCATAAAATATGTGAATTATCTATACTAATTTTATTAAAAGGAATAAATTTTAGTTGACTTTTTCAATAATCGGTGATATCTTACTAATAACGACATAATGATGTCACAACGTAATTAAAGTCCGTCGTTTCTTGTCTTTTTGCGAAAAATTTATTGTGATCAGTCGAAATAAATTTATGTGGAGGTGAATTATTATGGTTAGAGGCGAACCGTTTTATCAGAAAATCAGGAGCGATATTGAAAATAAAATTAAAGACGGCTATTACAAACAAGGCGAGTATTTGCCAAGCGAGGCAAAGTTGGAAAGCCTTTACAAAGTAAGCCGTACTACCGTTCGTAATGCGGTGAGAAGTTTGGTGGATGATGGATACCTCACGATTGTACGTGGAAAAGGGACGAAAGTAACTCCGTCTAAATTAAGTGCTTCTTACCCGAATTTGATGAGCTTTACTGATGTCATTCA
>DAMDEB010000003.1:44681-46708 GCA_032090075.1 Caproiciproducens sp.
AAATCATCTGTACTGAAAATGAAAATATCTCAGATGCTTCCAACACAGGAGGTTGCGGAAAAGTTAGACATCAATCCCAATGAGAAGGTGTATGAGATTTACCGTGAACGCGCTGCTGATGACGAGCCAATCTGCATCCATGTTTCATTTATTCCATGCAAATATTTGGAAGGAAACGATGTATCTTTAATTGAAAAAAAGCAGTCCCTGTACAAGGCGCTCGAAGAGGATTTTAATATCTCCATCCAAACCGCGCAGGACAATATCAGCGCAATCGGAGCAAGCAGCCATGTGGCGAAAATTTTAAATATTGAAAAAGGGGATCCTGTTTTATTTATTAAACGAGTCGCATACGATCAAAATAATGTCATCGTTGAATATAGCGAGATTAATATTAGGGGAGATCGATACAGCCAAATGGTTACCTTGCGACAGCGGCTGTAAATAATATAAAATGCTTTCAAGCGGAAAGGACCAAAATGTTGGATGTTATCGGATTGGCAACAGTAGCAATGGATGTAATTATGCAGGTGGACGAGCTGCCCCAGGAAGACGGGTTTGCCATTGTCGGCAAGTCGAATTATTTACCCGGAGGAAGCGGCACAAACGTAATCACACAGGTAAGCCGTTTGTCAGGTAAATGCGGATTTATGGCACAAATCGGTGATGACAATTTAGGCGAAGAAATTAAAAGCAGTATTGTCCAAGAAAAAATCGATGAACATGGCCTTCGCATGATTCCCAACAGCACCTCTCTCCACACGGACATTGTAGTGGATAGTAAGGGACGGAAGTTTATCTTGCTGAATATGGGGAATTCGTTCTTAAATATGAAAGAATCAGATGTCGATATGAATTATCTTACTCAAGCCAAGATTCTCTATACAGATTTTCTTCCCGGGGAAGCGGCGTTACAGGCTCTGAAAGAAGCAAAAAAAGCAGGCATGACCACTGTGCTTAATCTTCAGGTGGGCATGAATACCATGGAAAATCTAGGTGTTAGCAAAGAAATAGTGTTGGAGGCACTTCAATACGTAGACATTTTCGCACCTTGTCAAGGTGGATTTTATCAGCTTTGCGAAACACAGGATTTACCTGAAGCGTGCAAATACATACGCGGCTATTTTAAAAAGCTTTTGCTTGTTACCCTCGGGAGCAAAGGGTCAATTGCTTTTGATGACAATGATGCCGAGACCTTTGTACCGGTTTACCCGATTAAAGTGGTGGACACTACCGGTGCCGGCGATTCTTACCTCGGTGCATTTATGTATTCCTATCTTATTGAAAAAAAACCATTAAAGGCAGCCATGGAGTTCGCTACGGCCTGTGCCGCCTTTACCTGTCAAAATGTCGGAGCGCGAACCTGTCCTACTTTGAATCAGGCAAATGAAATGCTAAATCACGGCAAATAAATGTTGTCAGCAGGCAGTATGCCTGTATCATAAATTTTATTTAGGGGAGGAATTATTCATGAGCACAAGCAGCTTGGAGAAAGAAGATTTGCAAACGGGCGGAAAGAAAAAATGGTCGGTCAAACGCGTGGCAATTGTAGCTGTCTTTATTGCGCTGAGTGCGGTAGGCGCAATGATCAAAATCCCCAGTCCAATCGGTTCAATTGGTCTCGACTCCTGTCCGGGATATTTTTGCGCGATTGCCTTTGGCGGAGTGGAAGGCGCACTGGTTATCGCAATCGGCCATCTGTTGTCCACAGCAGTCGTAGGTTTCCCGCTTACCATCCCCATTCATCTCGGAATCGCAGTTACGATGGCACTTTGGGCGCTTATTCTTCGATTCATCTCCAAAAAAGTTAAATTTGGTCTGGTAATCGGTGTTGTGGTTGCAACCCTCCTGAACACTTTTGCAACAGGTCTGCTGCTGCTTCCCGTCGGTGGCTGGGCACTTTATGTAGCCAATATTCCATCGTTACTGATTGCATCTGCCGTCAATACCATTCTTGCCGCGATCGCTTACAAGGCGGTAAAGGGCAGCAAACTTCTTGCTGAATAATTGAGAAACGACATATCGGA
>DAMDEB010000003.1:46718-49399 GCA_032090075.1 Caproiciproducens sp.
CTACTCCGATATGTTTAAATTCAGATAACGGGGGCACAGCGTATGAGTGATAATATTGTATTTAATTCTGTATCCTATTCTTATCCGGGTGATTCAAAAAATGTTCTCTCCAATATAAGCTTTCAAGTGGACGAAGGCAAATTTACCGTTATCATGGGAAGAACAGGGGCAGGAAAAACAACTGCGCTGATGTGTATGAATGGGATTATTCCCCAAGTAATGGAAGGAAAGCTGACCGGTTCCATTATCGTAGCGGATATGGATGTAGCAAAGTATCGGGTACAAACAATGACAAAGCATATAGGGCTTGTGATGCAGGATTCCGACACACAGGTTTTCGGAAAAACAGTGGAAGAGGATGTTGCGTTCGGCCCAAGAAATTACATGATCCCGCGGGAGGAGATTTTTAAGCGAATAGACGAGGCTTTGGAAAGAGTCCGGTTGGTTGGCTATAACAAAAGAGGAACTTCCCAGCTTTCCGGCGGTGAAAAACAGCGCCTTGCAATTGCAGGAGTGCTGGCGATGAAGCCTTCTATTCTTGTTTTAGATGAGCCCACATCGGAGCTTGACCCAATCGGACGTGAAGAAATATATCAAACCATTTCTGATTTAAAAAGCGAGAAAAACACAACAATCGTTGCAGTGGAACATTCCAGCCAGGAAATCAGCCAAAAGGCCGATCAGCTGATTATTATAAATGATGGTACTGTCGCATGGAGCGGAAAACCCTCTGATTTTTTCAAGGATTTGGAGTTAGTGGAAAAAAACAGTATCAAGCCTCTTCCGGTAAGCATCTTTGGCTGGGAGCTATATCAGAACGGACTGATTACAAAAGATGAGGTTCCCCTTACCGTATCGGATGCCCTTGAACTGACGAAAAAGCTTTTGAACGGTAAAAAAATAAAATACAGTGCATCCGATTCCATGAAAACAAATCGAGAAGCTTTATCTCCTGTGCTTAGCATTGACAACCTGACTTATCAATACGAAAGTGGAAAAACTGCTCTGAAAAAAGTTTCACTGCAGGTTGAAAAAGGAGATTTTGTGGCAATCATCGGCCAGAACGGTGCCGGAAAAACCACCTTGGCAAAACATTTTAATGGTATTCTTACGCCCACTTCGGGGACTGTGTCGGTCTGCGGTGAAAATATCAGTAAAAAGGACTCCTCTGAATTAACGCAATACATTGGCTATGTGTTTCAGAACCCGGATCATCAGATCTTTTCGACATCTGTTTACAATGAGCTGGCATATGGGCTGCAGAATCTGAACTTAAGCGAAGAGGAGATCAGCAAGCGTATCGACGAGGTGCTCAAGCTGACAAATCTTTCGCAGTACAGGGACGAGCATCCGTTCTCCTTAGGCAAGGGTCAAAGACAGATGATCGCTGTCGCATCCATCTTAGTGATGCGTCCCTCAATTTTGGTCGTCGATGAACCGACTACCGGACTCGATTGGCTGGGTGTCAATAAAATGATGGACTTGATTTGTGAACTTCATAAAAACGGAACTACGATTGTTATGATTACTCATGATATGGATATTGTGGCGCGCTATGCCACAAGGGTGATTGTAATGCAAAAGGGCGGAATTGTGCTTGATGGGACAACTCAACAGGTATTTTCGAATTCTGAGGTGCTGGAAGAGGCCTTTGTTACTCCGCCGCAATGTGTAAAACTGTCTAAAGAATTAAAACCTTTCGGATTGGAACAAGTTGTTCTCGATATGAAGCAGCTTGCGGGAATGGTAATGAACAGCTGCGGGGAGGATTGCTGAATATGGAGAATACCTATCTTCACAGACTGGATGTCAGGTCAAAAATAGCTGTACTTTTTGGAATGCTGTTCCCGATGTTTATTTTCAGTGACCCTGTTTTTCTGCTCGGCTTGATTGTACTTCTTATGCTTGTAATTCTTCCGGCACGATTGTCACTTGACGCTGTATTTAAAACAATCAGGGCAATGTTTGTTATTTTCTTAATCATTATTGTGATGACGTGCTTCACTGCAACCGTGGGGCGGTTTGTGGACCCCGTAAACAAGGCGGTAATTTTTTCGGTGTTTGGAATGAATGCAACTTTAGGAGGATTGAAAACCGGAGTCGACTTTTTTCTCCGTATGTTCCTGATGATATTTCTGACCGTGGTTTTTACCATTACAACTCCAATTGATGATATTTTGCAAATGCTTAATAAGATGAAAGCATCTTATGAGCTCTCAATTATCGTTACGACTGCGATTAGTTTTATTCCGACTATGACGAATAAAAAAGACATGATTTTTCAGGCACAGCGATCCAGAGGGGCGAAACTCAACGGGAAGGGCGTCATTGGGCAGCTCAAAGCCTATGTTCCGATTATGGTGCCGCTTATTACCAATTCCATTCTTATGGCAAACAATCTGGCTGTGTCCATGATGAACAGAGGGTATGGGGCCAGTTCTAACTGGACCAGTCTGCATGAAATTACCATGCACCGCCGTGATTATTTGGTAATAGCATCTACCGTCCTTATAATCGCTCTTTCCTTTATACTGAAATATACATACCACTTTGGCGTAATATAATTAAAATCCAATGAAATTTGACTGGAGGAGTATACCATTGGAATCAGTTGATACCTATTCCCAAGTGCTGGGGGCACTCTATGGTATTTCGCTTGGCGATGCATATGGAATGCCTAC
>DAMDEB010000003.1:49409-50197 GCA_032090075.1 Caproiciproducens sp.
AAAAAGCTTGGAGAAGTGAATTGTTTGCTTCCCGGTCAGGAATGCAGCGAAATATCAAGAGGATTTCTTGCTGGTGAAACAACGGATGACACGGCCTTTTCGATGATTCTTTGTGAAGTTATTATTGAAAATCATGGAAAAGTCGATTCTATGTGTATGGTGGAAAAAATAAAAGAATGGGCCAATAATCATACGAAAAGTCAGAACGTGCTTGGCCCGAGTACCAAACGTGCTTTTCAGAAAATTGAAGACGGAGAAAAATTAGAGGTTGCAGGGCAATACGGAACGACAAATGGTGCTGCAATGAGAATATTACCGGTTGGAATCGTTTTCGATTACAGGAAACCTGACATTTTCATGAAAAATGTAGTGGCTGCTTGTCTGCCAACTCATAATACCAATGTTGCAATCAGCGGAGCAATGGCAATCGCTGCCGCAGTATCCTGCTGCATACGTGGCGGCAGCCTAAACGATATGGTTACAGAATCCCAAAAGGCTGCAAAAATGGGCGCTTCTCAAGGTTACCATGTTTCAGAGGCGGATATTGCAACGCGAATTGAATTGGCAATCGAGCTTGTCAGTGCAGATAAGAATTGGAATGAGATTTTGGATGATGCATATAATATCATTGGAACAGGGTTAGCAACAGAACAGGCGGTCCCTGCGGCATTGGCTATGGCTTATTATGCGGCCGGAGATCCCATGCTGTGTGCGAAATACTGCGCAAATGTTGGCGGGGATACGGATACGATCGGCGCTATGGCATGCGGTATATGCGGAGCATATAG
>DAMDEB010000003.1:50218-54313 GCA_032090075.1 Caproiciproducens sp.
AAGTTCACTTCAAACAATTCTCACAGTTAATCATCTGGACTGGGCGTCTGTTGCCAAACAGTTAATGCAGTATATCTGACGGCTTATTTTTTATAAGCAGATGACCGGCGACGAGATAAATTGAAACAACCGTAAAATGTGCAAATTATATCAAATATCAAACAAGCAGGGCAGCCAATTGGCCGCCCTGCTTGTTATTTATAATAGGAAAGTTGATTTCGCTATATTTCGTAGTCGATACATTCTCTGCCACAGACAAGGGAGTGGACGGATTCTTTAATCGCAACATGTGCGGGATGTGTTTGGTACTTATCCTGTGCTTCCCTTGTGGTGAATTCACAATACAGCATAAGGTCAAATTTACCGCCGTTATAGTTATGACCAACCTCGATTGCGGTCAAACCGTCAACCACGCCCACGAGAGCTTTGAACCTTTTATTTAGATCGGCCACGATTTTATCAGCATTTTTTTTGGATTCATCTGTCAATTGCCATAATACAATATGCTTTACCATTCGTTTTTCTCCTTCAAATAAGATTTAGAAATCCAATATATTCAGCCCGGTAACCTCATCAAGCTTACGTCCTACCGTACCATTCAGGGTGTGAATAAACAATTCACAGGTGCCGCTGATGACTGCTTCGTTTAAGTGACCGCCAAAAACATTGCCGTCGCCGTCAGCGAAGTCGGCATGCATGTGAAGGTATACTTCACCGTCTTTTGTAGTGACATTTCCGGTAAGTGAGGTCATTTCCATTTCACCGTCAAATGTATTCGGAACGTACTTCTTTTCAGCAACCTTATAAAGTCCCACAATTACATGATCAACCGCACCTAAAGCAGAGATACTGGCAAGTTTAATATTTTCTTTTTCGCAGATGCTTTTTACACTTAGTAGGATTTCTTCCCCACGGTCAATTCGTGCAACAATTGTGTCGCCAAAAAATTTGTAAACCATAATGTTTCACCTCTTATTCTTGTGCCATGTTTTTACTTATAATTAGTTTATCGCCATCATAATCAATTGTCAATGCGGTTTTCGGTTTTAGGTCATTTGTAATGATCTCTTTTGCAATTAACGTTTCTACTTTGCTTTGAATAAACCGTTTCAATGGTCTTGCACCATAAACGGGGTCATAACCCTGGTCAACAACATAATCTTTGGCAGCTTTTGTCAATGTTACCGTCAGCTGTTTCTCTTCCAAGCGATTTTGTAAATCTGCAATCAGCAAATCAACAATTTTATCAATTTCAGCAGCGCTCAGCGGTTTGTAAAACACAATTTCGTCCAAACGATTTAAAAACTCCGGCCTGAACTGCTGTTTCAGCATGGCGGAGACCTGCGTCTTGGCCTCTTCACTGATTTGGCCGTTCGGCTGAATCCCGTCGAGAATATAATTTGAACCTAAATTGGATGTTAAAATAATAATGGTATTTTTGAAATCTACCGTCCTGCCTTGTGAATCGGTAATTCTGCCGTCATCCAGAACTTGCAGCAAAATATTAAATACATCCGGATGTGCCTTTTCTACTTCATCGAACAGAACAACAGAGTAGGGATGCCTGCGTACCGCCTCGGTCAGCTGACCGCCCTCCTCATAACCGACATAGCCCGGAGGCGCGCCGATCAAACGGGACACAGAGTATTTCTCCATGTACTCCGTCATATCAATACGCACCATATTGTGTTCGTCGTCAAACAGGGACTGTGCCAAAGCTTTCGCCAACTCTGTTTTGCCAACGCCGGTTGGGCCGAGAAACAGAAACGAGCCGATCGGACGGTTCGGGTCCTGAATTCCCGCACGGGAGCGAAGAATCGCCTCCGTCACTTTTTCGACAGCCTCATCCTGACCGATTACCCGCTGATGAAGGATGTCGTCAAGCTTTAAAAGCTTCTCCCGTTCACCCTCTATCAGCCTTGAAACAGGGATACCGGTCCAGCGGCCAACAATTTTAGCGATTTCTTCTTCAGAAACTCTGTCACGCAGCAAAGAATCGGAGGACTGCGTTTTTTCCGCAATCTGTTCTTCTGCTTCCAGCTGCTTAGTCAGTTCGGGCAGCTTACCGTATTTGTACTCTGCCGCTTTGTTCAAATCATAGTTGCGCTCCGCTTTTTCAATTTCAGCGTTGACATTTTCAATTTCTTCGCGCAGCTTTTGGACTTTGCTGATAGCCTGCTTTTCATTTTCCCATTTCGCCTTCATTTCTTTGAACAGTGAGCGCTGGTCTGCAAGGCTTTTTTGAATTTCGCTTAAATGTTCCTGAGAAAGAGAATCGTTTTCTTTTTTCAGAGCGGCTTCCTCAATCTCCTGCTGCATAATCTTACGCGAAATTTCATCCAATTCGGTCGGCATTGAATCGATTTCGGTGCGAACCATTGCGCACGCTTCGTCAATCAGGTCGATTGCTTTATCGGGTAGAAACCGGTCTGAAATGTAGCGGTTAGAAAGTACTGCTGCCGCAATCAGCGCCTGATCCTGAATTTTAACGCCGTGAAATACCTCATACCGTTCCTTTAAGCCGCGTAAAATAGAAATGGTATCCGCCACGCTTGGTTCCTCAACCATAACCGGCTGGAAGCGCCTTTCAAGTGCAGCATCTTTTTCGATATACTGATGGTATTCGTTTAAAGTGGTGGCGCCGATACAGTGTAGCTCTCCGCGTGCCAGCATAGGCTTTAGAATGTTGCCCGCGTCCATTGAACCCTCTGTCTTTCCCGCGCCAACGATAGTGTGCAGTTCATCGATAAACAGAATGATTCTGCCCTCGCTCTTTTTGACTTCGTTTAAAACAGCTTTCAGTCGTTCCTCAAATTCGCCGCGGAATTTTGCACCGGCAATCAGCGAGCCCATATCCAGCGAAAACAGTTTCCTGTCTTTCAGATTGTTCGGCACGTCGCCGCGCACAATACGCAGCGCGAGTCCCTCGGCAATAGCTGTTTTGCCAACGCCCGGCTCGCCAATGAGCACCGGATTATTTTTACTTTTGCGGGATAGAATGCGGATGACATCCCGAATTTCCGAATCTCTGCCAATAACCGGGTCAAGCTTGTGATTCTTTGCAAGCTCCACCAAATCCTGCCCGTATTTTGAAAGTGCGTCGTAGGTTTCTTCCGGGCTGTCGCTTACCACCCGCGTGTTGCCGCGCACAGTGGAAAGTACAGTCAAAAATTTGTTTTTGTTAATACCGAATGTTTGAAATACACTGCGCATTGCAGTATTTGGTTTGTTCAGCATGGCAAGGAGGAGATGCTCAACCGAAACATACTCGTCCTTCATGCGGTCGGCTTCATTTTCTGCGTCAACCAGCGCGGCGTCAACGTCGGAGGAGACATAAATCTTTCCCGGTTCGCGCCCTGGGCCGGTCACGCCCGGCAGTTTTGCAATTTGTTCTTTTACGCTGCGTAGCACAGCACTTGAGTCAATATCCATCTTTTTAAAAAGTTGTGGAATCAAGCCGTTTTCCTGCGCTAAAAGCGCCTGCGCGAGGTGTTCTTCCTCAATTTGCATATTATTGTTTTCGATTGCGATGTTTTGTGCTTCCTGAATGGCCTCCAGTGATTTTTGTGTAAATTTTTGAGCGTTCATCGTATGAAACCTCCTTGTTCAATGTTGTGTTTAATAAAATAAATATATGATAGCGATTTTTTAAAAGCTTTTCTATTGTTAAATCGCTAAGTCGTGTTTTAGCGTTTTTTATAGCCTGTGCTAAAATCTACAATGCTTTGTAGTTCTTCCCCGCGGAAATATCTCCCAAGATTGTCGGCGCACAACTGAAAGACCTTCTCATAGGTTTCGGGCAAGTTGTAGCCGCCGGAAATGTGGGGGGTAATAAGCACATTCTTTGTGTCCCAAAGCGGATGATCGGGTGGTACCGGTTCAGGATCGGTTACGTCAAGTGCTGCACCCGCTAAATGATCGGAATTCAATGCGTCACAGAGTGCATTGGTGTCAATTGCCGAGCCCCGGCCTACATTTACCAATATCGACCCTTTTTTCATCCGAGCCAATTTGTGTGCATCTATAAGCTTTATGGTTTCTTTTGTTTCAGGAAGGCTTAATGCGACCACATCGGCGCGGGGCAAAAGTTCATCT
>DAMDEB010000004.1:0-3180 GCA_032090075.1 Caproiciproducens sp.
CGCTATAAAAAGGTTGATCAACCTTTTTAATGGATTTTAGTATAAAAGTATTTTTCTTAATATGATAAAAAGCTGTGCCGAACCTTAATAATAGGTTCGGCGCAGCTTTTTCGCTTTTATGATTTGATAAATTATTAAAATTCGCATCATACAGATATGATACGCTTTTGTCTAATCTATCTTAGTATTTCAAACCATTTGTCAATCCACTCTTTTACTTTTTCACCAACCTGATTGCCGGTCAATGAATCTACATATAAAACATCAACATTGTCTTTATTCATAAACCATTCTTTTTTTAAGGGCAAAAGGTATTGTATATGATGCTCAAAAAACATTCGACTTCGTGTACCATCATTTTCTTTGTGCTTTCTCAATGTTTCTTCGCTGGCATTCAAGAATAGAATGCGTTTGGGAGAGCATTTTCGCAAACACTCTAATTCATTATGAAGAAACGGCTCAACCTCCCAATCTTTTCCAATCGTAGCAGGGTAGTTCAATGTATAAAACTCAATCTCTTCTGCTCCAAAATCCATAATGGAACAAGGATATTGTTGTGCCTTTTCCCAACGAACTATCTCTTTATCTATCCACAACTTTTGAATTTTAAGATAATCCTCAAATTTATTTTTATCTAATTTTTGTTCCGTAACCTTTTCTATTACATCTTGATTTAATTCATAACTGATATTAACATAGGGGGCATTCTCTTGTATATATTTTACTGCTGTTGTTTTACCAACAGCCATGCATCCTTGTAATGATAAAATGATTGACATATTCAATCCCCTTGTTTGTGGAGTAAGTATAAGAACACCACTACAAACACTATTTCTAATCAGCTTCTGGCTTTCTCCTGCTCTTAACTATTTCAGGCTTGTGCTCCTCCGGTTTCAGCAGAAGGACGGCGCAGCCCTGCGGTTCAAGCGTGAGCGTGCCGTACTCGTCGGGCATTTCGCCGATGACTGCGTGGGCCCGCTGCCACTCCGTCGGAATGGCAATGCTGCGGGTTTGACCGCCCGCGTTCAGCGCACAGAGAATACTGTCGTTCACATCCGCGCGGGTATAGACCATACAGCTGTCGCCCGCGGCAAGCGGGGCGAATTCCCCTTCCTTTAAGCAGGAGCAGCCCAAGCGCACCGTACCGAGCGTTTGATACCACCCGACAAGCTCGCCGTCCTCGCCGCCCCACGGATAGCATGCGCGGTTAAAGGGATCGCTGTAACCCTCCATTCCGGCTTCGTCACCGTAGTAAATGCAGGGCACACCCGGCAGGGTATACTGCATGAGCGCGGCAAGGCGCAGCAGCCGGATTCCCTGACGGCGGCGTTCCTTAGTCAGGTGCGTTTCGCTCTGCCAGCGGCGGCCGTGGCTGCGCAGCGGCTCACCCGCAAGCACAGTGAGGGCGCGCGGCGTGTCATGCGTACCAATATGGTTCATCAGCAGGCGCGTCACCTGCGGCGGATAATTCTCGATAATATTCAGAATAATTTCCATCATATCGGCAGGATTCGCGCCGGTTAGAAATCCGAGTATCGCGTTGCGGAACGGATAATTCATGGCGCTGTCAAGCTGGCCGCCCAAAAGGTAGCGGCGCCGTTCACCGTAGGCCATTTTGTTGGAGGCGTCTTCCCAGACCTCGCCTAACACAAGCGCTTCGTTGCTTTTGGTTTTTACAGCGATATGCAGGTTGTCAAGGAACTGGTCGGGAAGCTCATCGGCCACGTCCAGCCGCCAGCCGCTTGCGCCCGCGGTAATCCACTTTTGAATAATACCGCCGTAGCCGTTGATATAGTTGTCATACTGCGGATTCAGTTCGTTCACGTTCGGCAGTGTGACGAAATTCCACCAGCAGTCATAGTCGTCGGGCCAGTTGCGGAAGGTGTACCACGACGCGTAAGGCGATTTTTTCGAGTTGTAGGCACCTACATCGCCGTACCGCTTTTCACGGTTAAAATAAACGCTGTCGCTGCCCGTATGGTTAAAAACACCGTCGATAATCACGCGGATTCCCTTGCTTTTTCCGACTTGGCACAAGTGCGAAAAATCCTCCTTGTTTCCCAAAAGCGGGTCAATTTTGGAGTAGTCGGCCGTGTTGTAACGGTGATTGGAATGGGCTTCAAAAATAGGGTTCAGGTAAATGCAGGTCACACCGAGGGATTTCAGGTAATCCAATTTTTCCTCAATGCCCTTTAAGTCGCCGCCGAAATAGTCGTTGTTGGTGACCTTGCCCTCTTCATTCGGCGCCCAGTCGGGCTGGTCGTTCCAGTTTTCATGCATTTTGCGGTCGGCAGGAACGTCCTTTTTTTCTTGTTTGGAACGGGAAAAACGATCCGGAAAAACCTGATACATAATTCCGCCGGCAAGCCAGTCCGGAGTTTTAAAGCTGCGGTCATAAACCGTCAGCTGCCAGACGCCGCCCGCGGCGTTCTGAACCGTACCCTGCCCACCGAAGCCGCGCAGCATTTTTAAAGTGCCGCGCCAGGTATCCACCGTAAAATAGTAAAAGTACAGCCCCGGTTCCTTTGCCGCGAAATGGCATTCCCACCACTCGTAGTTGTCGCCGTTCATACCGCACCAGAACATGCCGAGCGTCTGTTCCTCGCCGGTCATGTCGTTTTTCACGATGAGCCTTGCGGCGGAGCAGCGCATATCACGCGGCATGGTAATTTTAAAATGTACCGGCATACAGTTCGCCACCGCACCGGTCGGGTAGCGGTAAACCGGATTACGCGAATTGAACATGGAAATTCCTCCAATAGGTTTGAATAGAAGACGCTTTTGGGTACGAACTTCCTCGGGGAGGGAGCTAAAGTCTCGCCTTGTCAGCGCAGACGACCCCAAACCTCCCTCATTGAGGGTGGTGGCGTGCCCGGCGCGACGAAGGTAGTTCGTTCCTAAAGCCTATTTTTTATTTGCGAAAAAAAGATTTTTTTGCTGCTTTTGCGGTGTTTTCCTCCGCCTCTATTTCCGGCAGAGGCTTTGCATGCCAAATATTGTCGGCATATTCCCTGATGGCGCGGTCGGCTGCGAACCGGCCGGACTTGGCGGTATTGACAAGGCACATGCGATGCCACACCTCCGGGTTACCGTAGAGGGCTTCGGCCTTTTGCTGCGCTTTAGAGTAGGAGTCAAAATCCGCGAGTACCATGTAAGGGTCGGAATTCAGCAGGGAATTGG
>DAMDEB010000004.1:3190-3695 GCA_032090075.1 Caproiciproducens sp.
GGAATTGGCAATGTCGTCGAACCTCACGCCGCAAAAACCTGTGTTCAGCGCACCGATCGCTTTTTTGACAATCGGGTTATTCTCGAAAATTGACCTTGGACGGTAGCTCGGCTTCAGCGCGTTTACTTCCGGCGTAGTCATGCCGAAAAGGAGAATGTTATCGCCGCCGACCGCGTCATGTATTTCCACATTTGCGCCGTCGAGTGTGCCGATTGTGACCGCCGCGTTGATCATGAATTTCATGTTGCTTGTGCCGGAAGCCTCAGTTCCCGCGAGCGATATCTGTTCGCTCAAATCGGCGGCGGGGGTCAAAAGCTCGGCGAGGGTCACACGGTAATCCTCAATGTAAACGACTTTCATCTTCTGATTGACAAGCGGGTCGTTGTTGATGGTATTGCCCAGCTCCACAATGAAGCGGATCATCTGCTTGGCAAAATAATAGCCAGGCGCGGCTTTTGCGCCGAAGATATAGGTGTGGGGAATAAATTCCGCATTCGGATTTTCC
>DAMDEB010000004.1:3705-20046 GCA_032090075.1 Caproiciproducens sp.
CCACTGATAAGTGGAAAGAATGTGCAGCGCGTTCATGTGCTGCCGCTTGTATTCGTGCATTCTTTTCACCTGTACATCGAAAATAGAATCGGGGTTAATATCAATGTCATTCGCCTTTTTTACATATTCCGCAAGGCGAACTTTATTATTGCGCTTAATCTGTGCCATCTTTTGCAGTACGGATGAATCATCTTTGTACTTCATCAGATTTTCAAGCTCCGCCGCGTTGCGGATATAGCCGTCGCCAATCAACCCGGTAATCAATTCGGCAAGCTCCGGATTGGACTGGTTCAGCCAGCGGCGGTGCGCGATGCCGTTCGTTACATTCGTAAACTTGTCGGGCATTTCGGTGTAAAAGTCATGGAACACGCTGTTCTTTAAAATATCGCTGTGCAGCTGCGACACGCCGTTGACGCTGTGGGCGCTGACAACCGCAAGATTCGCCATCTTCACATAGCCGTCGTTGAGCGGGGCCATACGGCCGACTTTGTAGCCGTCCACGCCTTTTTCGTGCATCCCGGCGCAGAACCGTCTGTTGATTTCCTCAATAATCTGGTATATGCGGGGCAGTCTTCCCTTGAACAGTTCCACACCCCAGCACTCAAGCGCCTCCGCCATCACAGTGTGGTTTGTGTAGGCGATGGTACGGGTGACGATGTCCCACGCCGCGTCCCAGCCGTAACCGCATTCATCCAGCATCACGCGCATCATTTCTGGAATTGCGAGAACCGGGTGCGTGTCGTTCAGGTGAATCGCGACCAGCTCGGGCAGGTTATCGAGCGTACTGTATTTAAATAGGTGACGGCGGATAATATCCTGTATGGTTGCGGAAACGAGGAAATACTGCTGTGAAAGGCGCAGGCTTTTGCCCTCCATGTGGTTGTCCTCTGGGTAAAGCACCTTGGTAATGACCTCCGCCATAGCGTTTTGCTCCATGGCGCGCATATAATCCCCGCTGTTGAACAGCTTCATATCGAATTCGGGGGAGCTCGCCGACCAAATACGCAGGCGGCTGATTCCTTTGCCGTCCATTCCGGCGATATACATATCGTAAGGCACGGCGGTGACTTTGGTGTAATCCTTATGATTTACCACATGGTACTGGTTGTTCCAGTAATCCTCGATATGCCCGTTGAAGTGAACCTCCACGCTTTTTTCCGGTGCGGCCTGCATCCAGATTTTTCCGCCCGGCAGCCAAAAGTCCGGCAGCTCTGTCTGCCATCCGTCCACAAGCTTCTGGCGGAAAATTCCGTATTCATAGCGGAGCGAATAGCCGGTGGCGGGGTAGCCCTGCGTTGCAAGGGCATCCATAAAACACGCGGCAAGTCTTCCCAGCCCGCCGTTGCCAAGACCCGCGTCCGGCTCCTGCTCGTAAAGCGCGTCAAGTTTCAGCCCCATTTCACTCAGAGCGTCGCGGAAGTCCTCCTCCACGCCAAGGTTGAACAGGCTGTTTTTCAGGGAACGGCCGAGCAGAAATTCCATGCAAAGATAATAAACCTGTTTGGTATGGGTTTTTTCCGCGTTTGCCATGTATTCGCTGCGGCCCCTCGCCATCATATCGCGCACAATGAGGGCGACCGCTTTATAGCATTGTTCGTCGGTGGCGTTTTGCAGACTTACGCCGAAGGTGTGGTCAAGTGTCGTCTCAATCGTATCTTTTATTTTCCCGACTGTATGCCTATAGTTCATAATAGCCTCCTATTTGAAAGCACCGCATGGGCAGTGTTTCTTTCGTTTTGTATCTGTTGTTAATATTATTTTTGTGTATATTATATACCAATATACCTTATTTTTCAACAGTAGCATATCAAATGGCGCCAGCGCTGAAAAAATCACATTTTTTACAGTAATAAAGGCGTGTTTATCGATTTTTAATCAAAGAAATAATATCGTTTTATTGGAATGGATTATTTACACATTTTTGTGCATTTCTACTAAAATGCGTTTTGTGTCGAACACCGTCGGATACTTTTGTTGTGAAAACAAACAGTCTGCGTCCAGTCTTTTCCAACGCTATTATAAACATAGTGTAAATAATTATTTAAGCTCTTTCATATTATGGCAAAATATATTATAATAAAAATAATTAAAATCCGCTATTGTGTGAAAGGGTATGACTTCATGAGTAAGAACAGAGTGAAATTAAATATTTGTGGTTCCGAGTGCGTGATTGGTTCGGATGACAGCGAAAGCTATGTTCGTGCCATTGGCGACGAAGTGGAAAAGGCCATGGAGGATATCATTGGAAAAAACGATCGCATTTCCATCACCATGGCGGCAACCATCACGGCACTGAGCTACTGCGACGAGGCTCGCAAAGCCTCCGACGGTGCCGACAACCTGCGTTCCCAAATTAAGGATTACCTTGAGGATTCCTCCCATGCCAGAATGGAAGCCGAGGAAGCGAAGCGTGAAATTGAGCGCTTAAAGCGTGAAATTCAGACGCTGCGCGCCCGCCTTTCGGACGAAGACGAGCCTTCCAAGGAATTACCGCAGGAAACGCGCCCAACCAAACCGATTGTTCCGGGCGCTCCTGTGCAAAGGCCCCAGTCAGGCAGTTATTCCCGCGTTCTGCCGGGCGGCCCAACCCCAGAACAGGAAGGCTTTATGAGCTTTTTTGAGAAGAAAAATGACGAACAGTAATATGGAAGTTCTGTCCCCCGCCGGCTCGCCGGAAAGCCTGACTGCCGCGGTGCGCGCGGGCGCGGACGCGGTTTATCTGGGCGGCGCCTCGTTCAGCGCAAGAGCCGGTGCCAAAAACTTTGACGACGGCGAATTAAAAACGGCGGTAGAGTACTGCCATGCCCGCGGGGTAAAGGTGTATCTTGCCGTCAATACCATCCTCTTGCAAAACGAGCTGCAAAATGCGCTTGATTTTATCCGCTTCGCCTGCACCCTTCCTGTGGACGCAATCCTTGTGCAGGATACGGGTCTGATTTGGCTTTTGCAAAAATGCGCGCCCGGCCTGCGGCTGCACGCCTCCACACAAATGAGTATTCACACGCCCTGCGGTGCGGCTGCGCTTGAAAAAGCGGGGCTGAAACGCGTGGTGCTTTCACGCGAGCTGTCGCTGAAGGAAATGGCTGAAATTCACGCGGCAACGCCGATTGAATTGGAAGCCTTTGTTCATGGCGCGCTGTGCATGTCGGTAAGCGGGCAATGCTACTTCAGTTCCATGCTTGGTTCGCGCAGCGGCAACCGGGGACTTTGCGCCCAGCCCTGCCGTCTGCCGTTCAGTGTTCCCGGCGGAACGGGGCATGATTTGAGTTTAAAGGATTTATCCATGATATGCCGCATTGACGAATTAGGTCAAGCGGGAATTATCAGTGCTAAAATAGAGGGCAGAATGAAGCGGCCCGAGTACGTCGCGGCGGCTACGCGCGCCTGCCGCCTTGCGGCGGACAATCAACCGGTACCCGAAGAACTGCTGCAAAATTTAAGCGCGGTGTTTTCGCGCTCCGGCTTTACCACCGGCTACCTTGACGGCAAGCTTGGCCGCGATATGTTCGGCGTGCGCTCCAAAGAGGATGTCACGGGAGCGACGAACGATGTATTTTCAGAGCTTCACGGCCTTTATAACAATGAATATCAAAGAATACCGATTGATTTTATACTTACCATCAAAAAGGACAAACCGATAACCTTACAGGTAGCCGACGGTCAAAACAACACGGCTGCCGCAAGTTTCGGTGATATTCCGGAACTGGCGGTCAACCGCCCGATTGATGAAGCCCGCTGTGCGGAGCAGCTCAAAAAGACAGGCGGAACGCCGTTTTATGTTGATACGATCACCTGTGAAATCGACGACGGCCTTTCCATTCCGGTTTCCACGCTGAACAAGCTGCGGCGCGCGGCTCTGGACGACCTTGAAGCAACGCGAGGCAAACACCCGCCGATTCCGTTTGAGATGTGCCAGATTCCGCAGGCCAACAACCACATGGCGAAAAAAATGAAGCTGCGCGCACGGTTCGCAAACGCAGATCTTCCCGAAAGCGCCAAAAAATGTGAACTTGTCTATCTTCCGTACAACACGGATTTGAAAAAGATACAAGAGTTAAAAGAAGACGGCTACCATGTCGCCCTTGAGATTCCGCGCGGCCTTTTTGGCATGGAAAACGCCGTGCGCAGCCGCTTGAAGGCCGCAAAAGATGCGGGCGTCACCGACGTTTGGGCGGGCAACCTCGGCGCGGCTCAGCTTGGCAAAGAATTAAATTTCCGTGTTCACGGCGGATTCTCCCTGAACATTACAAATTCCGCCGCAATCGAGTGGTACAGTGAATTCGGCCTGACCGACACCGAGCTTTCGTTTGAGCTGACGCTGCAGCAGGCCGCCGCTATGGGCGGCGAACTGCGCCGCGGGTTGCTGCTCTACGGCAGACTGCCGCTGATGCTGACCCGCAACTGCCCCGCGGCCAACGCGGGCGGCTGCCAAAACTGCAAAACCGACCCGCTTTTGACCGACCGTCGGGGAATTCAATTTCTCGTGCAGTGTTCCGGCGCGTGCAGCGAGGTTTTGAATTCCGTGCCGCTGTACATGGCTGACCGCATAAAGGAAGTCCGCAATCAGGACTTCGGCGTTTTGCGCTTTACCACCGAAACCGTCGAAGAAGCGGAAGAAGTGATCGGGCGGTACCTGACCGGCGCGCCGAACGAGGGTGAGTTTACCCGCGGACTGTATTACAGGGGCATTGAATAAGTCCTAATTCGCCATTAAAATATTAAAAAATCAATACAGGGGATACCGATGACAAGTAATAAATTAAAAATCAAGAAACTGAATCAAAACGCGATCTTGCCGACGCGCGGAAGCGACGGAGCGGCGGGCATGGATCTATACGCCTGTCTTGATGAGCCGGTTACTTTGGAGCCGCGCGGACTTTACAAAATTCCGACCGGTCTTGCGATTGCACTGCCGGACAAAAACACCGCAGGCTTCATTTTTGCGCGCAGCGGCCTTGGCGTGAAGCATGGAATTTCACTCCCGAACGCGGTTGGCGTGATTGACAGCGATTACCGGGGCGAAATACTGGTGGGTATGTGCAATTTGAGTGACAAGCCCTACACAATGCAGCCGGGTGAACGCTTTGCGCAGCTTGTAGTGATGCCGGTTCTCAACATGGAACTGGACGAAACGGATGGCCTTGGCGAAACCGACCGCGGTGAAGGCGGTTTCGGTTCAACCGGCAAATAAACGTTTTGTACTTTTCATATCATTCAATAATTTATACTGATTTTTATCAGAAAACGGGAGATACTTTTCATGAAAAGAAGTCCGATTAAAACGCTTTTGCTTATTGTCCTGCTGCTTTTGGCAGTCGTTTTAGGGCAAATTCTTGGTACGGCCTGTGCCGGAGTCAAGTATCTTTCCTGGCTTGGCGCCGCCGCAAATTTCGGGCTGTCGCCGGTTGATCTGGATCTTTCCGTGGTAAAACTTACATTTGGCATGATTATTAAAATCAATGTCGCTCAGGCTGTTTTATTGCTGATTTCAATTTTGGCATATACACGAATTAAAATAAAAGAATAGGGGAATTACCATGCTGCTGCTTGCATCTTCGTCGCCGCGCCGCAGCGAACTGCTGAAAATGGCCGGTTACGATTTTACCGTCGCACCAACCGATGTAAACGAAAAATACTTGCACGGAACTCCGCCGATGCAGATTGTGGAACAGCTTGCCTCCCGAAAAGCGCAGGCGGCTGCCCGTGCAAACCCGCAGGATACTGTGCTTGGGGCCGACACCCTTGTGGTGCTCAAAGGGCGCGTGTTTGGCAAACCAAAGGATGCGGACGACGCCAAAGCCATGCTCCGGCTGCTGTCCGGAAATGTTCATCAGGTTTACACAGGCTACTGTGTCATCAGCGGCACCAAGCTTCTGTGCGGGCACGAGTGCACCTCCGTTGAATTTTACCCGCTCAGCGAAAACGAAATCGACGCCTACATTGCAACCGGCGAACCGCTGGACAAGGCCGGTGCTTACGGTATTCAGGGCCGCGGCGCGCTGCTCATCAAACGCATTGACGGCGATTTTTACAACGTAATGGGCTTGCCGATTGGTAAAATCAATCGAATCTTAATCGGTATACAAGCACAAAATAATAACAAGTGATAAAATTAGCCGTATTCACAATTTAAGTGTTGAGAATTAGTGCTTTTGAGGTTATAATAAATATTATCTGAGAAGATTTTATTCCGGGCGATTTTGAAAGGGGAAATAACTCATGTTTTCAAAGGATATAGGTATCGATTTAGGTACTGCCAATACACTGGTATTTATGAAGGGCAAGGGCATTGTAATGCGCGAACCTTCCGTTGTTGCCGTCGATGTTCGCACCGACACTGTTTTGGCTGTCGGCACACAGGCAAAAGAAATGATCGGCCGTACTCCGGGCTCCATTGTTGCAGTTCGTCCGATGAAGGACGGCGTAATCGCCGATTTTGATATTACCGCAACCATGTTAAAGCACTTCATCCGCAAGGCAATCAAGTCCAACGCTTTTTCCCGGCCCCACATCGTTATCTGTATCCCATCCGGCGTAACCGAAGTGGAACGCCGCGCGGTTGAGGATGCCGCCCGTCAGGCCGGCGCCAATAATGTTGAATTAATCGAAGAGCCAATGGCCGCGGCAATCGGCGCGGGGCTGCCCGTCAGCGAACCGACCGGCAGCATGGTTGTCGATATCGGCGGCGGAACTGCAGAAGTTGCCGTCATTTCGCTGGGCGACATTGTTACCTCCGTTTCCGTGCGCGTCGCAGGGGATAAGTTCGACGAATCCATTATTTCCTTTGTCAAAAAGAAATTTAATTTACTGATCGGCGAGCGTACCGCTGAAGAAATCAAGATTAAAATCGGCTCCGCTTTCCCGACTGAGGATAATGAAGACGCTACCATTGAAATCAAGGGACGCAACCTTGTAGACGGACTGCCGAAAAATGTAACCATTACCGCAGCGGAAGTTCGCGAGGCTTTAAGCGATGCGCTGGCTCTGATTATCGACGCGATTAAATCGACTCTTGAAAAAACTCCGCCGGAACTTTCCGCGGATATTATTGACCACGGCATCATGCTGACCGGCGGCGGCGCATTGCTGCGCGGCATTGACAAGCTGGTCGAGCAGGAAACCGGAATGCCGGTGCACATTGCCGACAGCCCGCTGGACTGTGTTGTTGACGGAACCGGCAAACGACTTGAAATCACGATGCCGTCCTCCTACTATAAAAACAACCGGAGATAAGCTTTAATTTGAAATTCAGCGGAGGGTTAGCACTCTCCGCCTATTTTTTCTCAAAGGGGGTGCTGCACTTGAAAGACTTCTTCCATTCCAAAGGCTTTAAGCTTTTGATTGCGGTTGTGTTTATCATGTTCGGGCTCATGCTCTACACAGCGGGCACCGGCAATTCAATTGTTACGAACCTGCTCGGGTTTATTTCATCACCGATGCAGAAGGTCAGTACAGTCGTTACCAACAACGCAGCGGTGGCGGCACAGTCAGTCACGCGTTCAAACGCGGACTTGATGGCCGAAAATGACGCGCTGAAAAAACAAATTGAGGAGCAGAACCAAAAGCTGGTCAAGTACTACACTTATCAGCAGGAAAACGCCCAGCTGCGTAAATTTTTAGAGCTCAAAAATGAAAATAAAGACTTTAAACCGGTTTCGGCCGCGGTGATTGGCCGCGACCCCAACGACGTTTTCTATAATTTTCAAATTGACAAGGGAACGCTCGCCGGGATTGCGCTGAACGACCCGGTCATTACCGAAGGCGGCGTGGTCGGCTGGATTTCCAGTGTAAACGCCAGTTACAGCAGGGTGACCACCCTTCTTTCGGCAGACACGAAAATCAGCGCGATTGACAAGGTGAACCGCGATTCCGGCGTTGTCAGCAGCAATATCAAGCTTTCCGACAGCGGCCTTGTCAAGCTTGGCTACCTAACCGCAGGCACAACCGTGAAAGCCGGAGATATCATTGTCACCAGCGGCTTAGGCGGTTTGTATCCCCGCGACCTGCCCATCGGCACTGTGACCAAGGTAGGGAACGAGGCGTACGATGTCTCGCTGTTCGCCGAGGTCAAGCCGTTTGTAGATGTAAAAACCGTGCGCGACGTAATGGTAATCACGTCCTTTGAGGGACAGGGGCAGGCGCTAACGGACTCCTCTTCCTCCACCGGGAGCAAATAAAATGGATAAGTATAAATATATCCGCTATTTTGCCTACACAATCGAAATATTGGTTTTTTTCATGGTGCAGGAAACGCCCGGCCTCATCCCCGAACTGTTTGGCGCCCGGCCGCTGCTTTTAATCCCGGTGGCACTTTCTATCTCCATGTTTGAAAACGCTACCGCCAGCATGATTTTCGGTGTTTTTTGCGGTCTGCTGCTTGATTTCGGCGCGAGCAGCATGTTGGGCTTTCACGGGCTGTTTCTTTCGGTCGTGTGTTACTTTATCAGCCTGATTGCAGCCAACCTGATTCAGACCAACTTTTTAACTGCGATGATTATTTCGATGATCGTATCCGCAGCACTGATTCTTTTGCAGTGGGTTTTCTTCTACCTGCTGTTTGATTACGAGTACGCCGTATATGCCCTGACCGATCATTTTATCCCCCGCTTTTTCTACACTGTCGCAACAATGCCTGTTGCCTATTATTTTAACCGTGCGCTCGCGATTCAAATTCGCTCCAAGGAAGAGTAGCCGCCGCGCGGCTATTTCCCGTTCTCAATAACAAAAAAGGAGGTTCCACTGTGGACAAGCTGAAAGGATATTCACGTTATCTTGTTTTGGGGCTCATTGTTTTTATCATAATGGCTGTTTATGTTCTGCGGCTTGCAGACTGGCAGATTTTAAATGGTTCCTCTTTTTTGGATCAAGCTGCTAAATCCAATTCTACCACTGTTGCCATTGACGCCGCCCGCGGCGAAATCCTCGATGTGAACGGTGCCGGGCTCGCCGTGAATAAAACCGGCTACGCCATTGTTTTCGATAGAGTGTATATGACGAAGGATACACAGAATAAAACCATTTTGCAGCTCACAAAGCTGCTTACACAGCGCGGCGAAAAGTGGACCGATGTGCTCCCCATTAAGCTGAACGCCAAGGGAACGTACGAGTTCATTACCGGCGAGGAAAAAGAAGCCGCAACTTTAAAATCCAAATACTATTTGAATATGAACCCTTATGCTTCGGCAGACGAGTGTATGGCCGAGATGGTTAAAAATTATAAAGTGGCCGGCTACTCCCCTGCCGACACGCGTAACATTGTTGCCGTACGCTATAATATGACCAAAACCGGCTTCGGTATTTCCGCCCCGTACACCTTTGCCCCCGATGTCAGCCAGGCCACCGTTGCCATTATCAGCGAAAACTCGCACCTTCTTCCCGGTGCGACCGCTAAGGTCACAGCAGTACGCCAGTACCCGAACGGCAGCCTGATCCCTCATGTAATCGGCACCATCGGTGCAATTTCACAGGAGGAGTACGACACGCTCCATAAGAGTAAGGGGTACGAGCTAAACGACCGGCTTGGAAAGAGCGGAATTGAACAGTCCTTTGAAGATATGCTGCGCGGAAAAACCGGCGAAAAGTTGGTTGAAACCACCACCACGGGTGCTTTGGCCTCGGAAACGGTCACCAAAGCGCCATCTTCCGGAGATTCCGTCTACTTAACCATTGACAGCCGGATTCAAGCCGTGCTGAACGCTTCGCTGGCACAAAACGTAAAAGCCACACAAGCCAACGGGGTGAAGCTTTCCGCCCAAAATTACAAGGGACTGTCCTCCGGCCATGGCGAGGACTGTGTCGCCGGGGCCGCGGTTGCGCTGCGGGTCAAGGACTTTTCGGTGCTTGCCGCATCAACGTATCCGTCCTATGACCTCACAGAATACTTGACCGACACGAACTATTACACCTCGCTGATAAAGAATAAGGATAAACCGCTGGTTGACCGCGCGTTCAACGGCATATTTACCCCCGGCTCGGTTATCAAGCCGTATGTGGCGCTTGCGGCGCTTCAGGAGAATGCGATCACTACCTCCACCCGGCTCGAGGGAAACAGCAAATACACCCGTTTTGCTCCGAAGATATTTGGAAGTATCGGCAATTACGGCATGATTACCGCAAATTACGCGATTCAAAAATCCAGCAACTCCTTCTTTTACGAAGTGGGTTACCGGCTGGGAATTACCAATATGAACCTTTACGCAAAACACTTTGGGCTTGGGGTGAAAACCGGAATTGAACTCAGCGAAAGCGCGGGTATCCTTGCAGGACCGGCTGAACGCTCCGCGGCGGGCAATGGCGGATGGTTTGATGCCGATACCATCGAGGCCGCTGTGGGACAGGTGGAAAACAAATTCACCCCGCTTCAATTGGCAACGTATACCGCAACCATTGCAAACAACGGCAACCGGATGAAGTCGCACCTTGTCAGCAAGGTGACGGATTATTCCCGCAAAACCGTCATTTCCCAGACCGCCCCGCAAGTGGTGGACAATATCGGCGTTTCACCGTCCTACATCAGTTATGTGCAGCAGGCCATGCGCAGCGTTGCAACCGGCGGTACGGCCAGCTCCATGTTCAAGAATTACGGCATTGCAATCGCCGCCAAAACCGGTACGGCAGTGCAGACCCCGCACTCGGATAATGTTGTGTTCGTGGGCTACGCACCCTTTGACAACCCCGAAATCGCGGTTGCGGTTGTTTTGGAACACGGCGCGACCAGCCTGTATGCCAACACTGTTGCCAAGGATATTTTTGACGCCTACTTCTTCGGCAAGACTGCGGACGCGAGCGGCAACCTTGTGATGCCGTCCGCTTCAAGCACCGTTTCAGGCAATGCCTCCGGCAGTTCAACCCCCGCATCCGGGCCGTCTTCCTCCGGTGCTTCGTCCACCGTTTCACATTAAGTTTTATGGTATTGCATATTATTGACAAAATTTGTTAATAATCTATAAAATTTTTGATTTGTTATTTTAAACAAGAAAAACGCTTTGACTACCATGTATTATTGTGGTAATATGAGAATGAGGTTTTTTAAATGGGAGCTATAACCGTAATTACATCGGGAAAAGGCGGCGTTGGGAAGTCCACCGTGACCACCAATCTTGGCCTTGCTTTGGTGAACCGAGGCAAGCGGGTGTTGCTGATTGACGGCGACGCGGGTCTTGGTTGCCTTGACCACATGCTTGGCGTTTCCGAGCAGCAAGCTTTTGATATTGCTGACGTGGTCGCCGGTCGTGTTGATCCCATTGGGGCCGTTTATTCCTCACCGCTTGCCGAGGGGCTGTTTTTACTGCCTGCTCCGCTCAGCGAGGATGACATTATCAGTCCGGATATTATGAAACAGCTTGTTACAGTACTTGCACGGTATTACGACCACGTGCTCATCGACAGTCCCGCCGGTGTTGGCGGGGGATTCATGAGCGCTATTGCCTCCGCACAGCGTGCACTTGTTGTTTCGACTCCTGACCCTGTATGTCTTCGTAATGCCAATAAAACGCGTGTTCTCTTGGAGCGGATTGGTTTAAACCAGCAGCGTTTGGTCATCAACCGTTTCAGCAGCTATAATTTTCGAACGCAAGGATTCTACCGAGATCTTGATTCCGTTATTGACTCTGCCGGAATTCGGTTAATCGCCGTCATTCCCGAAGATACCCTTTTGGCGGCAGCGGCCTCCAAAGCGGAACCGGCTCCGCAAAAATCCGCCGGCGCGATGGCTTTCAGCCGTCTTGCGGCAAGGCTTGAGGGCGAACATGTGCCCCTCGCTTCACTGCAAAAATTTTGATTTGTACATAATCCTGTAATTTTAGGGGGGAAATATATTGAATATCGCTTTAATAGCCCATGATGCAAAAAAAGAACTCATGGTTCAATTCTGTATCGCATACTGTGGCGTACTTAGCCGCCACGTACTCTGTGCGACCGGCACAACCGGCAAAATGGTTTCTGAAGCAACCGGACTTGAAATTCAACGATTTTTAGGAGGCTCACAGGGAGGCGACCAGCAGATTGCCGCGCGTATTGCGTGCAACGAGGTCGATTTACTCCTGTTCTTCCGCGACCCGCTGAACCCGAAGCCGCATGAGCCGAACGATATGAACCTGCTGCGCCTGTGCGATATGCACAATATTCCTGTTGCAACAAACATCGCGACCGCCGAGGTTTTAATCCACGGTTTGGAGCGCGGCGATTTGGACTGGCGCAACATTTTGAATCCGAAAGCATAACCGATTTAATATACGGCAATGAACGGAAAGAGTATGCAAAAACTCTGCCACAGGGAGGGTGTGCCCAGACTGAAAGTGCACCTGCGTTTGAGTATTTGAGGAAGACATCCGCGAGCCGGCACGCTACCCCGCGTTACGGGGCTTTTGAGGAGAGCCGTTGGCTCTTGAAAAAGGGTGGCACCGCGAGGATTTTCCCTCGTCCCTTTCACTGGGACGGGGGATTTTTATATTTTTTTATAAAATCATACGCTAAGAATAGACTATTTTTCAAAAGGAGAAAGAGTATGGACTTGATAAAAGCACAAAAGGGGACACAGGATTTACTTCCGGTTCAAACGAGAAAGTGGCAGATTGTTGAAGATGTGATGCGCAGTGAAGCCATTATCCATGGTTTCGGTGAAATCCGCACCCCTGTCTTTGAAGACACCAAGCTTTTTCAGCGCTCGGTCGGCGAAACAACCGACGTGGTGCAAAAGGAAATGTACACCTTCAATGATAAAGGCGGCCGTTCCATCACCCTTCGGCCGGAGGGTACCGCGGGCGCAGTGCGTGCCATGCTGGAGCACGGCATGTACAACGACGGGCTTCCGTTAAAGCTGTACTACTTCACCTCCTGCTACCGGTACGAGAACACACAGGCCGGCCGGCTGCGCGAGTTCCACCAGTTCGGAGTGGAGCTGCTCGGCGCGCCGTCGCCAATGGCGGACGCTGAATTAATCGGTATCGCAAAAAGTATTTTTGACCGTTTAGGCGTTCAAAATCTGAGGTTGGAAATCAACTCCATCGGCTGCCCTGACTGCCGCGCGACCTACAACGCGGCGCTAAAGGCGTATTTCAGCAAGTATAAAGATCAGCTTTGCAATACCTGCCTTGACCGTCTTGACCGGAACCCGATGCGTATCCTCGACTGCAAAAATCCGGATTGCGCCAAAATTGCCGAGGGGGCGCCGCGGATGCTCGATTACCTTGACGAAGACTGCCAAAAGCATTTCGACAGCGTAAAAAACTACCTTGACGCGGCGGGAATCGAGTATACCGTCAACCCGTCCATCGTGCGCGGCCTGGACTACTACACCAATACGGTATTCGAATTTATTTCAAACGACCTTGGCGCGCAAAGCACCGTCTGCGGCGGCGGGCGCTACAACGGCCTTGTCAGCGAAATGGGCGGGCAGCCGATGCCTGCTCTGGGCTTTGGGCTTGGCATGGAGCGCCTGATGATGATTATGGACGCACAAAAGATTGAAATGCCAAAGCCGGAAACCTGCGATATTTACGTCGCGGCTTTGGGCGACGCGGCCATGCTGGAAGCATTCAAGCTTACGCACAGCTTACAGCAGTATTCCATTGCCGCCGTCTGCGATGTAAACGACCGCGGTTTGAAAGCACAGATGAAGTACGCTGATAAAATAGGCGCGAAATTCACAATTGTGCTCGGTGACAATGAGCTTGAAACAAAAACGGCAATGATGAAAAACATGAAGACGGGCGAGAAGTCAAAGATTGATTTAAATAAAGACTTTGTGGAGCAATTTGTGGTTATTTCCACACAGGCAGAGGATGACATCGCGTTTTAATCCCGCTTCAGGTTGTTTTTATCAATAAAACGTATCACATTGGAGGCAATATCATGGATAAATCAATTTTGAATCAATTCAGATTAACTGTTTCGGAACAGAATTTGGGTGTTTACGGCATCAAGGTTGAAAAAGAGGGAAAGAGCGTCAGCCATCGCTGGCGTGCGGACGATTCGGTAAATATATATTCCGGATCAAAAACGTTTACCTCCATGGCGGTCGGCATGTGCATCGATGACGGAAAGCTGAACGTTACTGATTCCGTGCTCGGATTTTTTCCGGAGTACAGGGAAATTGCGTCACAGGGCAGCGAACAAATCACCATACGGGATTTACTGCACATGGCATCCGGCAAACTGGAGTTCTGGTTCGGCGTAACCGATGAAGTGATGGCGGCCACGGACTGGGCACAGCTTTTCTTTCAAGTGCCCGTTACCAAAAAGCCCGGAACTTTCTTTTTCTATTCCAACGCCTGTACCTATATGTTAGGCAGGGTAGTTGAAAAGATAAGCGGTCAAAACGTACGCGATTTTTTGATTCCGCGTTTATTTACCCCGCTCGCAATTTTGAATCCCCAGTGGCACACCTGCCCCAATGGGCATTCCCTTGCCGCAACCGGATTGTTTTTGACTACTGACGAGTTCTCCCGTTTGGGAGTCACTCTATTAAACGGCGGTGTTTATAACGGTACACGGATTGTAAGTGAAAACTATCTGCAAAACGCGGTCAGCGACTTAATCGACACAAATTATGTTGAATTAGAGAATTCTTCCGGCTACGCTTACCAGATGTGGCATTGCTCCTACCCCGGTGCGTACCGTGCGGACGGCATGTACGGGCAGTTTACGATCGTGATTCCGGATAAAAAAGCGGTTGTTACGATTACCTCCCATGAAGAAAAAAATTCTAACGACATTATCCGCGCTGTTTTCAGCGACATTGTTCCTCAGCTTTGATTGGGCAATCCTTATTCTTAGCTTTAAAACTACTCCCTTAGCAGGGGAGTCCCCCCGCGACATATTGTTATTCATTAATATAGAATATTGGAGGCTATTTTATGGCAGAATTCATGACCGGCATGAAAAGGACAAACTACTGCGGTGAGCTGCGCGCAAGCGATATCGGCAAAACCGTTACCGTGTGCGGCTGGGTACAGCGCCAGCGCGATTTGGGTCAGCTGATTTTTATCGACCTGCGCGACCGTACCGGCATTCTTCAGCTGGCGTTTAACGACAGCACCGACCGCGCCATTTTTAACAAGGCATTTGCCACGCGCGCCGAATATGTGCTGGCGGTAACCGGGCTTGTCCGTGAACGTTCTTCCAAGAACACCGAAATTCCGACGGGCGAAATTGAAATTGAAGTGACGGAACTCCGCGTTTTGGCGAAGAGTGAAACACCGCCGTTTGAAATCGTTGAAGATTCAAATGTAAAAGAAGATTTACGCCTGAAATATCGCTATCTTGACCTGCGCCGCCCGGATGTGCAGGATAAAATCATCGGCCGCCATAAAATCGTAAAGGTCGCCCGCGACTTTTTTGACGACAATAATTTTCTTGAGATTGAAACACCGATTCTCATTAAGTCAACGCCGGAGGGCGCGCGTGACTACCTTGTGCCGTCCCGCATGTTCCCGGGCAGCTTTTTTGCTCTACCGCAGTCGCCTCAGCTTTACAAGCAACTGCTGATGCTTTCCGGATTTGACCGCTATATGCAGGTTGCGCGCTGCTTCCGCGACGAGGATTTACGCGCGGACCGTCAGCCTGAGTTTACCCAAATCGACTTTGAAATGTCCTTTGTTGACCAGGACGATGTCATGGCAATCGGCGAGGGATTCATGAAGCTCGTTTATAAAAAAGTATTGGATATCGATATTGAAACGCCGTTCCGCCGCATGACCTGGCACGAGGCAATGCGCCGCTTTGGCTCCGATAAACCGGATCTGCGTTTTGGCCTTGAGCTGATCGATTTGACCGACGACCTGAAAAACACCGAATTCCGCGTATTCAAGGGCGCAGTTGATGGCGGCGGCAGTATTCGCGGCCTAAACCTGAAGGGTCAGGCCGAGCACTTGAGCCGCAAGGAAATCGACAAATTAACCGAATGGATTAAATCCTACGGCGCAAAAGGTCTTGCATGGACAAGGATGACGGAAGCCGGAGAAACCTCTTCCTATGAAAAATTCCTTGCTCCCGAAGAAGTCGCCGCGGTTCGTAAGACGATGGACGCTGAGACCGGCGATGTGCTGCTGATTGTCGCAAGCGACGAAGGCAAGGTCGTATTCGACGCCCTCGGCGCGCTGCGCAACAACCTTGCCGCACGCTTTAACCTCATCGATACCAGTAAGCCCTGCCTGCTCTGGGTTACCGACTTCCCGGTATTCGAGTACAGCAAAACAGAAAATCGCTTTATGGCAATGCACCATCCGTTTACCGCGCCGCGCGTGGAGGATATTGACAAGATAGAGAGCGACCCGGGCAGTGTGTGCGCTATCGCGTACGACATGGTGCTCAACGGCAACGAGGTCGGCGGCGGCTCCATCC
>DAMDEB010000004.1:20056-21851 GCA_032090075.1 Caproiciproducens sp.
CATCCGTATCAATGATCCGGAATTACAGCAGCGTATGTTCAAAGCTTTGGGGCTTACCCCTGAGCAGGCACAGAAACGCTTCGGCTTCCTGACCGACGCTTTCCGTTACGGTGCACCGCCGCATGGCGGCATGGCCTTTGGCCTTGACCGTCTGGTCATGCTGATGCTCGGCTGTGACAGTATCCGCGACGTCATCGCATTCCCGAAGGTTGCATCCTCCGGCGAACTGATGTCCAACGCCCCGACCGACGTGGATGAAGCGCAGCTTACCGAACTCGGCATTGCACTCCTTCCGAAAGAATAATCAAATAATTATTTTCAGGGGCGCCCAAATTGGGAGCCCCTTTTTCCGTCAATGAAAATCACCATAGCAAATTAATTGTAAACTTCGTTTCGTCAATGAAAATCACAATGTTAATTGATAGAATTTAGCTATATGAGGATACTCGGGGGTGCAGGGGGATTTTATGGAACCCACCCGCCGGGATTAAAAATCCCCCTGCGCGCGCTTTGCTTCCTTTCGCGCGCCAGCGAAAGGAAGGGCCCGCCCGGCCTGAGGGCAAAAAGGCCCGCCCGCCTGAGGGCAAAGCTGATTCCTTTCAATAAGGCGGATTTTCACTTGAATATTACCTTTTTTATGCTATACTGAAATAAAGATTAAAAGAAACGAGAGGTACTTTGCATGATCAAAATCAATTATCAAAAGCAATTGGACGACGTACTTGCCGGCTTGCACGACGAAGCGCCCACCCTTTTGCTGCATGCCTGCTGCGCCCCGTGCAGCAGCTATGTGTTGGAGTACCTCTCCGATTATTTTAAAATCACCTTGTTTTATTATAATCCGAATATCGCCCCCGCCGAGGAATACCAAAAGCGCGTTTTGGAGGCGAAGCGGCTCATTTCTGAGCTACCCGCAAAGCATGCGGTTCAATTTCTGGAAGGAAATTACGACACAGAACGCTTCTTCGCACTCTCAAAGGGCCGTGAGCAGGAACCGGAGGGTGGGGAGCGTTGTTTTGCCTGCTACGCTTTGCGTTTAACCGAGGCCGCGCTGGCGGCAAAAGCGGGCGGGTTCGACTACTTCACTACCACGCTTTCCATCAGTCCGTACAAAAATGCGCAAAAGCTCAATGAAATTGGCGCAGAGCTTGAAAAAAAGTACGGCGTTCACTATCTCTACTCCGATTTTAAAAAGAAAAACGGTTACAAACGTTCCGTTGAACTTTCCGATTTATACAATTTATACCGTCAGGACTATTGCGGCTGCGTGTTTTCCAAAGCGGAACACGACCGCTGGGTTCGGGAACAAAATCAGACAGTGTGAAAAGAAGGTTATGATGGGATCTCTTTCGATTTGAGTTGACAAAACTGAATCCGGCCTGATACAAAATTCTGTTTAAAAGGAATTCGTATAGTAGGCTTAGTTTTTTGTACTCAAATTGAATTGGAGGATTTCCATTGAATAAAAAGAATATTTATTTATTTTACGCCATTGCCCTTTTTCAAGGCATGGTGTTTTACGGCCCGATTGCCACGCTTTACCGGCAGTCACGCGGGGTTGGCATTTTTCAGATTACGTTAATAGAAAGCATCTCGCTTGCTTTATGCCTTGCACTGGAAATTCCATGGGGCTTTGTCGCGGATAAAATCGGATATAAAAAGACAATACTCATCTGCAATCTTCTTTATTTTGTATCTAAAATCGTATTTTGGAAGGCCGACGGGTTCGCCATGTTCCTTGTCGAGCGGCTGATGCTCTCTGTTGTGATGAGCGGCCTTTCCGGTTGTGACAGCG
>DAMDEB010000004.1:21861-25164 GCA_032090075.1 Caproiciproducens sp.
TTCTGTATGTTTCAGCAGGCAAAGATGACGCGCCGCGTGTATTTGGTGTTTATTCGGCGATGGGTACAGCCGGTTTGCTGGCTGCTTCCGCAGTGTTTTCGCTTTTCCTGCACGGCAACTACGCGCTTTCCGCACTTTTGACGATATTCAGCTATGGTATTTCATTTGTTTTGACATTGTTTTCAACCGAAGTTGAAAACAATGTTGAAAACTCAAAAAACTTTTATCAGCAAATGAAGGAGCTTTTAAGTGTTTTAAAAAGCGGAAGACAGTTTTTGTTGTTTTTAATTGCAGCAGCACTGCTCACCGAATGTAACCAAACCATTACCACATTCTTAAATCAGCTTCAATATGTGCGCGGCGGAATAAAACCGGAGTTGATGGGCTATATCTACATTCTTGTCACGGTCGCGGGACTTTTTGCCGCGCGGTCGCACAAGCTTGTTAAAAAAATGGGCGAAAACAGGGTTTCTAAGGCTGTGTTCTTAACCGGAGGGGCCGCGTGCCTGATGATGGTGTTTTTCGCAAACCCGATTCTTTCCGTTGCTTGCATGGTTCTGCTCCGTATTTCGTCCGCCGTTTTTGTACCGATTCAAATGAATGTTCAAAATCGGGAAATTACCACCGCGAACCGCGCGACAATGCTTTCCATTTACTCGATTGTTATGGATTTAGTCGCGGTGGGTACCAATTTAGTGTTCGGCAAGGCGGCGGATTCCGGTGTGAATCTCGCAATGCTGCTCGGCGCGGGCTTCTGCTTTGCGGCGCTTGCGCTTTATTGTACCTGGCAGCGCAAGGGGGGCAAAGAATCAGCAATCCGCATGGCTTCACAATCCGATTAAAATAAGAATTTTAAACTATAAAGTCGAATTTTCATATTTACTTTCGCCTCCGGCAATGATATGATGTACTTAATAATAATGATATACTCAATATTAATGAGTACCACCGGAGGCCGGATATGAAAAAAGAAAAGAAGAAAAAACGAATTAAGCGCGAACCACAGGCGGCAATCCTTCAAACGGTTGAATCCGGCGAAACAAAAGCTGATTCTGCGGACGAACTGCTGCAATACGCGCTGGCTGTTGTGGGCGGAAAATGGAAAATCCGTATTTTATGGGCACTTCGTGACGGGACAAGTCTGCGTTACGGCGAAATCAAGCAGAAAATCCCTGCCATTACAGACATGATGCTCAGCCAAAGCCTGAGGGAGCTGACCGCCGACGTTCTGATCGCCCGCCAGCAGTACCAGCAGATTCCCCCAAAGGTGGAATACCGAATTACGCCGGCCGGCGCGGAACTGATTCCCGCGGTGGAACTTTTAAACGCGTGGGCCGCAAACAACAGAAAAGGAGATTGATGATATGGACAGATTTACAATTGTACCGCCTTATGTAGCAAATGAAAATCGCTACACCGATATGCAGTACCGCCGCTGCGGAGAAAGCGGGCTGAAGCTGAGCGCAGTTTCGCTCGGTTACTGGCATAATTTCGGCACATACGACCAGTATGAAACCGACCGCGCGGTGACGCGCCGCGCCTTTGACCTTGGCATCACCGTGTTTGACCTTGCCAACAACTACGGCCCGCCCGCAGGCAGCGCAGAGGAAACGTTCGGGCGCCTGATGAAAGAGGACATGCGTCCTTACCGCGACGAGATGGTCATTACCACAAAAGCGGGGTACAATATGTGGCCGGGTCCTTACGGCGACCTCGGCTCGCGCAAGTATCTGCTCGCAAGCCTTGACCAGAGCCTGAAACGCATGGGACTTGATTATGTAGATATTTTTTACCATCACCGTATGGACTCCGAAACGCCATTGGAGGAGACCATGGGTGCATTGGCACACGCCGTGAAAAGCGGCAAGGCACTCTATGTCGGCCTGTCAAATTACAGCCCCGAAAAAGCAATAGAGGCTTCCAATATTTTAAAAGGCATGGGTATTCACTGCCTGATTTGTCAGTCACGCTACAGTCTGCTTGACACGAAAGTGGAAAAGGCCGGGTTGTTTGATGCGCTCGCCCAGTGCGGCATGGGCGCAACCGCGTTCAGCCCACTGGCACAGGGGCTGCTGACCGGCAAATACAACAACGGGATTCCACAGGATTCCCGTGCGGCAGGCGGCTCTGTGTTCTTTAAAAAGGACAATATTACGCCTGAAGTCATTTCCAAAGTAGTTGCCCTCGGTAAAATCGCGGTGCGTCGCGGCCAGACCACCGCGCAGCTTGCGCTTTCCTGGGTGCTGCGGCAGCCGGTAATGACCAGCGTGCTCATCGGCGCAAGCCGTGTTTCCCAACTGGAAGACAATGTTGGTTCGCTGAACAACCTAGACTTTTCTGCGGCGGAATGTGCAGAAATTGACGCAATCTTGAAATAGTCCGCTCTGAAATCGGAAATGTTATAACTCAAAAACCCCCTTTAAAAAGGGGGTTTTTTACTCTTTATATTGATAAAACGTTTTTAGTTAACATAATACATATTGTGGTATTATTTTTATAAATAAAATTTTCTATCTATATATTGTGTGTATTTCATCTTGACAAGCACCTTCTATTGCGGTAAAATTCTAAATACACGAGATTTGAAAAAGCGAAATACGCGCTTTCACCGTTTGAAAGGATGTATTGAAATGGCTACAAAAATCCAAAAGCGCAACGGGGTTACCGTTGCATTTGATACACAGAAAATTCGCAATGCTATTTTTAAGGCCAATCAGCCTATTGCAGATGAAAAGATGAGCGAGACCATATTGGACGATTTGACTGCAAAGGTCAGCGCAGCTTTTAAGGGCGCTAAAATTCCGACCGTGGAACAGGTTCAGGACGCAGTGGAAGAAAAGCTGATTGCCGCGGACTATGCCAAAACAGCCAAGGCCTACATTCTTTACCGGGCAGAACATACAAAAACCCGTCAGGCCGAGGGCGACCTGATGGATATTTACCGCGAACTGACTTTTCAGGATGCAAAAGACGCCGATATCAAGCGTGAAAATGCAAATATTGACGCGGATACCGCCATGGGTACGATGCTGAAGTACGGCTCGGAGGGTTCCAAATATTTTATCAATAATTATGTCCTGCCAAAGGATATTGCAGCGGCGCATTTAAGCGGAGATATTCACATTCATGACGAAGACTTCTATATGCTGACAGAAACCTGCTGCCAGATTGATTTGATTAAGCTATTTAAGAACGGTTTCTGCACCGGTCATGGCGCACTGCGCGAGCCGAACGACATCCGTTCCTATTCGGCACTCGCCTGTATTGCAATTCAGGCCAACCAGAACGAGATGCACGGCGGCC
>DAMDEB010000004.1:25174-31558 GCA_032090075.1 Caproiciproducens sp.
TGTTCCAAACTTTGATTACGCTTTGGCGCCGGGCGTGGCGAAAACCTTTAAAAAGGCCTATTTCAAGGCGCTTTCCCAATTCCTTCAAATCGCCAACAGCATGAGCGAAGCCGACGCGGACGCTCTTGTCCTCACAATTAAAAACAATATTCAAGAAGAAATCACCTTTACCAACGCCGACCGGTACGGTGAAGCACTGAAAAATTATTTACCGGAGCACCAGCGTACAAACGGCTTTGCAGAAATCACCGAAGCCGAAGCCGTGCGCGCACATGCATATGCGGTAAAGACCGGCACTCAAAATGCAGACAAAGCCACCTACCAGGCAATGGAGGCTTTGATTCACAACCTGAACACCATGAACTCCCGCGCGGGCGCACAGGTTCCGTTTTCTTCCATAAACTACGGTACGGACACTTCCCCCGAAGCGAGAATGCTCATGCGTAACCTGCTGAACGCTACCTCCGCCGGTTTGGGCGACGGCGAAACCCCGATTTTCCCCGTACAGATTTTCAAGGTAAAGGAAGGCATTAACTACAACGAGGGCGACCCGAACTACGACCTGTTCAAGCTTGCCTGCAAGGTAAGTGCCAAGCGGCTGTTCCCGAACTTCAGCTTTATTGATGCGCCGTTCAACCTTCCGTATTACAAAAAAGGCGATTACAACTCCGAAGTCGCTTACATGGGCTGCCGCACCCGCGTCATGGGTAATGCGCACGACAGAACAAAGGAAGTTACCTGTGGCCGCGGCAATTTAAGTTTTACCTCCGTCAACCTGCCCCGCATCGGTATCGAGGCGCAGGGCGATTTAAATAAATTCTATGAGCTGTTGGATAAGCGGATTGATTTGGTCATCCGTCAGCTGCTGCATCGTTTTAAAATCCAGTGCAGCAAAAAAGTGTATAACTATCCGTTCCTGATGGGACAGGGTGTTTGGATTGATTCCGAAAAACTTGGTCCGGACGACAGCATTGAAGAAGTTTTAAAGCACGGCACACTGAGCATGAGCTTCATCGGCCTTGCCGAAACCTTAAAGGCACTCACCGGCAAGCACCACGGTGAAAGCGCCGAAAGCCAAAAGCTCGGCCTTGAAATCATCGCTCATATGCGTGACCGCATGGACAAGGAATCCGAAACCACGGGTCTGAACTTTACGCTGCTCGCAACTCCGGCAGAGGGACTTTCCGGCCGCTTTGTGCGCATTGACCAGAAAAAGTACGGCAAGATTGCGGGCGTTACCGACCGTGAATACTACACAAACTCCTTCCATATTCCTGTTTATTACCCGATTAAAGCGTTTAAAAAGATAGAGCTGGAAGCGCCTTACCATGCGCTGACCAATGCCGGCCATATCAGCTATGTGGAGCTGGACGGCGATACCTGCAAAAATATTGACGCCTTCGAAGCGGTGATTCGCTGCATGAAGGAAAACGGAATCGGCTACGGTTCGGTAAATCATCCGGTTGACCGCGACCCGATGTGCGGCTTCAACGGTATTATTGATAATGAATGCCCCAAATGCCACCGCACGGAAACTGACGGCGGCCCCAAGTTTGAGCGTATCCGCAGAATCACCGGCTACCTTGTCGGCACCACGGACCGTTGGAACAACGCAAAACGCGCGGAGGAGAGGGACAGAGTAAAGCATGGCATGTAAGCTTAAAATCAGCGGCATTGAGCCGGAGTCGATTGTGGACGGCAGAGGGTTTCGCTATGTGATTTTCACACAGGGCTGTCCCCATCATTGCCCGGGGTGCCACAACCCGCAGACCCACGATTTTAACGCGGGCAAATGGGTAGATATTGCGCATTTATTTGCGGAAATCTGTGAAAATCCACTTTTAAAGGGCGTCACCTTCAGTGGCGGCGAACCGTTTTGTCAGCCGGAACCGCTTATTGAACTTGCAAAGCAAATTCATACCAAAAAGCTGGATGTAACCGTTTTTACCGGCTACACCTATGAGCAATTGCTTAACCTTCACGACCCCAATGTAGACGCTCTGCTGCGGGAAACGGATATCTTGATAGACGGCCGATTTCTTTTGGAACAAAAGGACTTGACACTCACTTTTAAAGGAAGCCGCAATCAGCGCATAATTGACATGAATCAGACAAGACAGGCGGAACATCTTGTTTTAGACGAATTAAATTAAAGAAAGCATCTTCCACAAAAATGGAAGGTGCTTTTTAATTTATTAATAAAATGTGAACTTTATGGGAAATATTTCCTTGTTAATTTATTTTCTGTATGTTACGATATATATAATATATCGTGATTGAAGGTGTGTTTTTATGCAACCTCGTATAAGAAAAACAGAAAAGATTGAAATAAATATGCTGGGTGAATTTTCCATTACAATGAATGGACATCAACTCACCAATCTTAAGGGCCGCACCAAACGGGTGTGGATGCTGATAGAGTATTTGCTCGCAAACCGTCATAAAGATATCTCTATTCAAAAACTGTCGGAGATATTATGGGAAGAAGATAAATGCAGCGATCCGTTAAACGCTCTGAAAAATCTGGTTTACCGGGCAAGGCAGCTGCTGAAAAGTATTTCCCAGAACGAGAATGCCGAATATATTCAGTATATTCGTAACACCTACGCATGGAATAACTCCTACGACTGCACGATAGACACTGAACTGCTCGTGGCTTTCTGGAAGCAGGGAAACGATACCTCGAAGCCCGTAGAATTCCGCGTTGATGCTTTCAAGAGCGCCCTTGCGCTGTACCGCGGGGAGTTTCTGCCCAAGTCTTCCTACAGCAACTGGGTTGTTTCAATGGAATCTTACTATTCAAATATTTATAATGAGTGCGTTTTAAGGTCCTGCGGACTGCTGATCGATTTGCATCAGTATAATGACGTCATCCACATTTGCGAGGACGCTTTGTCGTTTTCTCCGCTGGAGGAGCCAATCCACAAAATTCTTTTATTTGCCTATATTACTACGGAACAGCGCAACAAGGCGCTTGACCACTACAACCATGTGATTGACCTATTTTACAAGGAGTTGGGCGTGGATATTTCGGACTCCATGCGGCCGCTTTACAAAGAGTTGATCAACAGCATTAATCAGATAGAAACGGACCTGTCCGTCATCAAAGGCGACTTACAGGAAGTCTCGAACATTGCCGGGGCATATTTCTGTGATTATGATATTTTTAAATCGATTTATCGCGTTCAGGCGCGCACAATTGCCCGTTCCGGGCATTCTAGCTACATTGTTCTGTTTACCTTGAGCGATTTAGACGGCGAAGTTCCGGAACGTTCCATCGCAAAAGTGGCGACAGCGCGGCTAAAATCGGCTATTTTGGAAAGCCTTCGCAAAGGCGACGCGGTCGCATCGTACAGTTCTACTCAGTTCATCGTGATGCTCCCGCTCAACAATTACGAAGAAGCGGACAAGGTCACCAATCGAATTGTTCAGAAATTTCGGTTTCGGTATCGGAAGGATAATGTAAGAATCACAACCCGAATTAAGGAACTTGATTCGGTGGAATAGTCATCTTTAAAACTTGGGAGGGGGAGTTGTATGAAAAAAATAAAATTGCTGTTTTTCGTGCTGACGCTTATTTTCCTGCTCCCCGCCTGCGGTACACAATCGGTTGTGGTATCAGGTTTGCCATCTTCCTCAGAAGCGGCTTCCTCTGCGGCGCAAAGCTCCGCTTCGAGTACGGCTGTAAGCTCGGCTTCAAGTTTAAATGAATCTGCTTCGAGCGCTTCGACCTCAAGCACGTCAGCTTCAAATACACCGTCTTCAAGCGCACCAACTTCCTCGGCGCAAAGCGTCGTTTCCAAGCTTCTTAGCTCTTCTTCAAAAACGATTCAGATGAGTTCTTCACTGCCGCCGGCAGCAGCGCCAAAAAAAGCGCAGCCGGCTCCTATGCCCGCCGTCACGGCAAAAATGCCGCAGGCATCCGGAACAAATGTATTCAGTAAAAATTCCGCCTCGGTGGATTACAGCAATGCCGCGCAAGGTTATATCATGGTCAAGTACAGCGGCTCCGCAAATATCAAGGTTTTAGTTTACTTTAACGGAGGTTCGTCGTATTATCAATATAACATTAGCGGCAACGGCGTTTACGTTACGCTTCCGCTGCAAAGCGGCAGCGGCTCCTACAAGGTACGTTTTATGGAAAACGTGGGTGGAAACAGCTACGCTGAGCTTTGCGCCACCGAGCTGAATGCTTCGGTCACCGGTTCAGGATACACGCTTTACCCCAATCAATACGTCAATTATACCCGCTCCTCCGCCGCTGTTGCAAAGGCGAAAAGCCTGTGCGCACAGGCTACAAACAACACCGAAAAGGTCAATGCGATTTATAAATTTGTCACTTCAACCATTCGATATGACTACGATAAGGCAAGCAGTGTGAAGTCGGGCTATCTGCCAAATGTGGACTCCACGCTTTCTTCCAAAAAAGGGATATGTTTTGATTACGCCGCTTTGATGGCGACCATGTTACGTTCACAGGGGATTCCAACAAAGCTGGTCATCGGCAATACCACTGCCGGATACCACGCATGGAATGAGGTTTACATAAGCAGCTGGAAACGCTACGACGCCACCTTTGCGGCGGCGGGACAAACCGCCGGCAGCTATACGCCGGAGAAATATTATTAAGGAAATAAATTTGCCGATTCAGGCGGTATGGAGGATTAGCTATGAATGAAAAGACCACGGTAAATCAGAGCAGCGCAAAACCGCTTTCATCGGGCGATGTTTCCCTCTTTTGTTCTCAGGTTGTTTTGCTTTTAAAAGCGGGCATTCCGCTGCAGGAGGGTATTGGCGCCATCAGTGAAAATATTGATAATGCGAAAGGCCGGGAACTGATTTCCCGGATACAGACAGGGCTGGAGGAGAGCGGCTCGCTTTACCTTTCCCTGAACAGCACCGGCGCTTTCCCGAAGTACATGATCAACATGGTGAATATCGGCGAAAAAGCTGGCAAGTTAGATACGGTGATGGAGGCTTTGTCGCTCTATTACGACCGTGACGACAAGCTTCGCACCCGTATTCGCAACGCCCTTTTATATCCGCTTATCTTAATTTTAATGATGGCTGCGGTTATTTCGGTACTGATGATTAAGGTACTTCCTGTTTTTGACGCCGTATTTATGGACATGGGCGGCGATATGTCAGCAACGGCTTCCGCTGTCATGTACGCGGGCACCGCGATTGGCAAGATTGCACTTGTAATTATTCTTCTGCTTGCCGCAGTACTGCTGTTCGCACTGATTCTCTACAAAACTGAAAAGGGTTACCGGTGGATTTCAGAGTTGATGAGTAATCTTCCCATGACCCGCCGCCTTTCGGCTAAGATTGCTTCGGCGCGGTTCGCTTCGGTCATTTCCATGCTTTTATCCAGTGGTTACGACACAAGTGAGGCGCTTGCGCTGATTCCCACTATCTTATCGAATAAAGATATTATAGAAAAGGTGCATCAATGCCGAAAATCCGTGGACACCGGCTCTTCATTTCCAAAAGCGCTTGGCGATGCAAACCTGTTCCCCGGCATTTACGCAAGCATGATCAGTATCGGCGCCAAAACCGGCAGCATGGACACCGTCATGAGCCGTTTGGCAGATATTTACAACGAGGATGTTGAAGATTCCGTCAATAAGGCGATTTCCTTTATCGAACCCGCTCTGGTCGCCATATTGTCTATTATTATCGGTGCAATTCTGCTTTCTGTTATGCTGCCGCTGATGGGAATTATGTCGTCAATCGGCTGATAATGGAGTAAAATGAAAGGGGAGAGGAACGTTTGAAGCTTTATAAGACGAAATTCGCCTACCGTGATTTGCTCATAACTATTTTAATTTTCTGCACCGTCCTCGGCCTTTTCTGGTACGGGTTTACCAGTACTTTTCAAGCGAACAGCGCCGAAAAGCTACAAATAACACGCACGGCGGTACAAAAATCAATTGTGAACTGTTATGCGGTCGAGGGAACTTATCCCCCAAATATTAAATATCTTGAAGACCACTACGGAATTGTGATTGACCACAGCAAATATATTGTAAACTATGAATTGGCAGGCTCAAACGTCATGCCATCGGTTGAAATTCTGGAAAAGGGCAGCGATTCTAAATGATGGGAGGCGAAACCGATGAACAGCAAAAGTACGCATTCTTTTGACACTGTATTTGCTCTTTTGATTTTTTGTTTATTCGCGGGCTCGTCTCTGTTTATCGTATTGATCGGCGCGAATGTCTACCGCGGTATTGTCAGCGAAATGAACGCCAACAACGAAACGCGCGCTTCGCTTTCGTATGTCTCCAACAAGGTGCGCGCCGCGGACAGCCGCGATGTCAGCGTTGAAAAAATAGACGGTCAGGACACGCTTGTTATTCACTCCGCGCATAACGGCTCGGA
>DAMDEB010000004.1:31568-37068 GCA_032090075.1 Caproiciproducens sp.
CGGACTACCAAACGTATATCTACCTGCACGACGGCTACCTGATGGAGCTTTTTACCAAGGCTGAAAACGGGTTTACAGCGGGTGACGGTGACAAAATAACGCCGGTATCCGCATTTACAATGACGAAAAATGATAACGAGCTGAGCCTGTCGGTATCCGGCGGAGATAAGTCGAGGCTTTCGCTTGATCTTTTTCTATCTTAAGGGGGTGGTGAAAAATGAAACGCAGTCCAATGCAAATCAACAGCTTTTTTGTTGAGATTATTATTGTCATCCTGTTTTTTGCAATATCCGTTTCAGTCACCCTCCAGCTTTTTGTCACTGCGAACAGCCGTGCACAACAGAGCAGCGACCTGAGCGTTGCGGTAATTAAAGCTGAAAACATTGCAGAGCAGATAAAGTCACTCCCTTCGGCGAACGCGCTGCCAAAGTCACTTGAATCCGCCAAACAGACCGGTTCCGGCGACGGGCTGCTGTACACCATCGGCTACGACAAGCAGTGGAATCTAACCGAAACCAACCCGCGCTACGTGGTTGACGTCACCATGAAAAGAACGAAATTCAACGGCGGTACTATGGTTGTTGCGGACATTTCGATTCACCGCCTGAACAATAGCGTCTCCAAGGATCTTTATACACTCAGCTCCGCAAAATACCTGCCAACCCATTAATCCGCATTTTGTGAAATCCCCATTAGATAACTATTTTAGAGGATAAGGAGGTCTGACCGCGTGAAAAGAAAAAGCAGTTTTAATTTGAGCGTGGGCGCGTCGTCCATCCTTATGATTTTCGTAGTGCTGTGCTTAACCACCTTTGGCGTTCTTTCCTATGTCACCGCAAACGCGGACAGCAAGATTTCAACAAAGAATGCGGAAACAGTTGAAAACTATTACGCCGGAGCCACGGAGGCCGAAAAGAGATTGCAGACAATCGATGATTCTCTGCTCAGTGCAAAGAACGACGCGGAGCAGGCGGCAGAAACCGGCAGCTGCACAAACCTGAAAAATGATGCTATTTACAAAGGTCGCAGCCAGCTTGAGCCTGTAACCGCTATTTTACAAAGCAGTGCGTCAAAGGAGCAAAAGCGCGCTGTTTGCTACCGCTATTTTTCGGAAATGCTGATAACCCACCTGCAGGGCATCGCCGTTGAAACTTCTAACGAGGCGTTGTTTCTTGTTACCTTTACAACAGACGCGGGCGGCGGCCGTCAAATTGAAACCAAACTGACCGTCAGTTCTTATGGGGACGGCGACCGTTACAAGGTTACCGGGAGAAAGCTAATCAACAACCAGGCCGTTGAAAGCGACTCCGAGGGGACTTTGCAGCTTTGGACGGGAAGCAGCGCCCAATAAGCACATTGGAGTAAAATATGGATATTGACATCATTGAAATATTAAAGAAAGCCGTCGATGAAAATGTATCGGATATTTTCATCATTTCCGGCTGCCCACTTTCCTTTAAGACCAACGACCAAATCCATCCGATTGAAAATAACGCACTTTCCTCTTACAGGCTGAAGCCGGAAGATACGAAAAAATGTATCGAAATTATTTATTCACTCAGTGGGAATCGTAATATGGAGCCGTTTTTAGAAAGCGGCGACGACGACTTTTCTTTTTCTGTGGAAGGGCTGTGCCGGTTTCGCTGCAACACTTATATGCAGCGCGGTTCTATGGCCGCCGTATTGCGTGCAGTTGTTTTTCAGCTGCCGGACCCAAACGTACTTCATATTCCCGATTCGGTTATTAACCTGAATAACAGCAAAAAAGGTCTTGTACTGATTACCGGCTCGGCGGGCAGCGGCAAGTCCACCACGCTCGCCTGTATCATTGATAAAATCAATCATACGCGCAACAGCCACATCATAACCATTGAAGATCCCATTGAATATTTACATAAGCACATTATGAGTATTGTCAGCCAGCGCGAGGTTTCGCATGACACGCGGGGATATGTGCAGGCGCTGCGCGCTGCACTGCGCCAGGCACCGGACGTGATTCTGCTTGGAGAAATGCGCGATTACGAAACGATTACCACGGCAATGACCGCGGCGGAAACCGGCCAGCTTGTCCTTTCCACGCTGCACACAGTCGGTGCGGCAAACACGATTGACCGAATCATTGACGTGTTCCCACCGAACCAGCAGCAGCAAATCAGGGTTCAGCTTTCCATGGTGCTGCAGGCGGTTGTTTCTCAGCAGCTTATCCCCGCGAAAGACGGAACGCTTCTCCCGGTGTTTGAAATCATGCTGGTCAATGCGGCCATCCGCAATATGATACGTGAATCGAAGGTACATCAGATTGACAACGCTATTTATTCCGGCTCAAACCAAGGCATGATCGCCATGGACGCCGATATTTACCGGTTGTATTCAGAAGGAAAAATCACCAAAGAAAACGCGCTGATTTACGCGTCCAACCCCGAAACCCTTGCGAAAAAACTGAACTGAATCAAAAAAGAGAGCATATTCGGAATTACCTTGTATAAGGTACACCGATATGCTCTCTTTTTACTTTATTAAAAAATTGCGCTCAAAAAAAGGGGGGGAGCCCTTTATTTTGTTTGCTTTTTTCTAACTGCCATTAAGACGCCAAGTGCGGAAATCATGAGAACCCCGATGGGAACAGCCGTGTTTTGCGAACCTGTTGCGGGGCTGTGCACAGTGCCGGGCTGGGTCGCCTGAGCGGAACCGGCCTTTGTAACAACAAGCTGGGACAGATAGGGAGTAATATCGCTGACAGTGAGGCTCTTTGCATTGGTATTCTTACCGTTCGAACTCATTGGAATGGTAAGAGTTCCGTTTGCTACAAGCTTTGCGACCAATGTTTTTTGATCTGCATTAATTTGGGTTCCGGTTAGCTTCCAGTTTGGTGTGAAACTGTTATTGATGGTACCGCCCTTGACATTTTGAATGTATGTTGCAATCAAGTCACGAACAGCACTGACCGGGTCACCGGATGTTTTATGAACGATATCAACTTTTTCTCCCTTGAAAAGGTCGTTAAGAAGTTTTGAAGTGGATCTGTAATCGGTAGTGGTTAAATAAATGGTATCAGAATCTTTTAGTGCCTTGCCATCCGGATACTTCAAATTTTCGATTCTGCTTCCAACCGGCTTCGCAATGTTAATTTCATAATTAATACCGGAAAAAGTATCGTACAAATAGGTTGCCATTGTAGGATTAAAGGATACAGTCAGGTCGCCGCTCTTGTATTGATTAAAATACGATGCGGACCATTCCATGTATTTCTTTAATTGTTTTCCTGTGATTTTCATGGTATAAATCGCGTTGTCATATTTATAGATATTTACCATATCGCAGTTTTTGATTTGACCCTTTTTTATGTTTGAAGCTGAATCAAGCAGGGCTGAAGCAGCGACAGACCTTGCTCCCTTTGGCACATATTGCTTGGTATAATAGTTCATCGTGTCTAAAATTAAATGCATCAGCGCAGTGTCCTGTACCTGAGCCTGATTAATTCCTTTAATATCCGCCGCCGGAACCAAATCGCCGCCGGTCAGGGTACCGATTATTTTGTTTCCGTTTGCAACTGCGCGGTCATGGAACGGTTTTAGAGTGGCGTCGAGTTCGGTGTCTACGGGTGCATTTTTCATGCTGATTGTTGTGGAAGTTGCAGTTGCGACCTCGTATCCGCCATCGCTTTTCGGCTGAACAGTCAACAGAATCTGAGAAAGGTTTTCACCGAATTTACCGGGTTCTGTGATCACTGTATTGCCAACTTTGTCTCCATTAATGGTATCGTGAGCGTGTCCGCAGACAATCGCAGACAGGTCAGGGCAGGCCTTTGCCAAAGCAGTCGCGCTGTCATCTGCGAGTAATTCTGTGTTGACTCCCATATGTACAACCGCAATATAAACATCCGCTGCTTTGTTTGCTTTAATTTCACTGATTGCAGCTTTGGTTTCGGTAATCGGGTCGGTTACTTTGTAGCCCGTTAACTTCGTACCATCCCATGTCATAATGTTCGGATTTGTCATACCAATAATAGCAACGCGCACGCCGTCTACTGTTTTAATGGAGTAGGCTTTTCCTAAACGTGAGCCGTCTTTCTTATAGACATTTCCGCACAAAACATCTGCAGTCGGTTCCTTTACAATTCTTTCAATTGTATCCGTGCCGTAGTTAAATTCATGATTGCCAAGTGTCCATGTATCATATTTCATTGCATTCATGGCCACAAACATTGGATGAATCGAATCATTCAAAAAAATATTTGCCATGTTGTCCTGAATGGTATCGCCATTGTCCACTAACAAGGTGTTGGGATTTTCCGCTCTGAGTTCCTTTACCTTTTGAGAAAGTTGAGTTAAACCGCCCGCTGTGTTTGGGGTGTTGCTGGCGTAACTGTAAGCATCAAATCTGCCGTGCAGATCGGATGTGCCCAAAATCTGAATTACCTTTGTGGTCGTGGCCGCAGAAGCGCTTAACGGGGCGCTCCAAACCACCATTGAAGTAATTAGCATGACTGCCAACAGCATTGATACCCCGGCCCTGAACTTTGTTTTTTTCACCATTTTCATAAACCTCCTACAAAATTATGATTCCGGGTTTACTTCTCTGAAACCGGTTTCATTTTCATAAGAATATTATACAACTTTTACATTATTTTGTCAATTACATTTTATTATATATATAATTTAACGAGATTCTCATCTTATTTTAACATTGGGAATTTCGCTTTGGAATATACTGAGTATTTGAGTTTTTAATTGCTTTGCATCTCAATGTAAATGTAATCATCATTTAACTACATTTATGCTAAAATCCATTAAAAACACGAAACCACTTTTTTATAGCGCGAAGCGCTTTGAATCTCGCATGAGACGGGTTTTGTGCTTAATTTAAGCACAAAACAAGCACTGAGAGTAGTATCAGCTTAAATTTTCCAACGTTTTTGAGCGATATGCAGAAAAATGAAAGGGCATGAGCCCTGTTCAATACAGGATTCATACCCTTCCATTTGCTTGATTCAATTTTTTTCGCTGTTTTGAAATCAATTCATTTTAAAACAGCCATTCTTTTTTACGAAACTGTTTTTCCATCTTCAAGCAGCTTTAGATCGCTGATAATCTTTTCCGCATCGGCGGAGGTGACGGTTCCGTAAACCGAACCGTTTACTACCGCAATGTAGCGGCGGTCTCCGCTTTTATAGAATGCGACGGTGTCCTTGTCGTTCTTATCAAAATATTGGAACTCAACATTCAAATCGGGGTTCCCGGCAGGTTTTTTATCCGCCGCTTCCAGCAGCTGCACCGAGATAATATCTTTATAGAACGCGGTGTAGTTGGTGCAGAAGTCAATGGCTGTACCGCCGTTACCGGTCACCTTGTAGGAATACACCGGTTTATCCTGCGTGGACTTTGCTTCGTCCTTGGTTCTTGCAATGTTCAGTGTGTTTCCGGTGCTGCCAACGGTAACCGCCAATGACTTCACTGTGGTAATGTCCGGCATTAAGAGGCTCTTATCCCGAAGGGTAAAA
>DAMDEB010000004.1:37078-43870 GCA_032090075.1 Caproiciproducens sp.
TTGTTGCCACCCACGCGTTGACACTGTCCGCTTTGATAAGGTACACAACATTGACCTTGTCAAGCATCGCATAGTAACTGCTGTCCTTTTGGGCGCCAATCAGCAGCTTGTAACTGCCCTTGTTCACCGTGAACTCGGCAACAGCCGCGGGTTTGTCAAGACCATAGCTCTTGAGTGCAGCTGCATTTGGGTTAACTGCTTCAACGGAGTCTGCCGTTAAGGACGCGAGCGCGGTTTCGACGGTGCCGATTGTTGTGGAATCCGCCTCCGCACTGACCGGTGCAGTGATCTGATTTACTGTTCCAAGCTTTTTAATGGTAATCGGGCTTGGAAAATTCGTTCCGCTCAGCTTAATCGCGGTAAAGTCATTTGTACCGCTTGCATTGCTAATAGAGAGAATCGTCTTGTTTATAAAGTAATTTTCACTCTCTAAAATACCGCTGTCAATACTGACAATATATACGTTATTGGAGTTTTCACCGCTCATGTAGTAAGCGGTGCTGTCCGTCGCGGAGGCATTTCCTATTTTATAATTGTAGGTACTGCCGTCTTTAAAGGTAACTTCTACCGTTGCCTGCGGCGTCTTCAGGCCATATTCATTCAAATCATTAACTGCGCCTAAATTTTTCGTGGCACTAAGGCTGAATCCGTTTTGTACCACCTGGCTGGTCGCCTCGGTGTTAATAGGCACGCCACTGAGTCCTTTTATCCCATAGGTAATCGCGCTCGCCGTGGCGGATGCCGTGCTGGATGCGGCGGCGGAGGAAACGGCTGTCTTTTCCGGCAGCAGGGTATAGCTGCCCTTTTGATTGGTGACCGCCATGGAAACAATGTCTTCGCTCGTCTTGGAAACAAGGTCAATTGTTCCCGTTGACACCGCGGAAGAGGCGGTATCCGCCTCCTTATTTCCCGTCAGCAGCAGCGCTGCGGCCACGCCGCCGAGAACCACGATGCAGCCAGCCACGACGATTAGATTTCTTGTGCTGGTCTTCATCTTACAAGTGCCTCCTCTTTTGGTACACCCAAATGCCCGCAATTGCAATTAGCAATGGAATTAAAATTGTAAACACGCCCAAGCCGAGCAGAGTGCTCATTTGGGTGCTCAATGTAATATCGGCCACGTTAGTCTGTACCTGGGTGGTTGTAATTGCTGCTGCTTCGCTGGTCGTACCGGTTGCGTATTTTGAAAGGTCAACCATATACTTCGAGTTTCCAAAGGTATTTGCGGATAAAATCTCGGAATTAAACATCAGCGTACTGCCCAATGCAATCACATTTGCTTTGTATTCCTTGGCACCGGATTTCACGGTATCCTGTGAAAGCACTGCGGTGTTTTGAGCCGCCTTTTTCGGGGTTTCATCCTGCTTGGTGTTTGCATCGACAAGATAGCTTGTGTCGTTTGTTTTTGCAAGGGAATAAGTTGTTTTAGTTCCCTTTGTTTCAAACAGCAAATTGATCGGGTTTGACTGCGGCGTTGTAAAGTATCCGTAGTCGGTCGACTTTCCGGTAAGACTCAGAGTAGTCTGTACGTTGGAAAGAATATAGCTTGCATTGTCATTGTAATATTTTGCCTTGTCACTTTCCACAACAACAGCCTGCGGCACTTCGATGCCCCATTCTTTTAAGAAGGTGGAAAGGTTTGGCATTTCAGCCTGATTCGGGTTGAACGTAATCATCAGCGAACGGTCACCCGCAAGGGCTGTATTGCTCAGAAAAGCGTCCAGTTTTTTAATTTCGGCTTCTGTGTAATCGCTGGTCGGGCAGCCAAGGACGAGCAACTGCGTTTTATCAGGAATTTCTTCCGTCAGCAAATTGACATCCTTCGTATCAAAGGAATTGTTGCCCAACAGTTTTTTATACGTTGTAGAATCCATCTGCTCGCTGTGTCCAGTGTCGAACGCAGCAATGGAGACCGTGTCCGCAATGGCGGAGTTCAGTCCGGAGGCAAGCGCGCTGTCCACCATAGAATAGGTGTTGGAGCTTGAACCGTCCTGGCTGTACTGAACATCGAACAAATCGGTGTATGCGAGTACGCGGTAACGTTTATCCGTTTTAATGATGACGTCGCCCGCCACGATTTTATCGGCTTTATAGGTATTCGCAAAGGTCGGGTCTTTATCGAGGTCAATGTAATTAACCTTGATGTTGGAGTTTTTCTCCGCCATTTTTGCAGCGAGCGCACCGACCTGACTGTATTTGATGCCATATTCGGTAAGAAGCTGGTCGCCCTTTGTCTGTGCTTCCGTAGCCAGAATATAAATGGTAGTAGGCACCTTTACTTTTGCAACAACGTCAAGGGACTGCTGGGAAAGGCTGTTGGTGTTTCCCTTTGTCAAATCCATATTCATTGACGGATACTTTTCGCCCAAAACGCCAACAATTACATTGATTAAAATAACCACGATAATAAAGCCCGCGGTAAAAGCGGTGGAAATCCCGCCATGCCTGAATTTTGCGCTGCTTGCGTATTCTTTGACCCAATGCTTCTTTTCGCCTTTATCTTTTGTTTTTTTGTCGGTTTCTTCGGGCGCTGCCTCTTCGGCAGGTTCGGCTGCATTGGCTGTTTCCGGCGCTGAGTCGGAAGTGCTCACTGTTTCGGGCTCTGCTTGAGAGGATTGTTTTTCTTCTGTGTTTTCCTCCGCCGTGTCCGGATTTACCTTTTCTATCTCATTATTCTTATCGTTATTCATTTTCATTCCCTCCTCAGCTCCATCTTCTGCTTTCGAGCTTGCGGGCGGTCAGGAAAATAAAAACCGCAATCACACTCAAAAAGAACACAATACTCGAAACGTCAAAAATACCTTTTGTAAACGGCTGGTAGCGCGTATTAAATGAAATCCACCCAATCAGCTTTGTCACAGCCGGATTGATGATGACACTGGTCAGCTGGTCAATCACAAGAAGAATAATCGAGATACCAAAGGTACCGATTGCCGCGACAATTTGACTTTGGGTCAGGGAAGAAATAAACACGCCTACAGCGATCATGGCCGCGCCGTAAAGCAGAGAACCGAAAAAGTTTCCAAAAATCAGCGCCCAGCTCGGTGAGGAGAAGAACCCGATAATTACAACGGGGATCAGGCTGCCGACCATTGCGATGGCAAATACGAGAAACGCCGCCAAAACTTTACCCGCCACAATGGAAGTTACGCCGACTGGAGCGGTCAACAAAGCCTGGTCGGTTTTGTTGCGCATTTCCTCACTGAAGCACCTCATGGTGATAATCGGGATAATCATCATGCTCCAAATGAACATCGTACTGTAAACGCTTGCAATATAGGAGGAGGAACGCAGCATCAGCACCTGATAAAAGTAATATCCGTACAGTGCCAAAAGCACGCTGACGCACACATAGCCGATGGGGGAGGAAAAATATGCTCTCAGTTCTTTTCTTGTAATTGCTCTCATTGTTCTTCCGCTCCTTTCTTTGCATTTTCAATCAACGTGTTGTCTTTGAGATAAGCGGAGCTGGTCAGGCGCAGGAACACATCCTCCAGCGACAGGTCGGAGTTGGATAGCGACAGAATCGGCCAGTTTTGTTTTGCTGCGAGTTGGAATAGGCTGCGGCGCAAGTCGTGCCCCTCGTGCGCTTCAATCTCGTACTCAAAAACGCCCGGCTCTTTTTCGCCGAAGCTCTGTGCGGAAACAACAAATTTCATTGCTTTCAATCCGTTAAGCACCGTGTTTTCAGAACCCTCCAGGCGGGCGATCAGTTTATGGTCGGTGCTCAGGCTGCGGGATAGGCTGTCCGGCGTTCCGTCACCGACAAGGTTGCCCTTGTTGACGACGATAATCCGTTCACAGACCGCCTGAATTTCCGGAAGAATATGGGAACTTAAAATAATCGTATGATTTTTGCCCAGATTCTTAATCATATTACGTATTTCAATAATCTGCTTCGGGTCAAGTCCGACCGTCGGCTCATCCAAAATTAGAACAGGGGGGTTGCCCAGCAGCGCCTGTGCAATGCCGACGCGCTGTTTATAACCCTTGCTGAGGTTGGCGATTAACCGCCCGTAAACCTCGCTAATTTTAACAAGGGAGCAGATTTCTTTAATGTGTTTTTCCCGCGGCAGTGTGACCTTCTTCAGGTCGTACATAAAATTCAGATATTCCTTAACCGTCATATCGGGGTAGAGCGGCGGCATTTCCGGCATATAGCCGATTAGCTTTTTGACCTCGTTGGGATTATCAAGGGTATTGTAGCCCCCAACGGTTACGACGCCTGAGCTTGCCGACAGATAGCCGGTAATAATGTTCATCGTGGTTGATTTTCCGGCGCCGTTTGGGCCTAAAAATCCGACGACAGTACCCTTTTCAACCGAAAAACTGATGTTGTTCAAAGCGACGTTTTGTCCGTAGCGCTTCGAGAGGTTTTTGACCTCAATCATGCAAAGTCCCTCCTGTTGTTAATTTCTTTTCAATATGTTCCGCAATCTTATATTTTGAAACCCCTCGCGGAAAACTCCCCACAGGGGAAATGATAAGGGGCGGGAACGCGGCAATAAGCAATAAAGCCTGTGAATCATGCTATTCTATTTTAGCAATTTACAGCTCCGGAAATGTAAACAATCTTTTAACTAATACAGGCGATTTATTGAATTTTATGTGATGATCAGGTGAAGACGCAGTATATATTCTTTTCTTGACGAATAAGGGTGCAACGATTAAAATAAAGACATTAGAAAATAAGAATTTGGAGTGTTGACGATGGCTGAAATCAAGCCTTTCCGTGCGCTGCGCTTTGCCGCGGGAGCAGGCCCGCTCACGGAACTGATCTGCCCGCCTTACAGCAGTATTTATGTGGAGCAGCAGCGGGAGCTTTTGGAGAAAAGCCCCCACAATGCGGTTCGTTTGGAATTAGCGGACAAGCCCTATACGGAAGTGGGCGAAACTCTGCGTGAGTGGGAAAAAAAGGGCGTCTTAAAGCAGGATTCCTCTCCTGCTGTTTTTCTTTATGAGGACGAATTTCTAATGCAGGGACAAACAAGGAAGGTAAAAGGAATTCTTTGCCGCGTAAAATTAGAAAATTACGACAATTCGGTTATTCTTCCCCGCGAAGAAACGCTTTCAAAAAATCGAATCGACCGTTTTAATCTGATGAAAGCGACGTTCTGCAATTTCAGTCCGATTTATTCATTGTATCAGGATCAGGAACGCGTGACCGCAAATCGCATCAATATGCTTACCAGCTTCAAGCCCCGCTTTGAGTTTACCCAAGGAGGCGTTACACGGCGGCTTTGGATTGTGAACGACCCCGTGGCAATCGCTGCTTTTTGTGAAGATTTTGCCGACCGAAAGCTCTTTATTGCCGAGGGACATCACCGCTACGAAGCAGCGCTGCAGCTGCGCGACTGGTGTCGCGAGGAGGAAATCAGCCGGGAGGGCGAAGGACCCGATTACGTTTTGATGGCGCTTGCCGATATGGAAAGCCGCGGACTGACTGTACTGCCCACATATCGCCTCGTTCACAGTATGAAAGATTTTAGTCAAGATACTTTTTTGGCTTATTGCGGTCAATATTTTGATGTGATTGAACGCGGGAACATCAATGAAATTGAAATAAACCTCGACGCGCTGTACCGCCAAGGTAAAACGGCGTTTGCGTGCTATTGCGGAGGAGAAAACTGGTCTCTTCTTATTTTGAAGGATTTTTCCGCGGCGGCAAAGCGGATGCCCGAAAAAAGCGAAGCCTTTCAGAATTTGGACTCTGCAATTTTGCACAGCCTGATTTTGGAACAAGGGCTTGGAATTAACAGCGAAAATGTCGCGCAGCAGATTAATTTAACCTATACGGATTGCTTTGACAGGGCGATTACCTCTGTACGGGACGGTTCCAATCAATGCGCATTCTTTTTGAATCCTGCGAGGATAAAGGAAATACACGACATTGCAGCGGCAGGGGAACGAATGCCCCAAAAATCGGCAACCTTTTATCCCCAGCCCGTTGCCGGGCTTGTGATGAACAAAATCAATCCGTAAGTTGTAACCCAATACTATTATAGGCGGTCATGGATTCTTCCATAACCGCCTATTCTTTTAGTTAGAATTTATCGTTAAAATGCAGTTAATATTCATACCAATCTTTATCTTTCAATATTTTCATGTTTAATTGATAGCTGTATCAATTTTTTCTCGGATTCCTGGTAAATAAACATATCTTCCGTTTCTTGTTGTACGGCTTGCAGTTCATTGATAGCATCTGTAATTTTATTGAAGAGTTTGTAATACATTTTCTCATAATCCATTTTATTCACCTCAATTGTATTTTAGGACATATAGTCCTAAATGTCAATAGGACAAATAGGACTATTATATAATTGAAAGGGTGATAAAATGACACTGAAAATTCGCGATGTTCGGGAAGATAACGACATTACACAAAAGCAAATAGCGGAATATTTAATGTGCGACCAATCTTTGTACTCAAAATATGAGCGGGAGGAAAGGGAAATCCCATTGCACCTTATCACTATGCTTGCCCAATATTATCATGTAAGCATTGATTATCTGGCTGGCTTAACAAATGTGAAAAAACCTTATCCAAAAGAAGATGAATAGGCGGAATTTCAAAATAAAAAGCTTTCTGGCAATAAAACCAGTACTGTAATAGTCAAGAAGAAAGGCTCGAAAAAGCGTTTACAACGCCGCTTCGAGCCTCTTTTTTTACATAATCCATCATTGAATCTTCATGGTAGTCTATCGATCGGTAAGTCGTTCTCCTTTTCGGTGGGAGCTACGCTGACGGCATTCTTTGCGTTCTCTTTTTTCTTCTTGAAAAACAGAACCTGG
>DAMDEB010000004.1:43880-48608 GCA_032090075.1 Caproiciproducens sp.
AGAACCTGGTCGACAACAATGCCAAGCGCCAGACCGATCGGGAGCCAAATCCCCTCGGGATTGCCAATTGCAATAAAAATGGCTGCTGCCAGAAGGCTGAGGTATATTAGGAGATGCTTCTTTTGCTCGTCAAGTTCAATGTCTTTCCACTTTTTCATTATAAAGCGCCCCTCAAATCTTACCGTCTTTCATAAGCTGTGCGGTTTTTAAAACCAGTACCTGTGTTTTGGCGTCGGGAATTTCATTATCCATTACCATTTGTACGGCTTGTTCAATCGGAATACGCTCCACCTCTAAAAACTCATCCTCATCAAAATTCGTTTCGCCAAAGGAAGCCACGCGGCAGGCGTAAAGATGGATTACTTCGTTGCAGTAGCCGGGGGAGGGGTAGAGCTTGCCTAAATCGAGGTAGCCAACACCGGTGGTTCCGGTTTCTTCTTTTTGCTCACGTTTCATCGCTTCAAACGGGTCTTCACCCTGTTCGAGTTTTCCGGCGGGCGTTTCAAGAACAACCTCTTTGTAAGGATAGCGGTACTGGCGAACAAACAATATTTCGTTCTTGGCCGTCAGTGCGGCAACACTGACTCCGCCCGGATGATCCACGCACTCGCGCGTGGAGGTGCGGCCATTTGTCAGCTCGACTTCATCTACATGAAAACGCAGTATTCTGCCTGTAAAAATAGGATTTTCTTTTAAAGTTTTTTCAATTAATTCCATGTTTTTCTCCAAATAATAATACAAATTGTATTATTTTATATGATTATAACAGAATTTGCATATCCATGCAGTTATAAAGGAGCACCGACAATGGCAAATGAACCGGATTGTCTAATTTAAATATTACTATTTGTTGATTAATTACTTATTATACGCGTAGCTATAATTTTTGTTATAGATGTATAGCTCTTTATAAAGCTGCGCTGCGCGGGTGCGATAATAATCCATCACGCCGCTTGCCGCGTCAACCTGCGCCATCGTTCCACCTGCAGCCTGTGCTGCGTCGCCGATTTTTTTGAGCGCTTCCGTCTTGCCGTCAACCCATTTTTTCTGTTCCGCACGTAATGTTTCCGGCTTTTTACTGGAATCCAGTTCCATGTATTTTGTCAGTTCGGCATAAGCATGCGTAACCTCTTTTGACCAGATATCCGCGTACTTGTCGGAAAGCTGAATCATTTCGACATTGGAAAACGCCTTGTTGGATTCCTGAATATAAACCTTATCAATTGGATTGGTCTTAAACAGCTTGTCAAAATCTTTATCGTCAGTCTGGATTACAATGACCTGCCCGGGCTGGGAATCACTTGGGCGGTTTCCTGCCGCAGCGCTGCTGACGGAAGACGGCGATTGGCTTTGGACTTCACTCGGCACTTCGCTGCTGACCGGCTGGGAGCTTTCCTCAGTCTGGCTGTAAACCGGAACAGAGCTTTCATCGCCGCCCTTTTTGCCGCTGCATCCGAAAAGCACGGACGCGGTGATGGCAAATACCATCACGATACAAATCAATTTTCTGTTTTTCATGTGCAGCTTCCTCTCTTATACTACCCTCCAATTAAAATATATATTTCAATTGGAGAATGCCCGGATACACCGGGCTTGTTTTGCGCTTAAAACAAGCGCAAAACCCGTCTCATACAAAGTCCAACGCGCTTCGCGCTATCAAAACGTGATTTCACGTTTTTATGGATTTTAGTATTATTCGTCCGTGCTGTCGTCCTTTGTTTCCGTATCAATATCCGCGTCGATATCCTCGATGATCTCAGCGGTATCACTTGCCTCATCCTCAGTCTCGACCTCTGCGTCAATCTCTTCGTCGGTATCCTCGTCACCCTCGTCGATTGGAAGCGCGTCTTCAACGGCATCCTCTTCGTGGGCGGTGCGGGCAAGCGTAACCACTTTGCTGTCCTCGCCCAGACGCATCACGCGTACACCCTTGGACGGCCTTGCGCAGACGCGGATGGAATTCGCCGGGATACGGATAATGATTCCATCGGAAGCGATCACAATAATATCATCGTCGAGGTCAACCACTTTCAGCGCGGCAACCTCGCCGTATTTTTGAACATGGTAATTCGTCAGGCCCTTTCCGCTTCTCGACTGAATACGGTAGTCGTCAACGCTTGAAAGCCTTCCGTAACCGGTCGCTGAAACAGTCAGAACAAGGCCGTCTTCGCGTACGGAACTCATTCCTACTACGCAGTCGCCCTCTTTAAGTGTGATTGCCTTCACGCCGCGGGCGGTTCTGCCCATGGCACGCACATCCGTTTCCTTGAATCGGATCGCCATGCCAAGACGGGTCGCAACCAGCAGTTGGCTGCTGCCGTCGGTCAGGCGCACCCACGAAAGCTCATCGCCCTCGTCAAGGTCGATTGCAATCACGCCGCCCTTGCGCGCGGTATTATAAGCCGAAAGACTCGTGCGTTTAATAATACCGTTGCGTGTTACCATGCAAAGGTAGCTTTCGTCGTCGAACTCGGGAACACGAATCATGGAGGTAACCTTTTCATCCGTTGCAATCGGCAGCAGGTTTGCAATGTTCATGCCCTTGCTGGTGCGTGAACCCTCCGGAATTTCATAGCACTTAAGCCGGTAAACGCGGCCAAGATTGGTAAAGAACATCACATAGTCATGGCTGTTGATGACGAACATTTCGCTCGCAACATCCTCTTCACGCCTTGTCATTCCGCTTACGCCGCGGCCGCCCCTGCGCTGAATGCGGTAGGTATCGGTCTTCTGGCGCTTTACATAACCGAAGTTGGTCAGCGTCAGCACGCATTCCTCCCTCGGAATCAGGTCTTCGATATCGACTTCGCCACTCACGGTTGCGATTTCGGTACGGCGCTCGTCGTTGAATTTATTTTTCACCGCGATTGCCTCGTCCTTGACGATGCCGAGCAGACGTGTTTCATTGCTTAAAATATCCTTGTAATCCGCAATTCTCAATTCAATTGCGGCAATTTCATCCTCTAATTTCTGGCGCTCCAAACCGGTCAGTGCGCCGAGCGGCATTTGCACGATGGCCTGTGTTTGCAAATCGTCCAGCCCAAAACGCTCGGTCATGCGCGTTCTTGCGGTAATTCTGTCCTTGGAACTGCGGATAATGGAAATAATTTCATCAATATGGTCGACGGCTATTTTCAAACCCTCTAACAAATGCGCGCGTTCCTCGGCCTTTTTCAGCTCAAACAGGGTGCGGCGGCGGACAACACTCTCCTGAAATTTGATATACTCCTCGAGCATCTCTTTCAGTGTAAGGGTTTTTGGTTCACCGTTGACGATGGCGATCATAATGACGCCAAAGGTTGTTTGCATTTGGGTATAGGAGTACAACTGATTGAGCACAATTTGAGGGGAAGCGTCGCGTTTGACGTTAATCATCATGTGCATTCCTTCGCGGTCGGAATGATCCTCCACGTTGGAAATACCCTCGATGCGCTTGTCCTTAACCAGCTCGGCGATATTCTCAACCAATCTCGCCTTATTTACCTGATACGGCAATTCGGTCACGATAATATTAAAGCGGCCGTTCTTTTCCTCTTCAATTTCCGCTCTTGCGCGCACAATCACGCGGCCGCGGCCTGTTGCATAGGCGGCGCGGATACCGGCACGACCCATAATAATACCGGCGGTGGGGAAGTCCGGCCCTTTGATGCTCTGCATCAAATCGTCCAGTGTCGCATCCGGATTATCAATCAGGGTGCACATACCGTCAATCACTTCTCCAAGGTTGTGCGGCGGAATATTGGTGGCCATGCCAACGGCGATTCCCGTTGAGCCGTTGACCAAAAGGTTTGGAAAATGGCTGGGCAAAACCGTTGGTTCTTTTAAGCGGTCGTCGTAGTTCGGTGTAAAATCAACAGTATCTTTTTCAATATCCTCCAGCATTTCCATGGAAAGCTTGCTCATGCGGGATTCTGTATAACGATAGGCAGCCGGGGGATCTCCATCGACGGAACCGAAGTTTCCGTGACCGTCAACCAGCATATAGCGCATGGAAAAATCTTGAGCCAAACGCACCAATGCGTCGTAAACCGAAGCATCGCCGTGCGGATGGTAACGTCCCAGCACAGAGCCGACGGTATCGGCACACTTACGGTACGCTTTGTCCGGCGACAGATTATTTTCAAACATGGTGTACAGTATTCTTCTGTGAACCGGCTTTAAGCCGTCGCGTACATCGGGCAGAGCACGCGAAACAATGACTGACATGGAGTAATCGAGAAATGATTTTTTCATTTCTTTTTCAAGGTCTACGGTTATAATCTTTTGGTTATCCTGTAAATCGTCCATTAGCGAACACCTTCTTGCTGATATTTTTCTTGAAGCTTAGGTTGAATCATATTTCTAATTTGAGTACATTCGCTCTCGCTGATTGCTCTTTTCGGAATAAATCTCATTTCGTCAATTCCAGTGTATATGATAAACACCCTGCCGTCCTCATAGACTTTATACAAAAGTTCATAGGGGATTGCAGCTGTATATCTGTCGGTTTTAAAGGTAACTTGTTTCTCGTGAAACACCGTAACCTGTGCTATAAATTTTTCTTTGTTGGCCTCGAAATTAATGAATGCACGCTGCCGCGCGGCATAATGCGCGATAATTTCATAAAAACAACCAACAACCACACCCAAAACGCCCATCACAATATAAATTACATTCTGAGAAAACGTTCCGCCGAAAAAGAATCTTAAAATCAAAGCGGCCAATATCAGTAATGTTCCTGTGATTCTT
>DAMDEB010000004.1:48618-50371 GCA_032090075.1 Caproiciproducens sp.
GTAATTCTTTCGCTTTTTTTAATGGCGGCTTTTGCCGCCGCGACTTTAAAATCGGCGTAATCATATTTTGTGGTAAGATGATTTACTGTAATCGGATTCAAAAAGACTCCCCCTTAACGCCCGCTTTTTTGATAGCGTGAAGCAAACGCATCGGCAAAGTGCGCGGAAATTTTACTGTTTTGCTGTTCTGTCAGCCCCTGCTTTTTAATAATCAGCAGGTTTCGCTCCCGGCCGCCGAGGACGATAAAGGCGGACTTGCTTTCAATGCACCTGCCAAAGTCCGTCCAGTATTCCATCAGCTGCTCATGGGCATTTTCAATAATCACGCTGTCACGGTAAATACTTACTTTTTCCGGCAGCGCCAGAAGCGCGTTGGAATCATACACTTCAGCCGCCCACTTTTTAATATCGTTCGGCTGTATAAAATAAAACAGAACACCGAGCAGTAAAGCCAAAACAATTCCGCAGGCAGGTCCCCAGAATGATGTAAAGTGAGTACGGTAAAGCGGAATAAAGGAACCGATGACGACCGCGCCGGTCAAGCATAAACTCGCTTTCACTTCTTTTTTGTGCATGGGGGAAAGCGAGTCCTGTGCCGCGTAATACGCCGCAGCGTACTCCGGGGCGCTCACATTCTGCTCAAGGATTTCAATTGGCTTCCCTTCATAAAATGTTGGCATTCATCAAATCTCCTTAACTTTTTCACACTAATCCGCCGGCTGTGTCCCCGCAAAAATCATTGCCTGAACTTCAGGCAGAACCGCGGGTTCCACACAGCGCAAAGGCAGGATTACCATGTTTTTACCGTCTATGTAAAGAACAATCAAATTTTTGAACACTGCTCGTTCAGTGTTCCCATTCAACGGGATCTCCCATTTTTGACCGGTATGTCCCATTTCTATAAAATCCGGGTATATTTTCATTTTGACTTCATGACCGTCTGCCGCCCGTGCCGCCTGAATTTTAATTCTGATGAGCGGTACCGCGCCAATCAGGATGACCAGCACTGCACAAAGTCCTGTCAGGTACGAAAAATCCATATTGCCGGTATGGTTAAGCTGTACCAAAAAGTAAACGGCCAGTCCGGCACTGAGTAAAGTTCCGATTACAGACGACGCGATCCTTGCGTCGGTATATTGGGTTTTCACCAGTGCCTTAAAAATTTCGCCGGATGTCAGTGAGAATTTCAGCTTAATTCCTGTGTGCTGCTCTTCAAACGATTCCGCAGTTTCATCGGCAACCAGTTCGGCCTCCGAGCCATCCCATTCACACGAGTCTTCATCTGCTTCGGATTCCTCATCGGGGGTCTTTCCCCCCCGGGGTTCGGGAGGTTTTGAAGTTGTTTCCTGTTCTTCTAAAAATTGCATCATGGTTAAAACTCCTTCTTTAACAATCAATTTATATAATACATAATGTATATTAATAGTAAAATAATACTAATTGCAAAACATTAAAAAGCCCGTGGTGCAAAATCACAGGATTAGATATCCAGATTCTGTACGTATTTTGCGTTTTTCTCAATAAATTCACGGCGCGGTTCAACTTTGTCGCCCATTAAAACAGTGAACGCTTCATCGGAAGCGGCGGCGTCCTCGACTTCCACACGCAGCATGGTGCGGCTCGCCGGATTCATGGTCGTCTCCCAAAGCTGTTCGGAGTCCATTTCACCAAGGCCTTTGTAACGCTGGATTTCGTAGGTACCCAGTTCGGCCATTATTTTTACCACCGCATACGATGAATATATGTTGCGTGC
>DAMDEB010000005.1:0-42621 GCA_032090075.1 Caproiciproducens sp.
AAAGTCCGTTCGCCATCCTTTTGCAAGGATACTCTGGACGATTTTGGGGATGTAGTGGAACAAATAATGTTTCGTTGCTTTAATATGTCTTGTAGATGTCATATTATCATCTTATAATAAAAGCAGTAGAGGTGATAATATGCAGATTAACAGGCTATTCGAAATGGTTTATCTATTGCTGAACAAAAAAAGTATGACCGCCGGGGAGCTCGCAACACACTTTGAGGTTTCACCCCGCACGATTTACCGGGATGTAGAGCTTCTATCCTCGGCGGGAATACCCATTTATATGACCAAGGGCAAGGGTGGTGGAATTTCACTGCTCCCTGACTTCGTTCTCAATAAAACTGTCCTGACCGATGGCGAAAAGTCAGATATTCTCGCTGCACTTCACGCAGTAGATGCGGTCAACTTGGAGCAAACCAATACTGCGGTGCAAAAGCTGTCCTCCCTATTTGGAAACACCAGCGCCGATTGGGTTGAAGTTGATTTCTCCGGCTGGGCAAACGCCGATGAGGAAGCGCAGCTGTTCAGCCTGCTGAAAAGCGCCATTCTCGGAAAGAAAAAAGTGGCGTTTCAGTATCACAGCAGTGAGGGCAGCACGCAGCGCACAGCAGAACCCATGAAACTCTGCTTTAAGGGACAGAGCTGGTATCTTTATGCTTTCTGCACAGTGCGTCAAGATTATCGGTTTTTCAAACTGCGGCGCATGAAAGAATTGAAGCTGCTTGACGAGCGCTTTGAACGCACTGCCTCCGCGAAGATATTTGAAGGCACAAAAATATTTCAAGATGATTTCGTGACAATCACACTGAAGCTGTCAAAGAAAATGGCGTATCGTGTCTATGATGAATTTTCACAATACAAAACGCTTCCCAGCGGTGATTTCATTGCGACGCTCACCATGCCCAGAGGCGATTGGGTCTATCAATATCTTGCGACCTTTGGTGAGGATTGTGAGATCATAGAACCGGAGGATATCCGCCTGCAAATCAAGGATAAGCTGCAAAAAACACTGGCACAATATTTATAATATGACACGCTGCTGTCAATTGGTCTTTGCTATGATGATAGTATCAAAGACAAGGAGGACGATCAAATGAACTACGAAGTTGTGCATTTAGAGGAAAAGATTATTGTTGGGGTAAGTGCTGCGACCAGCAACAGCGACCCTGAAATGGGGAAAATCATTGGCGGGCTTTGGGAGAAGTTATACCAAGGCGGCATCAATGCCGTGATAAAAAACAAGGTAAACGAGTACGCCATTGGGCTGTATTCCGATTATACGGCCGATGGGTACTGTGTAACAGCGGGTAATGAGGTTTCCAAGGCAGAAAATCCTGAACTGACCGTAAAAACAATCCCTGCCGGAAAATACGCAAAATTCTCTGTGCATGGGCATATGGAAAAGGCCGTCTCTGACTCATGGGGAGAGATTTGGCAGACGGATTTAGACCGCAGCTTTACAGGCGATTTCGAGGAATACCGAAATGCCGACCCGGAAAACTGTGATATTGATATCTACATTGCTCTGAAGTAAGGGGGGGAAACGTATGAAATTAGAAGGCTTCGGAATTTTCGTGAAAGATATGCCGACTATGGTGCGTTTTTACCGTGATGTTCTTGGGTTTGAAATCAAGGAGGAAGAAGATTCCAGCAATGTCTATCTGGTGAAAGATGGCACTTTGTTTTTACTTTATCGCAGAACAGATTTTGAGCAGATGGCAAAAAGGTCGTTTTCTTATGCGAATGGCATCCATGGCCATTATGAAATTGCGATGGGTGTAGAAAACTATGCCGCAGTAGATGATACCTTTAAGCGGGTTGTGTCAAACGGTGCCGTGCCGGTCTTAGAACCTACAACAGAGCCGTGGGGACAGCGGACTTGCTATGTTGCAGATCCAGAGGGCAACTTAATTGAAATTGGTTCCTTTACCAAATAAGCAGCTACACAATTGCCTATGCCTAAAAAGAAGGAGACGAAATAACAAATGGATTATAGAAAAGAATTTGAGCGCATGATGCAAACACAAACAGCCATGGCGCTGGCTACAGCGGCAGACGGAGCGCCCAATGTACGCATCGTCAATTTTTATTATGATGCAGAGACGAAAGCCCTGTATTTCTCCACCTTTAGCGACAACCAAAAGGTTGCGGAGTTTGAGAAAAATCCTCATGCTGCATTCACAACGATTCCGGAAAGTGGAGAAGAACACGTTCGGGTCAGGAATGGGATTGTTCGGAAAAGCTCTGTTTCGGTGGAAGCCATCAAGGATCAGTTTCTATTGAAGCTGCCGGAATACATTATGAGCATCCCTGATGTACTTCCTGCGCTTATCCTGTTCGAAATCACCTTTGACCAAGCGGATGTGGTCATTGACTTTGAACACATGGAAACGATTGCGGTATAGTCTGAAACCCCTGTCGGCAGCGAGTTGCAACTATTCTCCAAGGCGCACTGTGAATGAACCCACGGTGTGCCTTTTTTATTTCCCCCAAAAGACGTTTGCAGCAGCAAAACAAGGAGGGCGGCAGAACCGCTCTCCTTGCTTTTTGTAAACGGGCTATGCTATTTATCGTTGCCGTCGGGCTCTGAATCTCTTTTGAGTTCCACAATAACGCCGTCATCACCGGAGATAAAAAGCTCCTCCGTCTTTTGCTGCGCACGCTGAAGCAGCGAGATGGCATCCGTCACATCGTTAAACAGCGAATCATACATTTTTTTGTAATCTGCCACACAATAGACCTCCTTTTCCTTATTTCGGCGGCCACCGTTGTGTGGTATTGAAGCTCTGACCGGACGGATTGTCAAGTCGTTTCTGAAGTTTTCTAAATGTTAGCACCCTGTCAGAAATCCGTTCAGACAGATATGCAGGCACACCGCATTTTATTGCATGGTGTGCCTTTTTTATTTCCACAGAAAGGGGTGAGAATCCAATGTTCATATGGGACTTTGTCCTTGGAACCGTGATGGATCAGATCATCGAATGGCTCTACGGACAGGTGGTCGGTTTTCTGGCCGATTTTTTTGCACAGATGGGAAATATGGGCGTGGAGCTGTTCGAAATGAGCTGGGTGCAGTCCATCGTCCTGTTTTTTTCCTATCTGGCTTGGGCGCTGTATGGAACCGGGCTGGTGGTGTCGGCGTTTGAAACCGGCATCGAGTACCAGCACGGCCGGGGCAGCATCAAGGACACCGCCTTAAACGCCATTAAGGGCTTTATGGCGGTGTCCCTTTTTACCATCGTGCCGGTGGAGCTGTTCAAGCTCTCGGTCAATCTCCAGAGCAGCCTCACGGCGGGGATCACCGGCTATGGAACCAGCTTTGGCGACCTTGCCGGGAACATCATTTCCGAGCTTGGCAGCTCACCGGATATGGTTGGCGCCATGGGCTCCGGCGTGTTCGGAGGGCTGGCTGTCATTACAAGCCCCATCCTGCTGCTCTTTATGATCATCATGATGGGGTACGCGGTCATTAAGGTGTTCTTTGCCAACCTGAAGCGCGGCGGCATCCTGCTCATACAGATTGCCGTGGGCAGCCTGTATATGTTTTCCGTTCCCCGCGGCTACATCGACGGTTTTACACAGTGGTGCAAGCAGATCATCGGTCTGTGCCTCACCACATTTTTGCAGGCAACCATCCTTGCGGCGGGGCTTATGGTGCTGCGAACCCACGCTCTGCTGGGGCTTGGTCTGATGCTGGCCGCAGGAGAAGTACCGCGAATTGCCGGAGCCTTCGGGCTGGATACCAGTACAAAGGCCAACGTGATGAGCGCCGTGTATACCGCACAGGCTGCCGTCAACACCACCCGCACCATCGTACAGGCGGTAGCGCCGAAATAAGCACAGAAAGGAAAAGCCTATGAAATTAATCTATGTGGCGTCCCCTTATGCCGGGGACATCGAACAGAACACCGCATTTGCCAGGAAAGCGTGCCGCCATGTGATGAACGAGGGGCACGCTTTTTTTGCGCCCCATCTGTTATATCCGCAGCTCCTTGATGATTCCAATCCGCAGGAGCGTCAGGCGGGTCTGGATATGGGACTTGCCATGCTGCCCCGCTGTGACGAGTTGTGGTGCTACGGCGACCGCATCTCCTATGGAATGCACCTTGAAATCGAGGAAGCGGTCAGAATCGGAATCCCGGTTCGCCGGGTGATGGAACAGGAAAACGGCTTTGCCATCGGCAGAGCCAAAGGCACCGAACCGGCCGAAGCTCCCCAGCAGGCGATGAGGATGGCCTGATGATGACGATGGGGAGCCTCTTCGATGGGATCGGAGGTTTTCCATTGGCGGCTATCCGCAACGGTATCACTCCCGTATGGGCCAGTGAAATCGAAGCCTTTCCCATTGAAGTGACGAAAATCCGATTCCCCGAAATGCTCCATGTCGGGGATATTACAAAGCTGGACGGAGCGAAATTGCCGCCTGTGGACGTCATTTGCGGCGGCAGCCCGTGTCAAGATTTATCGGTCGCTGGCCAGCGCCGGGGCTTGGCGGGTGAGCGTTCCGGCCTGTTTATGGAGCAGACACGCATTGCGAAGGAGATGAGAAAATCCGATGAGCAACGAAACGTACCAGCTCACCTTGTTCGACCTCGATACCTCGTTTGGGAGAATGTCCCCGGAGCCTTCAGCTCCGCAGAGGGGGAGGACTTCCGGGCGGTCATTGAGGAGATCGTCCGCATTAAGTACAGTGCCTGTGATGTGCCTCGACCTGAGTCCGGGCGCTGGGAATCTGCTGGGGCTGTCCTTTTGGGAAATGAATTCAGCCTGGCTTGGAGAGTCATGGACGCTCAATTCTGGGGAGTCGCCCAGCGCCGCCGTCGCATCTTCCTTGTCGCAGATTTTGGAGGCACGACCGCACCCGAAATACTATTTAAGCAAGACAGCCTGTTTGGGGATATTGCGCAGAGCGGAGGCCCGCGGCAAGGAGCTGCCGCCCCAGCTCAGGGACGCACTGATGATACAGGCGGGGCTTGCCTGACCCCATGGGATGTACAGAGCCGCCGCATTTTTGAAGAAACCGGAACATGGCCCGCCCTCTATAGTGGTGAAGGCGGTGGGCACGGATATATTCAGACAGAAGAAAGAATACCCATTGCTTTCGCCGCCAACCAACGTGATGAAGTGCGGGATTTGCACGATATTGCAGGGGCAGTACAGGCTCAGCCGGGGATGAAACAGCAGACCTTTGTGGCAGAACCGCTGTTGTGCTTAAACGATCAGGGCGGCGAACGGATGGATGTCACCGAGGATGTGGCGTCCACGCTGCGCGCCGGTATGGGCGGGCATCCTCCCCTTGTATCTCAGCCAAACTGTCTGAACGGCTGGGATACCCAGCAAAGCCGTGTGTTCACGCCGGAGGGTGTGGCGCCGACTCTTGCCGGTGCGGACGGCGGCGGGGGAAGAAACCCGGCAGGGCTTCTGTTTGCGGCAGGCGTTGTCAGCAAGGGTGACGGCGACTGCTTTCTCTCACCGGAGGTACACACCTCTATTACCGGCGGCGGTGGGCAGGCCGGACAGGGCTATCCCTGTGTGCTTACCGCGGGCTTCTGCGGAAATGCCAGCGCCGATGCGAGAGGAATCGGCTATCAGGCGGAGTGCTCACCCACCATTAAAACCGGCACGGCCCCATCGGTACTGTGCCTCAACGATCAGGGCGGCAGTCAGATGCACTGTACCGAGGATATCACCGGCACCCTCCGCGCACAGGAGCATGGACACCAGCCGCTGGTGTTTGACAACCACGCACAAGATTCCCGCTTTACCGGACCGGTGGATGTGTCGCAGACAGTATCCGCAGGCTTCGGGCAGGGCGGGAACAATCAGCCGCTGGTCATGGCGACCCAGCAGGGCGGCGCTGAAATTGGCGAGGGCATCTGCCCGACCATTACGGCAAGTGCCGGGATGAGTGGCAATAATCAGCCGGTATTATTTGAAAATCACGGCATTGACAGCCGCTACACCGGCCCCCATGCAGTAGCGCCCACCATGTCCGCCCGGATGGGAACAGGCGGCAATAATGTTCCGCTGGTGGGCAGTGCCGTTGCCTTTTCGCTGGATTCCAAGGAATCCAACAGCATGAAATCAGCAAATCCCCATTCGGGATGCCGGGAAACGGAGGTTGCCAGAACCATTGACACAACCAGCCCCGATCCCAGCAAGAACCAAGGCGGCATTGCTATTTTGCAGGAAACCATCTGCATTGCCGGAAACACCATCGACCGGGAGCCGGAAAACGGCGGCAACGGCCTCGGCTGTCAGCCGGACATCAGCTACACCATTACAACCAGCGACCGGCACGCAGTGTGTGAGCCATACCAAGAGGTGGTGGGCGCGCTTTGCCGTGGAGATGAGAAAGGCATCGGCAGCCAGTATGTCAGTCAGAACAAATGCATTGTGGAAAGGCGCAACCTCATCCGCAGGCTTACCCCTCTGGAATGTGAACGGCTCCAAGGTTTTCCCGATGGCTGGACGCTAATTCCGGGGGCATCTGACAGCGCCCGGTATAAAGCTCTTGGAAATAGTGTGGCGATACCCTGCGTGGACTTTGTCCTCCGAGGCATCGCTTATTTTTTACGAAAAATCTATGAGGAACAGGAGGGATCACCCCGATGTACATCTACCCCGACAACTTAAAATCAAAGGCGACCCTGTGGCTGTGGGATCTGCGGGACATCGGAATCATCGGCATCGAATGCCTGATTTCTGTCTTTGCCCTCTCCCGGCTGGGCTGGCTGCCGCCCATTGTTCTGACGGCGGTCTATGCCTTTTTATCCATCCGCTTCGAGGATGTGAGCATCCTTGACTTTATCCGCTACGCCGTCGCTTTCTTCTTTGGCAAGCAGCAGACCTACGAATGGAGGGGATGAATATGAACAGAAAAAAGAAACAGGAGGCCAGAGAAAAAGCCTCCACCCGCCAGCTCATGGGCATTGATGGCATCACCGCCCACAGCCTTGTAACGCCCCACGGTGAGCTGGTGTTTTTTATGATTAAACCGACCAATATCAGTGTTTTGTCTGAGAGCAGCGTGGGGGCAAGAATCTACGCTCTTATGAATGTTCTCAAGGGCATTGCTGAAATTGAAATGCTGTGCCTGAACAGCCGGGAAAACTTCGAGGACAATAAGAGTTATCTCAAAGCAAGAATGGATGCCGAGCAGAATCCTGTCATCCGAAAACTGCTGGCACAGGATCAGACCGCCCTTGACCGTATGCAGGTGCAGATGGCAACGGCAAGGGAATTTCTAATCATCATCCGGCTGAGAAATGAAAAGGAACGCGATGTTCAGCCCTACCTCTCCCGCATCGAAAAGAGCCTTAAGGATCAGGGCTTCACGGTGCGCAAGGCGGGTGAATCGGACATCAAGCGCCTGCTGGGTGTCTATTATGAGCAGAATGTCACAACGGAACAATACGAGGATTATGACGGAGAAAGGTGGGTGATTTTCGGTGAGTAAAAACAGAAAAAGAGAAAAATCAGTGCCGCAGGAGGATGCAAAAATCAAGGATTTCCTTGACATGATCGCTCCGGGCATCATCAAATTCAACACCGACCACTTCATATGCGGCAACACCTACCGCTGTGTGTGGGTGCTGCGGGAATATCCCACAGCTACCGAGGAACAGGCCATCCTGCGCCACCTCGGAGAAAAGGACGGCGTGACCCTGCGCATCTACACCCGTCAGGTAACGGCGGCCGAGGAAAAGAAGATCATCCACAATGCCGCCAACAAAAATCGCATGGATAAGAGCAGTACCAACGATCTCCAGCAGACCGTCACCGCCGAAAGCAATCTGCAGGATGTAGTGACGCTGGTCTCCTCCATGCACCGGAATCGGGAGCCGCTTCTGCACTGCGCTGTTTTTATCGAGCTGACCGCTCACGATTCCGATGCGCTGAAGCTGCTCCAGACCGATGTGCTCACCGAGCTGGTGCGCTCCAAGCTCAATGTGGACCGGCTCATGCTGCGCCAGCGGGAGGGTTTTCTCGCCGTAGGCCCCGCTGGCTGGAATGTGTTCGCCAGCCAGTTTGAACGGGTGCTGCCCGCAAGCTCCGTGGCAAACCTCTATCCTTTCAACTACAGCGGTAAGACCGACCCTCACGGCTTTTACCTCGGCAGGGATAAGTTCGGCTCCAATATCATTGCGGATTTTGACAAGCGCGACGATGACAAAACCAACGCCAATGTCCTGATACTCGGTAACTCCGGCCAAGGCAAGAGCTACCTGTTAAAGCTCATTCTCTGCAATATCCTCGAATCGGGCAAGTCGGTTCTGTGCCTTGATCCAGAGCACGAATATGTGGAGCTGGCGGAAAACCTCGGCGGCTGTTTCATTGATCTCATGTCGGGCCGGTACCGGATCAACCCGCTGGAGCCGAAAACATGGGACGAGGGCGGCAGCCCGGAGGACACCGACGCGCCCCAGGCGTTCCGCCAGTCCACCAAGCTCAGTCAGCACATCAGCTTTCTCAAGGATTTCTTCCGGTGCTACAAAGATTTTTCCGACCGCCACATTGACGCCATTGAAATCATGCTGGGCAAGCTGTACGAACAGTTCGGAATCAGCGACCGCACCGATTTCAAGAGCCTTGCCGCCACGGACTACCCCATTTTGTCCGACCTCTATGCCCTGATTGAAGCCGAGTACAAGGGCTACGACAAAACCAAATACCAGCTCTACCCGCCGGAGCTTTTGCAGGAAATCCTGCTGGGGCTTCACTCCATGTGCATGGGCGCGGAAAGTCAGTTTTTCAACGGCCACACCAACGTAACCTCCGACCGCTTTATTGTGTTCGGAGTAAAAGGCTTGCTCCAGGCCAGTCGGAACGTGAAAAACGCCCTGCTGTTCAATGTTCTGTCCTTCATGAGCGACAAGCTTCTGACCGAGGGGAACACCGCCGCCTCCATTGACGAGTTGTATCTGTTCCTCACGAACCTGACAGCCATTGAATACATCCGCAATTTCATGAAGCGTGTGCGCAAGAAGGAATCGGCGGTTATTCTTTCGTCACAGAACTTGGAGGACTTCAATATTGAGCACATCCGCGAATTGACCAAGCCGCTGTTTTCCATTCCGTCTCATGCGTTTCTGTTCAACGCAGGCAACATCGACAAGCGGTTCTATATCGACTCCCTCCAGCTGGAAGAAAGCGAATACAACCTGATCCGCTTTCCCCAGCGCGGTGTCTGCCTCTACAAATGCGGCATTGAGCGGTATAACCTCGCGGTTCACGCTCCGGCATATAAGGAGAAATTGTTCGGAACGGCGGGCGGCAGATAACATGGAAAGGAGAAAAATCATGAACAGACTGCAACAGCAGAAAGAAAACAAATCAGGACTCCTCGAAGATATGCTGTCCTTCATCCGCTACACACCCAATCGGGAGGCGGATCTTTTAGCGTTTATGGAGAAATACCAGAAAGCGGATTGCGACGAGCGCCCCGCCATTTTGGAGCAGCTCCGGTGCTGCATGGATGGCAAGGAATACCCCGATCCCTACGCCGGGAGCTACCACTATACCCCGGAGGATGTGTCTGTCATGGGGCAGATTCTGGATGACTACATTGACGACCTCACCTTGGCGCAGGGTGATCCCGCCGCCGTTTCAGAGTGTGTGCGGGATACGGTGCTGAAAATCAATGCGCTCAACGAGGAATGCGGGCGGTATCTCATTGATACCTGGCGCAGGGAACGGCTGTGCGGCTTCATCAACTCTGCGGCGGAGCTGGCGGGGCTGTCTCAGGAAAAAGACCTGACCCTGCAGCACAGGATATGGTAAAGGCGGTGAGTAAATGGAGATACAGGGTCAGGATTTCGGGATTGAAATTGAAATGACCGGGCTTACCAGAAGCCGCGCTGCCGAGGTCATTGCCGAATATTTCGGCACCACAAAAGAATATGAGGGCAGCTTCTATGACACCTATTTCGCAAGGGATACCACCGGCCGCAAATGGAAGGTCATGAGCGACGGCAGTCTGGACTGCCAGCGGAAGGAGGGCCGCAGGAAGGTCAGCGCCGACCGGAACTACAGCGTGGAGCTGGTCAGCCCCATCTGCCAGTACGGGGATATCGAAACGGTGCAGGAGCTGATCCGCAGGCTCCGGGAGGCCGGTGCGTTTGTGAATTCCTCCTGTGGCATCCACATTCATATCAATGCCGCGCCCTTTGACGCACCCCACCTCCGTAATCTGGTCAACATCATGGCGGCCAAGGAGGATATGATTTACAAGGCGCTGAAGGTCTCGCGTGGGAGGGAAAGCCACTACTGCCAGAAGATTGACCCCGCTTTTTTAGAGCGGCTCAACCGGCAGAAGCCCGCCACCCTCGACCGGCTGAAAAGCCTCTGGTATAACGGCGGGGACGGCAGCCGGGAGCATTACCACCATAGCCGCTACCACTGCCTGAATCTGCACAGTGTGTTCCAAAAGGGTACGGTGGAATTCCGGGCGTTCAACGGAGAGCTGCACGCCGGAAAAATCAAGGCGTACATCCAGTTCTGTCTTGCCATGACCGCGCAGGCGCTCAACCAGCGGTCGGCAAGTCCTACGAAAACACAGTCCAGCAATGAAAAATATACTTTCCGTGTTTGGCTTCTGCGCCTCGGTATGATCGGGGACGAGTTTAAAACCGCCCGTAAGCATCTGCTGGATCATCTGGAGGGCTGCATCGCGTGGAAAGACCCGGCACAGGCCCAAAGGCAAAAGGAACGGCTGCGTCAGAAGCGGGAGGCGGAGCGTCAGCAGACACAGGCTCCCCCGGAAGAAGCGGTGCCGGAACCTATTATGGAAGCGGAGGACGAGCAGTCCCCCGCTTTTACTATGTCCATGTAGAAGGGAGAACGTATGAAAAGCAAACTGTATATCGCCTATGGCAGCAATCTTAATCTGCCGCAGATGGCGCACCGGTGCCCATCCGCCAAGGTGGTGGGGGCATCCGAAATCAAGGATTATGCCCTTGTGTTCCGGGGCGGCCGAAACGGAGCCGTTGCCACCATTGAGCCCTGCGAGGGTTCCTCCGTCCCTGTTTTGCTGTGGAAGATCACGCCGAAGGATGAAGCGGCGCTGGATGTTTATGAGGGCTTTCCCCGGTTCTATGACAAGGAACTGATGGAACTGCCACTGGATGGACAGTCGGTGTCCGCCATGGTCTATGTGATGACGCCGGGGCATCGCTTGGGGTATCCCTCGGACTATTACTACAACACCATCCGTGAGGGCTACAAAACCGCGGGCTTTGACACCGCTGTTCTGGAGCAGGCGGTGGACTATACCGAGCAGCTCATGGCAAGTGAGCCGGAGCCGGAACAGCAGAGTCTATTCGGCTTTGGCGGTCTGAAATGGTGGTGACGGCATGGCAGATCCCGCAACCATCGCAGCTGTTGTAAAAGCCGCCGCTACCGCGCTCTCGGATGAACGCACCCGGAAAACCATCTGCTGGATCATTGCCGCCGTCCTGTCCCCGCTGATTTTGGTCGTCGTGCTGGTCTGCTCCTTGCTTTCCGGCACCACAAACCACAACAACACCGCCGTGGAGCTGTGCTTTCACGGCGGTGTCATTCCGGCGAGTATGCCTGCGGAGTACCGGGAATACATCGGGGATATGCGCCAGAGCTTCACCCTCATAGACAATGCCATCGATAACGTGAACGCAGAGATGGAGGACGGCGACAGCCTTGACAATTACCGGGTCAAGGCAATTTTTTATTCTCTGTTCTTCGGCGCAGCGTCCCCCTCCCGACTGGAACACCGGCGCTATGTGGACTGCTTTGTGACGTATGAGGAACGCACCCGCACCGTGGAGAACGGCGACGGCACCACCTCGGAAGAAACCTATACCGTAGCCGTACCCATCACCTCTCTGCCCGCTGTCTACAACAACATCCGCGCGCTGTTCGGCAGAGCCGTCACTTATGAGGATCAGGCCAACGCCAATGAAATCTATTACCGCGCCCGATATGGCACCGGCGCGCCCATGGAAGATGACAATTCCGGGCTGTGGGAGGACTGGACGCCGGATCAGATGGACGGTTTTTATTCCGATTTGCCTGTCGGAGAAGCGGGTGCACAGGCTGTCCGGCTGGGGCTTTCCCGCCTTGGAGACCCGTATTCGCAGGAGCTTCGAGGACAGGGCAGCTACACCGACTGCAGCTATCTTGTACAGTGGGTGTACAAAAAGCTGGGGGTAAATCTGCCTGGCACGGCTGCGGCGCAGGGCAAATACTGCGTGGACAACGGGCTGACGATTCCAAAATCCAGCCTTGCTCCCGGAGATTTGGTGTTCTGGAGCCACAAGCCCAACGACCGCTTCATGAACATTACCCACGTTGGCATCTACGCCGGGGACGGCAAGGTGGTGGACGCATCCTCCTCGAAAGGACAGGTCGTCTACCGGGATTTGTTCGATTCCGGCAAGCAGGTGCTGTACGCAAGACCCTACGCGGAAGCGCCGGAAGCCTCCGCCTCCGGCTTGATTTCTCCGCTGGGTAAGAACTGGCGCTCCATGGTGACCTCTGAATTCGGCGGCAGGACGGACCCGCTCACCGGCGAGTGGGCGGGGCATTCCGGTATTGATCTCGGCGCATCGAAAGGCACCTCCATCCGTGCGGCACAGGCGGGAACAGTGAAAACCGTAGTCTATGGCAGCACCGGCTACGGCTATTATCTCACCATTGACCACGGCGGCGGGCTGGTCACCTTATACGGTCACTGCTCTGAGATTCTCGTCCGTGAGGGGCAAACCGTGAAAGCCGGGGAAACCGTTGCCAAGGTGGGTTCCACCGGGCGCAGCACCGGAAACCATCTGCACTTTGAGGTGCGGGTGAACGGTGTGAAGCAAAATCCGAGAAATTATCTACCATAAATTTAAGAAGGAAGGGCTGATTTTATGCGTGAGAACAAGATTAAGGTACTCAAAATTGAGCCGGGGCAGGCGCCCCATGTCAAGGAAATTCAAAATGACCTTGCCAGCCTGCAGGCGGAGGTGGGCGGCCTGATTGAATGCATCAGCTTTCCCAACGGCTGCGTTGCCGTCTGCAATGAGGAAGGCAAAATAAACGGAATGCCGCCCAACAGGCGGCTGGGCGCGGACATTATCTGCGGTCCGTTTTTTGTCTGCGACACCACCTATGACGGCAACTTTACCTCGCTCGGCAAGAGTAAGGTCGCGGAATACAGCCAGCTTTTTGCTGACATTCCCGAATTCACCGGGCAGGAACCGGAGCTGGAACCCGGCTTCACCTTTATGGGATTTCGATTTTAAGGAGGACACTCAGCATGAAAAAAGAAAGCATTACCGTGCAAATGGACGGCGAAAAGCTCCGTGCGGTGAAACGCTACATGGAGAAAAAGGATGCGGATCTCACACAGGAGCTCTGCGATTCCTTGCAGAAGCTCTATGAAAAATACGTTCCGTCTTCCGTCCGGGAATATATTGACGAGGGCTGCGAGGATGCTCCCGCCACCGCTTCGCCCAAAAAGCAAAAAGAAAAAGAGAAATCTGCTCCTGCCGCTGATGGCACACAGGACAGGGCGGCACATTAAGGCGCATGCCCGTCCCCCAGCGTTGCCCCCTGTTCGCCCCTGTGTGCCGCTTTGACAGGCGGTGTGGCATCCATGCACCCATCCCACTCTAAACGGCAACGTGAGGGCTTTGTGCGAGCGTTGGGAAAAGGCTCTCTGCACCCCAAATCCAGCAGTCTCCACGGTCGAAAAAAGAGCAGGATAAAGGCGGGTGGTCGCAAGCGCCCTCCCGCCGTCCACTTCGCCCAGCAGTGCTGGACGTTTTTTACACCTTCCCGTGAGGTGGTCGGATTGGGGAATTGTCACGGTCAGGGTGGTCGGAATCTGCGAAAACGCAGTGACACAAAGGATTTTATACGGTCACCTCACAGGTGAACACCCACAAAAATGGAGGTTTTACCATGAAAAACAACAAGGAACGAACGGCGGTCTGGCTGTACCCCGAAACCATGGAACGGCTGGACGGCTGGCTGAATCAGGACAACTGCAAAAGTCGCAGTGAGTTTATCGAAAAGGCGCTCTGCTTTTACATGGGCTACCTTGGAACGGAGGACACCTCCTCCTATCTTTCCAAGGCCCTGCTTTCTTCCATGGAGGGAACGCTGCAGAAAACCGAGAACCGGGTGGCAAGCAATCTGTTTCGCCTCTCGGTGGAAATTAGTATGATGATGCATCTGCTGGCAACTACGCTGGAGGTTACCGATGAGGAACTGCACCGGCTTCGCGGCCGGTGCGTTGCCGAGGTGAAAAAGACCAAAGGGAAAATTCGTCTGGATGATGCGGTGGAGTTCCAGAACGGCGCCGAGGCTGAAGAATAATGGCGCGGATCATTCTCAAGGTTCCCTATCTCAAGGGCGGGGAAAAGACCGCCGCCCATTTAAATAACCTCGTCAAATACATTGCCACCCGTGACGGTGTGGAAAAAATGGAGAGTGCCCACCGGCTCTGGCATTCCACCAAAAAGCAACAGGAGCTGATCGCGCAGATACTACGGGAGTTTCCTGATACCAAGGATTTATTTGAATACGAGGATTACTGTAAGAATCCTAACCGTGGAAATGCCTCGGAGTTTATCTCCATTGCGCTGGAACAGAACCTTGATCAAATCAGCGGCCGGGAAAAATATCTGGATTACATCGCAAACCGTCCCCGCGTCGAAAAGTTCGACAGTCATGGTCTGTTCACCGCCGGGGATGCGCCGCTGGTCTTAGCGCAGGTTGCTGACGAAGTGGCCTCCCACACCGGCAATGTCTGGGCGCCGATTATTTCCCTGCGCCGTGAGGATGCCACCCGGCTGGGCTATGACAACGCCCGTGCATGGAAAGCGCTGCTTTCCTCCAAAGCGATGGAACTTGCGGAGAATCTGAAAATACATCCGGACCACCTGAAATGGTACGCCGCATTTCATAATGAATCGCACCACCCGCATGTTCACATGGTCTGCTACAGTACAAATCCGCAGGAGGGCTACCTTACCAAGCAGGGCATCCGTAAAATGAAATCCGCTCTGGCAAATGAGATTTTCCGGCAGGAGCTGATTCCGCTCTACGGAGAAAAGTCCCAGCGGCGGGATGATGTAAAGCAGCAGGCCGCCGAAGCCATGGGAGAGCTGATTCGCCAGATGAAGGGCGGCGCGTTGGTCAGTGAGCGCATGGAACAGCTCCTCACCCATCTGGCGGAGCGTCTGAAAACGGTCAGCGGCAAAAAACGGTACGGCTACCTGAAAGCTGACCTGAAAAATGTGGTGGATGAAATCGTGGATGAGCTTGCCAAGGACAGCCGCATTGCCGAAGCCTACCGCCTGTGGTGGGAGGTCAGGGGCAGGATTGAGTCCGTCTACACCGAAACACCCTCCGAGCCGCCGCCCCTTTCCCGCTGCGAGGATTTCAAACCCATCCGCAATAGGGTCATTCAGGAGGCATTAAACCTTGGCAGCGGTACGATGACCTTTGAGGAACCGGCCTCTGTGGAAACCGCTCTGCCGGACGCCACCCCGGATGACGATACACCCGCCGTGGAGTCTGCCCCGGATAACACACCCGCCGAACCGGAGGATGCTTCCGAACCGCCGCCCGCTCAGTCCTTCAGCAGTGGGGAGAAAGCCCCCACCTCATGGTGGACGGAGGAATACAAGCTGGCAAAGCAACATCTGCATGGCGATGAGGATGCCGGAATCCCGCAGAATTTTGAAAAAGCCCGTGAACTTTTCCTCGCAGAAGCGGATAAAGAGAATCCCCTGGCACTCTATGATCTTGGTCGTATGACCGCCGACGGGCTTGGGTGCGAAGCGAACGCCGATGCAGCCTATGGCTGGTACGAAAAAGCCCTTGCGGTGTTTCATGCTGCCGAGGAAGAAAAGCCTTGGAAGTACACCGAGTACCGCATCGGCAAAATGGTCGCCGCAGGGCTTGGCACAGAGCAGGACTATTTACAAGCGGCGGACTGGCTCACTCTTTCTGCAAACGAGAAGTACAAATATGCGCAGTATTCCCTCGGCGGTCTGTATTACCACGGCAAGGGCGTGGAGCAGAATCATGAAATCGCCTTTGCCCTCTACACCCGCTCGGCGGACCAGAGCTTTCCCTATGCCAACTTTGAGCTTGGTAAAATGCTGCGGGACGGCATCGGTTGCGAAAAAAACAGTGTGGAAGCTGACCGGCGTTTCAAGGAAGCCTTTCTCGGCTTTGTCTTTCTGGAGGAAAAAGGGCACGACGATAAGCTCCAGTACCGGCTGGGATGGATGCTTCTGAACGGCGTCGGCACGGAAATGAATGAGACAAAAGCAAAGGAATACTTTGAAAAGGCGGCAACGGTGGGAAATCCCTTTGCCTGCTACCAGCTTGCCAAGCTCATTCTCTCCGATGAAAAAATACAACCGCAAGAGGTAGAAAAGGCCCTTGGCTATCTCAGGAAAGCGGTGGAGGCTGAAAACCCCTATGCCGCATACTTTCTCGGCAAGCTCTATGAAAAGGGAGAGCACGTTCCGAAAAACATCTCCGAGGCAGTACGGCTCTATACCCTGTCGGCAGAGTGGGACAACGATTTTGCCGCATACCGGCTCGGCAAGCTGTACCTTGGCGGCGAGGGCGTCCTCAAAGATGTGGAAGCCGCAATCCGCTGGCTGACCTTTGCCGCCGACCGAAAGAATCCATTTGCCGAATATGCCCTCGGCATTCTCTATCTCAAGGGAGAGGATGTTCCGAAGAATGTGTCCAAGGCATTGGAATACCTGAAACGCTCCGCCGCACAGGGAAATCAGTTCGCACAATACCGGTTGGGCAAGGTTTACCTCATGGGAGAAGATGTGCAAAAGGACATTACGGCCGCCCTGCAATTTCTGACGGCTGCCGCTGAACAGGGCAATCAATATGCGCAGTACACTCTCGGAAAACTGTACCTGATGGAAAAAGACATTCCCAAGGACAAGGAAGCCGCTGTCCGGTGGTTTACCCTCTCGGCGGCGCAGGGCAATGTTTACGCGCAGTTTTTCCTTGACCATATAGATGAGTTCAAAGACCCCTCCGTCCTGCTGGCGGGCACACGGCTCCTGCATCACATGAGCCGTGTGTTTGCAGACAACGCGCCGCCTCTGAAACCGCCCGGACAGCGCGCCGACCGCAAGCTCCTGCGCAAACTCCGGGAGAAGAAGCAGGCGCAGGGCCATGCGCGGGACGACTACGAACAGACCATGTCACTCTAAAAATGATTGGAGGATACCCGTGAAAAAGCAGAAAAAGAAAACCGGGCGGATACCTATTCAGAAAAACCGGTACCCAAAGCAATGCCGTCCTGTAAAAAGGGCGGCATTTTTTCATCAAATCGGCAATCGCCATAGTTAGGAGGTGCTCTATGGGTGTGTATGTGCATTTTACGGATGAACAGAAATACCGTGCCAACAATGTGGAGCTGGCAGACTTTCTCCAGCGGCGCGGGGAAAAGCTCCTGCCCAGCGGACGGGATAAGCGGCTGGCCTCCGACCACAGCATCACCGTCCGGGGAAACGAGTGGTACGACCACTCCGCAGAGAGCGGCGGCTATGCCATTGATTTCGTGCGGAAGTTCTACGGCTGCTCTTACCCCGAAGCCGTGACCCTGCTGCTGGGCGGTGAGCAGAGCGAGATCTACAGACCGGCGCAGGCAAAGAAAGAGGAACCGAAAAAGCCCTTTGCGCTCCCACCGGCCCACACGGATATGCGCCGTGTCTATGCCTATCTGGTAAAAACCCGGCGCATCGGCCGGGAGGTGGTCAGCTTCTTTGCAAAGCAGAAACTTCTCTACGAAAGCTGCGAAAAATCTCAGGATGGGACAAAGGAATACCACAACGCGGTGTTTGTGGGCTTGGATGAAAACGGTGTTGCCCGCCATGCCCACAAGCGCGGAATTTACACCTTGGGGCAGGCGTACAAAGGGAATGTAGACGGTTGCAATCCCCGCCACAGCTTTCACTGGCTTGGCGAAAGTGAGCATCTGTATGTTTTTGAAGCGCCGGTGGATCTACTATCGTTTATCACCCTGCATCCGCAGGACTGGCAGCGGCACAGCTATGTGTCCCTCTGCGGTATCGGCGGTCAGGCGATGGTGTGGATGCTGGAGCAGTATCCGCATCTCCGACAAGTGTCGCTATGTCTGGACAACGATGAAGCCGGGCACAAGGCCAGCGAGCGGCTGAACCAGCAGCTTGCGGAACAGGGCTATGAATCGAAGCGACTCATGTCTCAAGGGAAGGACTGGAATGATGATTTAACGGAAGCGGTGCAACAAATGCAGAGCGGTTTTGAAATGCGGATGGCTTAGAAAAAAGGCAGTTCTAAATGGCACTGCCTAAACTATTTTTTCCCGTTTTCATCTTCCGTTATTTCCTCCAGTATCTCGGAGCAGAGCCCGACGCACTCATTGCAGATTGCTTCATGGGTACCGGCAATGATGCGTTCAACCTCCTGCTGACCCTTGCCGCAGAAGCTGCAGTGAATATCCTCGCCATGCTCTTCATACCGGGCGTCATCATATTTTTTGATACGCTCTATTTGTCGTTTCAGCGGCCTTATGTCCTGCAGAAGCGACCACACGCAATCATAATGCACCACGCAGTTCTGGTCAAAGTATTCCGCTTCCAGCCACGGAAATTTTTCCAACCGCATCTTGTAGCGGCTTGCCATTGTTGAGAATCCAACCTTTTTAATGGTGCGCTGGAAAAGAATAAATTTCAGCAGCAGCGCATCCCGAAGCGTTTCATCCGCCAGCATTGACTCATAGCTTTCGATGCTGCCTTGAGCCGCACATTTTTGAATGGAGGATAGCTGCTCCGTGAGCTGTTTATAGAGAAACAGATGATAATCCAATTTGCTGTCAAGCAGTAATAATTCCTTGTCCATTATATGTCCCCTTTATCGATAAACATGGTTTTTATGGATTTATTTTACCACTAAATTGACTGTGAAGAAAGGAGTTTCCCATGCAATCCCAAGTCTACATCTTAATCGCAGCGGCCGCCGTGATGTTTCTCATCATCGGCGGCCTTTCTCTTTTGGCTCATTATTACACACTCAATGGGATCAAATCCCGCACAGTGGGCGACGGCCAACATGGAACGGCGCGCTTTGCCACCAAGCAGGAAATCAAAAGCATTTACAAACACATTCCCTTTCAGGCGGAGCTGTGGCGGAAGGGTCAATGCCTCCCTGCCACAGATGAGCAGGGTATCATCCTCGGCAGCATGGGAGCAAAGAACAAGGTCACGGCGCTGGTGGATACCGACGATGTTCACTGCCTCATGATCGGCGCATCCGGCGTGGGTAAGACAGCGTTTTTCCTGTACCCCAATCTGGAATATGCCTGCGCCAGCGGCATGAGCTTTCTGACCACCGACACCAAGGGGGACCTGTTCCGCAACTACGGCGGCATTGCCCGTGACTATTACGGCTACCATGTGGCTGTCATTGACCTTCGAAATCCCACCCGTTCCGACGGCAACAATATGCTCCAGCTGGTCAACACCTACATGGATGCCTACCTTGCCGATGAAAACAACCTTGTGGCAAAGGCCAAAGCGGAGAAATACGCAAAAATCATCTCCAAAACCATCATCAACGCCAGCGGCGAGAACTATGGGCAAAATCAGTTTTTCTATGATGCCGCCGAGGGACTTCTGTCCTCCATCATTCTGCTGGTTGCGGAATATCTGCCGCCCACCAAAGTAGACGGGAAAAAGGTGGACTGCCGCCATATCATCAGCGTGTTCAAGCTGGTGCAGGATTTGCTGGCCCCCAGTAAGGTAAAGGGCAAAAGTCAGTTCCAGCTCCTCATGGAAAAGCTGCCGCCCGACCACAAGGCCCGCTGGTTTGCGGGAGCCGCCCTCAATTCCGCGGAACAGGCCATGGCGTCGGTACTCTCTACCGTGCTGTCCCGCCTGAATGCCTTTCTCGACTCTGAAATGGAGCAGATACTCTGCTTTGATACAGCCATTGATGCGGAGAAATTCTGCAATGAAAAATCCGCGCTGTTTGTGGTCCTGCCCGAAGAAGATTTGACCAAATATTTTATGGTCAGCTTAATGATTCAGCAGCTCTACCGGGAAATCCTCGCTGTGGCGGATGAAAACGGCGGTAAGCTGAAAAACCGGGTGATGTTCTACTGTGACGAGCTGGGTACACTGCCTGCCATTGAATCGCTGGAGCTGATTTTTTCGGCCAGCCGATCCCGCCGTCTTTCCATGATCCCCATTATCCAGTCCTTTGGTCAGCTTGAAAAAAATTACGGCAAGGAGGGTTCGGAAATTATCGTGGACAACTGCCAGGATACCATCTTCGGCGGATTCGCGCCAAACAGCCAGACTGCCGAGGTGCTGAGTAAGGCGCTGGGCAGCCGTACCGTTATGAGTGGCAGTATCAGCCGTGGCAAAAATGATCCCAGCCAGTCCTTACAGATGATGGAGCGTCCTCTCATGACGCCGGACGAACTGAAATCCATTCCCAAAGGAAACTTTGTCGTCATGAAAACCGGTACTCATCCCATGAGGACAAGACTGCGGCTGTTTCTGGATTGGGGCATCCGCTTCGGAAAGCCCTATACCGTGGCGGAAAAGGCGAACCGCAAAGTAGTGTACGCCGACAAGCAGACGCTGGAGGAAAACATCGTCCGCAAGCACACAGCCTGCCTGATGGTGGATGAGGAAACCGGGGAGCTCCTTGAACTGCCCACCGGCACCGGAGCACTCCATACACCCGTGGCGGAACCGCCCGCAGAGCCACAGAAGCGGCGCAGCCACCTCAGAACGTAAAGGAGCCGATGAACCATGAGCTACTTTAACCACATTTATTCTGCCCCGCCCGATGAGCTCCCCCATCGGGCGAGGGCGGTTTATATTTACCTCCGTGACCGTGCGGGAAAAGGTTCGGATTGCTGGCCTGCGGTCAAGACCATAGCCGCCGACTTGCAGCTCTCCCGCAGCACCGTCAAGCGCGCCCTGAATGATTTGGTGAAGGAAGGGCTTATTGAAAAGGAATCTCGCTACCGGGAGAATGGCAGCAATACCAGCAACCGGCTGATTCTGAAAAAATAGCCCAACTGTAAAAAAGGCGAAAAGACGGATTTCCCGCCAAGGGGATACTCCGTCTGCGAGCTGAACCGAGGTGCGGTTCATGATGGACCCACCAGAACCTCTCACTCTAAGAATATTTATTACAGAAAAAGAACAAACTCATTGTAGGGTTATAGCATATATAAAAATATGCTATTGCTCGCTATTAAAAAACAACATCGGAGTAATATAATAACATATATTCTTGTAGTGTATTGCCCACGGTCGGAGGTGAGAAGATGGATCGAAAGGCACTTGGTATGCGATTGGCCGCCGTGAGAAAAGAGTCCGATTATACCTCGGAAAGACTGGCTCAGGAGTGCGATATCAGCGCCGTATATATCAGGCAGATTGAGGCTGGGAAATATCAGCCCAGCATTTCAACACTGATTAAATTCGGGAATGTCCTTCACCGCTCCCTTGATTATTTTGTGCAGGACAGCATAGAGTGGAATGAGCTGAATACACTGACTGGAATTGCTGAAAAGTGTAAGCACCTAAATCCTGAACAGATCAAAATGGTGGAGCGGATGATAGACGCAATGTATGAGCCTGAAAAGAAATCCTGACAAGGTAGAAAAAGAATCTCAGTGATGAGGTTCTTTTTTTCTGTTCGATGAAGTGTCGGTTCTTTCCCCTTGCTATTCGTAAGGTTGTAGAATATATTTGTATATGCTATATACCTACAAAAAGCAAGGAGAAGATGATCATGACAACAAAAGAAAAAACCAAGCTGATTAAACAGGCAGGAAAGCTCTATACCCTGGGATTGACCGTGGAAAAGCGCAGAGAAAAGCTGCGGCGGTTGGCAGAGAGAAACATACCCTACGATTCGCCGCAGATGGAAGCAGTTAGAACAGGAGCATTTAAAATACAGATCACAGTTTTATGAAAAAGGATGATGATCAATTAGTACATTCGCGGAGGTAAAAGGGACAAAGGCAATAGCAGCTTGAACAAAGTAAAGGCCTATGTCTATAGACAGAGCAGCTATATGCGCCCCGACAAAACTTGCTCAAAGACAGTGCTGCGATAATCCCGTTTTGCTGCGCCTATCCCGAAGCAAAACTTCTGGACAGATGGTGAAGATTCAAGGTTTATAAAAAATAACCAAATTTCAAATTATCATTGACAATTGAGTATTGACTCAATTATAATAAGAATATAGTTGAGTCAATACTCAATTAAGATTTCGAAGGGAGGGTTATTTATGTCTGTCAGAAGCGATGTTTGCGATTGTGATGTTATACATGAAGAAATCGTAAACGCAGTTAAAATAAAAATGCTTTCAGATGACACTTTTAATACTTTGACAAAATTTTTGAAAGTCGTGGGGGATAGCACAAGGGTTAGAATTTTATGGGCATTAGATGCCAATGAAATGTGTGTCTGTGACTTAGCTGTTTTGCTTGGCATGACAAAATCTGCTATATCACATCAGTTACGCACATTGAGAAGAGAAAATCTTGTAAAATTCAGGAAAGACGGCAAGATTGCTTATTATTCTCTCACAGATGATCATGTGAAAATCGTTTTGGAACAAAGCATAAGCCATGTAACAGAATAAAATTTAATTACAGGAGGAAAACTACGATGAAAAAGTCATTCAGATTGGAAGGGTTGGACTGCGCGAACTGCGCGGCGAAAATCGAAAAGGAAGTCAAGGCGTTGGACGGTGTAACGGACGTAACAGTAAACGCTATGACGGCTAAGATGGTTCTTGAGGCTGACGACGGGAAAATGGACGAAATTATTAAGACCGCCGAAAAAATCGTCAAGAAGCATGAACCTCATGTTGTCATGAAAAAGGCGTAACACTCACGACCAAGCATTTCCGGCTTTTGGCATAACGCAACGAGTCGTTATGCCAAAAGCAAAGGTATTTCAGAGAACTAAATTTTTTTGCATTAACAGTTGAGTGCATGCTCAATCATGCTCGTCCCCTTATCTAAGGAGGAGAAAGGAGTTCAACATGAACAAGAAACTTGTAAAAATTATCATAGCCGCAGTCATTTTTGCAATCGGGCTGCTGGTTAAAACAGACATCCTTTGGCTTAAACCCGCTATCTTTATTGCCAGCTATATCGTAGTCGGAACCGATGTAGTGGTAAAGGCTATCAAGAATATCTTTCAAGGCCAGGTTTTTCAGGAAAGCTTTTTAATGACTGTAGCGACCGTTGGCGCGCTTATTATTGGGGAATATCCCGAAGCTGTTGCCGTTATGCTGTTTTATCAGGTTGGCGAGTATTTTCAAAGCTATGCCGTTGCTAAGTCCCGGAAGTCTATCGCAAGCCTGATGGATATACGCCCCGATTACGCAAATGTGAAAAAGGGCGACGAATTGATCAAGACCGACCCGGACGAGGTGGCGATTGGCGATACTATCGTTGTCCGCGCAGGTGAAAGAATCCCGTTGGATGGCAAAGTGCTGGACGGCAATTCAATGATCGACACCTCTGCGCTGACCGGAGAATCCGTTCCGCGCGAAGCCGGCGTCGGCTCGGATGTTTTAAGCGGCTGTATCAATGTGAACGGTGTTCTGACGATTGAGGTCACAAAAGAATTTGGCGAATCGACTGTCAGTAAAATACTTGACCTCGTTGAAAACGCCAGCAGCAAAAAGGCAAACACCGAAAACTTCATTACAAAATTTGCGCGGGTTTATACCCCAATCGTTATGGCTGCCGCGCTTCTAATTGCGATCATCCCGCCGCTGGTAATATCCGACGCTACCTTTGGCGACTGGATATACAGGGCATTGACATTCTTGGTTGTTTCCTGCCCATGCGCGTTGGTTGTTTCCATACCGCTCTCCTTCTTTGGCGGCATTGGCGGTGCGTCAAGGCGCGGTGTTCTTGTCAAAGGCAGTAACTATTTGGAAGCATTGGCGCAGACTGAAATCGTTGTGTTTGACAAAACAGGAACCCTTACAAAAGGTGTGTTCAAGGTTCAAAAGATAAACGCTGTCGGCATTTCCGAAGAAGAATTGCTGGAGCTTACCGCTTATGTTGAGAGTTATTCCAATCATCCCATTTCGCTCTCGTTGAAAGCGGCCTACGGGAAAGATATCGACAATGAAAAAATTATTGATGTTGAGGAAATCGCGGGCCACGGCGTCAGCGCAACGGTTCATGGCCGTAAAGTTTTTGCCGGTAACGTCAAGTTAATGCAAAAAATCGGTGTTGAATATTCGCGGGATGAGATTATAGGAACAACCGTACACGTTGCCATTGACGGTCAATATGCCGGATATATCGTAATTGCCGATGAGGTTAAGGAAGATGCGGCAGAAGCGATAAGGCTGCTCAAAAAAGCAAACATCCATCAGACTGTGATGCTGACGGGCGATGCGAAAAGCGTGGGTGAGAAGGTCGGCAAAGAATTAGGGCTGGATAAGGTCTACACAGAACTGCTTCCCGGAGATAAAGTGGAAAAGGTGGAGGAACTGCTGGCGCAGGCGAAAAAATCGGCAAATGGAAAGCTGGCTTTTGTAGGCGACGGCATTAACGACGCGCCTGTTTTAGCCCGTGCCGACATAGGCATTGCGATGGGCGGATTGGGTTCCGACGCGGCCATCGAAGCCGCCGACGTCGTAATTATGACCGACGAGCCGTCCAAGCTGGCAACAGCAATGAAGATATCTCAGAAGACGCTCCGAATCGCAAAGCAAAACATATGGCTTGCTTTGTCGATAAAATCCATTGTGCTTGTACTCAGCGCGGTTGGGATCGCTACTATGTGGGAAGCCGTGTTTGCGGATGTTGGCGTGACGATCATTGCAGTGCTGAACTCCTTCCGCGCGTTGAATACAAAGAATTTATAATCAGGACGAAAGCCTGTTAAATGGAGGGCGAGGACAAAACAAAACGGTTCGCTGTCACGCTGGACAGCAGACAACAACATACTTTCGCAGCATCCGGCGGGTATTCGTGCAGATGGTAGTGCGCTTGTAGGTGTTTCAGACGCTGATCGCCGAACATCAGTACCTGGCGATATTACTCCGGCAACAAAGCACTGACGGGCTAGCAGGACATCGGCAGTGAAACCAGCAAAAAACGGTATTACTTTGACGCAAACGCCGTGATGATATCCGGCAAGTGGCTTCTGAGCGAAGGTAAGTGGTATTAAATCGATAGTTATGAGGTGGATGAAAAAGGCGTAAGAACAACAAAGTAAGAACAACAAATAAATAAAGCCAAGGGCAAACCCGCTGAAAACCGGGGGCGCAAAGCCGAGGGTCTAAGACGTTTTGGAACGTTATGATAGCCTGGCTGCCAAAAACCGCGCAGGGCGTGCCCTCTCCAACAGAGGGCACGCCCTTGCTCCCTTTTACGGCTTTTGACGGATTATTTGGATATCGGGATACCGGCTTTCGCCTGCCACGGAAGAAAGAGGTATCTCTATGAGTAATAACAGCTACCCTCCCGCACGGAGGTGTAGATAAAGACGGCGCAATCTATCTATTCCTTACTCTACATACACAATTTCATAAGTCTACTTTAAAAAAGTCAGTATTTTGCCAAGGGCAATCTACTGACTTTTTTTATTCGACAAGAAAACCGCTACAGCGACGTGAATTTACAGAATTTAACAATCTGTTTTTATATATAACAGCTATCGTTCCACGCTGCCGTTCCCCTCCGCTTCTGACATTTTGACTCACCATCAAAATTTCAGAAAACGGAGGACAAGCCATATGGCAGAGAAAAAAGAGTATCGAATCAAGGTGCAGGGTCAGCTTGTACCGGTTAGTGAAGAAGTCTATTTTACCTATCACCGCATGAAGCGTCGTGAAACCTATCTGGAGGAAAGGGATACGGCAAACGGCGTCTTTTATTACAGTGCCATGGATACGGCGGAAACTACAGGTGAGGATGGGATTCCGGACCTTGTCTCTCCCCGTGTGGAGGATGTGGTCATGGACAAGCTCATAACGGAAGAGCTCCACAGGTGCCTCGCACAGCTTTCTAAGGAGGAACAGGCTTTAATCTTTGCCCTGTACTTTCAAGGAAAATCTCAGTCGGAATTGGAGCGGGAAACCGGTATCAAGCAACAAACTATCAGCTACCGTGAACGACAGATTCGGCTGAAGCTCAAAAAAATGATAGAAAAGTAAAAATATTTTTTGTAGACCCCCTCACGAAATCGGCTTAGTAGTGAGGGGGTTTTTCTATTCACCCTCATTGCTCTTTGAAAATTTCATATCCGACGACCTGAATACGTTAGCTGACGGACCCCAAAAGGGAAAGCGACTTCGGAGGATGCGCCAAGACCACCTGTAGGACGGCGATGAGAACATGAAAGCGACCATATTCCTTTTATTCTGTTCATGGTTTCTCATTTTCCAACCTATCAAAGACGGCCAAATAAGGTGCAGAGCGGTACCCATCCGACCGAAAAGCGGGCTGTGGCAGCCTGTCTCGCAATGATCCCGTCAGCCTATATTGATACTTCTGTCCAGTCACAGCCCCCCCTTGACCGGGGGACCACGCAATGAGGGCAGCCAGCGGAGATCCCGGTGGAGGTGAGATTCCTATGATGCGGTGAAGCCAGCCGCAGTTCAGGCCGTCGCCTTTTGAGTCCTGCGCAGCAGGATTCTGGTGCTTGGGGAGTAGTGTCAAATTAAGCACAGCAAGAAATCTTAATGTCAGAAGCAATGGGGATCGCCCTGCCTGCGGAGGCTCTCACAGCGAAGCAGATCATACAGGGCGGTCCCTATTTTTGTGCCATTAAGAAACCAAATAATGTCAAACAAGGGAGGTGCAAATTTGAACGCTAACATGCAAACCATCAGCCGAGGCGATATTTTTTATGCCGATTTAAGCCCCGTTATCGGCTCGGAACAAGGGGGCATCCGTCCCGTACTTATCCTGCAAAACGATGTAGGCAACCGCCATAGCCCCACCACCATCGTCTGCGCCATCACTGGCAAGCCCAAAAAGCCTCTGCCCACCCACACGGCCATCGCAGGAACAGGCGGATTATCCAGAGAGTCATTTGCACTTCTGGAGCAGATACGCACCATCGACCGGGTAAGGCTCAAGGAACGGATTGGCAGGCTGGATATGCGGGAAATGAAAAAAATTGACGAAGCACTGGCAATCAGCGTCGGACTTGAACCGGCGTTTTTTTATGAGGGAGGAATACACCATGACACATTCACAGGTATCCGATAATCTGATGTACGCTGCCGCCCTGCAGCAGCTCGAACGGCTTGCAGCCGTCAAGGGCATGACGGACAAGGAACTTGAACAGGTTAAAAAAGACTTGGAACGCAGGCTGCGCCCCACCATCATCGCGCTCTGCTGAGTCCCGGAATTGTTTTCTGAATATTATCAACTATTCAGTAGCTATATGCCCGGAGGTGTGGTAGTGTATGTCGTTGAAAGGAGGGAAAAAAGATGTATCAATCCAATTCAACATCGGCGGTAGCGCCGAAAATCACATTGATACAGGCGAGAAAGCCGGAAATTGCAAAGCTCCGTGTGGCGGCATACGCCCGTGTGAGCAGCGATTCAGAGGATCAGCAGAACTCCTACATCGCACAGGTGGATTATTACACCCGGCACATCGCCGCACAGGACAGCTGGGAGTTGGCGGACATTTATGCCGACGAGGGAATTTCCGGCCTTGTGGCAAGCAAGCGGGATGAATTCAACCGCATGATTCAGGATTGCCGGGACGGAAAGATCGACCGCGTCCTCGTCAAATCCATCTCCCGCTTCGCAAGAAACACCAAAGAATATATCCAGTATGTGCGGGAGCTTCTTCGGCTGGGCATCTCTATCCACTTTGAAAAGGAGAACATCGACACCGGCAAAATGACGTCGGAGCAGATCGCCACCATTTACGGCGCTTTTTCACAGATGGAGTCACAGAACCACTCAAACAATATGCGGATCAGCGTCCGCATCCGTATGGAAAAAGGCGACTACCTCTCGCCGTCCGAGCCTTACGGCTACAGGCTGGAGGGGCGCACCCTGATGATTATTCCCGAACAGGCCGAGGTGGTGCGCCGCATTTATGCCGCTTATCTCAGCGGTCAGGGAAAGGATGACATCGCAGACAAGCTGAACAAAGCAGGCATCCCCCGCACGAAAGGGCGAACCGTCTGGCACCCAAGCACAGTGGCATATATCCTCACCAACATCGCCTACACCGGAGATATGCTCTGGCAAAAGAGCTTCGCCACCAACGAAATCCCCTTCCGGCAAGTGCGCAACAAGGGCGAAAAGCCGAAATATTTTGTAGAGAACTGCCATGAGGCGATTATTTCCAAGGAGGACTTTCAGCGGGTACAGGCACTGATGGAAAGCCGACGGAGGCAGACAAACGGAACGGTTTCCTCCGCACTGCTGGCAAAGAAAATCCGCTGTGAAGGCTGCGGAACCCTGTTCCGCAGAAAAATCGTCAATAACAAGGTCTACTGGACTTGCCGGAGGCATGACCGTGATAAAGACCTTTGCCCCACCTCACAGATACCGGAGGAACAGATTGTCACGGCAATCCTCCGCATGTACCACAAGCTGAAACGGCATCGCGCGCAAATCCTGTCCCCGGTCTTATCTCAGCTGACCGAGCTTCGGGAAAAGGAGCTTCGCTCCAACCGCAGAATCAATGATATCGACAAGGAAATCGCCCAGCTCACCGAGCAGAATCTCGTTCTTGTTCGACTCAAGTCGAAGGGATACGTAGATTCTGCTCTTTATTTATCCCAAACCGGCGAAATTGACTTTAAGCTCCGGGAGCTGCGCCGTCAACGCCGCCGCATCATGGAGGCCAACGGCGAGGACAGTCAGATTAAAGCGACCCAAGCCATGCTGGATTATCTGGAGGACAGCCCCGAATATTTGGAGGCGCTCACGGAGGAAGTGTTTGAAACGCTGGTGGAGAGCATCTTCATCTCATCGGAAACAGCAATGAATATCAGCCTTCACAACGGTCTGATGCTGAAAGAAACCATGGAAAGGACGGTGCGGTAATATGGCATGGCAGAGAAAAATCCCCTTCGGGTACACCATGAAAAGGGGTGAGCTGCAGTGTTGTCCCACAGAATCAGCGGCGGTCAAAGAGATTTTCAGGCTTTATACTGACGGCATGGCCTACAGCAAAATTGCCGCCGAAATGATGCGCCGGGGGCTTCGCTACCACAGCCACACGGCCGAATGGAACAAGCACATGGTCAAGCGCATCCTCGAAAACGAACGCTATCTTGGGGAAAAGGAATATCCCCCCATCCTTGAGCCGGAAGCCTTTCTGCGTGCCCAGCTTATCAGGAGAGAAAAGAATGCCTATACACCCTGCCCGGACTATATCGGACCCATCCGTGAAAAAGCGGTCTGCGGCGTGTGCGGCGGCAGGATGCTCCGCGATACCAGAGCTGGGGGAAAGCCCCGCTGGTACTGCGAAAAGGAGGGCTGTACCAACCGCCGTTACATAGAGGACGAGGACATCCGCACAGCCCTATCCGATAGGCTGAATGTGCTGGCGCAGACCCCCAACCTCTTAGAATGGTTTCTGCCGCAAAATATAGAGGAGCCGACGCTGGAGGCGGTACGCATCCAGAACGAGGTCATCCGGGAGCTGAACAAAGCGGAGCCGGGACAGGAGTACACCAAAATGTTGATACTGGTCTGTGCCGCCGAGCAATACAGCGGACTGCCTGATTATATGCCTTACTATCAGATGCAGAGACTGAAGGAGAAAATCCTTACACAATCCATCAATGCGGAACTTCTCAGAGAGCTTTTCACAATCGCAGTGCAGGAAATCCAATTTACCGCCCACGGCAGTCTCCGCTTGCGACTCATCAACGGAAAAACCCTTGAAGCAGATGGAAAGGAGGATGCAAAGTGCCCGAAAGCGCAGTGAGAAAAGTCACGGTGATTCCCGCTGATCCCAAGCACAACCAAAAGGATATCCGCAAGCAGCGCCTGCGGGTAGCGCCTTACTGCCGCGTTTCCACCAGCTCCGAGGAACAGCTCGACAGCTATCAGGCGCAGATTGAATATTACACCGAAAAAATCGCCGCCCAGCAGGAGTGGACCATGGTGGATATGTTTGCGGACGAGGGCAAAACCGCAACCTCCACCAAAAAGCGCAAGGATTTCCTGCGGATGATCAAGGCCTGTGAAAAGGGCAAGGTGGATTTGATTATCACCAAATCGGTATCCCGGTTCTGCCGGAATACGCTGGACGGTCTGGATTATGTCCGCAGGCTCAAGCGGATGGGCGTGGGCGTCTTCTTTGAAAAGGAAAATGTCAACACCCTCTACATGGACAATGAAATGATTCTCACCTTTATGATGAGCCAGGCACAGGCCGAGAGCGAGTCCATGAGCGGCAACATCCGCTGGGGACACCGCAAAAATTTCAAGGACGGCAAGGTTTACTTTCACTATGCCGGATTTTTAGGCTATCGCCGGGGCGAGAACGATCTGCCTGAAATCGACCCGGAGGAAGCGGAAATCGTCCGCAGGATTTTTTCACGGTATCTGATTGGGCACAGCGTAGCCAAAATCATCGCAGACCTTGAGGCGGACGGCATCAAAACGGCGCGGGGGCATAAAAAGTGGAATGACGGCGTGATACGGGGGATGCTTCAAAACGAAAAATACATGGGGGACGCTCTGCTCCAGAAAACCTACATCGCAGACCTTTTTACTCGCCAGACTAAGAAGAACACCGGTGAGCTTCCCCAATACTACGTGGAGAACAGCCATCCCGCCATCATCGACCGGCTGACCTTTCAGCGGGTGCAGGAGGAAATGGCACGGCGCTCCAGCCTGAAAAAGGTCAGCGCCGCCGCCAAAACCGAGCTTGCCAAATACAGCGGCAAATATGTGCTGACCGAGCTGTTATCCTGCGGAAATTGCGGCAGTCCCTACCGCAGAGTGACATGGACCAGACCGGAGGGTAAAAAAATTGTCTGGCGGTGCATCAACCGTCTGGAGAATGGTAAGAAGTTCTGCAAGGACGCCCCCACGCTGGAGGAAAACAGGATTCACACTGCGGTGGTCAGTGCCATGAACGAAATGTTCAGCCAAAAGAGCTTGAAAGCAATTCTGCAGGACAGCATCCGAACAGCCCTTTTGCCGGGAAATGGCGAAACCAGCCTTGCAGCCATCGACAGCAGGCTTTCTCAACTGCGGGAACAGCAGTACCGGCTCCTTCAGCTTGCCGCCGCCGTGGGAGCGGATTCCACCCAATACGATGAGGAACTGAAGAAGGTCAGTATGGAATTCTCCGCACTGGTGGCAAAACGGAGCGAGCTGGAGAAAAATAAGCAGGATACCGAACAGGCGGACGAGCGTGCAGAGCAGCTTGCCGCCGAGCTGGAATCGGCGGACACCGGCATCACTGCCTTTGACGAGGTCACGGTGCGGCAGCTGATCAGCGCCATTACGGTACTCAGCGAAGAAAAACTGCTCATCCGTTTCAAGGACGGAACGGAGATTGAGCAGATCATATAAGGGCAACAGCAATCAGGTGCGGTGAAATATCCTGCACCTGATTTTCTATATCCCATAAGTAGCTGAACATAAATTCAAAGCATATCAGGAGGAATGAAAATGTTTTTCGATTACCAAAAAGCACAGCGGATGAAGGAGCGGTATCCCAGCGGAACCCGCATCCGACTCAATAGTATGGATGACCCCTATGCGCCCATTGCGCCGGGAACGGAAGGAACTGTAAATTTTGTAGATGACATCGGCACGCTTCACTGCACCTTTGACAATGGACGCACCCTCGGTGTCGTTCCCGGAGAGGACAGCTTCTCGGTGCTCTCGCGTCCAGCACCGTCTGAGCCGGAGGAAAGTCCCACTCCGCAGTTCGGCATGAGGATGGAATGAAAGGAGGATGCACCGTGAAACGGATTACGACAGATGAGCTTCGCACCATGACAGACCATGAGGGACTGATTCTTCAAGGCTGCGGCGGGGAGCTTTCAGAATGGGTAAACGGCATCAACGAGCTGCTGACACAGGAAGGAATTCTGCAAAACGGCGATACCTTCAAGGATGTTTTCGCTTTTGAGCATGACGGCTGCACCAATCTGCTGTTTTCTATGGAAAATGTGGATTTGCATATGGGAAAGCTCGCCATATGGCGTTTGCAGTCACACAGTGCTTTCGGCGGCACTTGGCTGAGTGATTATCTTCCCAACCGGCTGGGCGTTCATATGGATGAAGCAACTGCACAACAGGACGGCGGCCTTGAAATGAAACAAAGCTACTAACAATTCCAAGCATTTCACCGGCGGAGCTTGCTCTGCTGGGTACATAAAAAAACAGGCTCCCACGGAGCCGGAAAGGAGAAACCTATGAAAGCATTGAAAAAAAACAGTGCCCTGTATCTGGAACAGATTGCCTCTGCGGTAGCTGAATGCTATGAAAAAGATGAAAAGCCCTGCAATCGGGCACTGCTGGAGCTTTATACGAGGATCGGTCAATGTATCTGCCGTCAGGGAGAAAAAGCGTTTATTACGCATTTGTCTGAGATGCTCGCCGACCGGTTTCCATCGCTGAAAGGCTTCTCTCTTCGCAATCTCCGCAGGATGCGTGACTTTTACCGCACTTATGAAAACAGCCCGGCTCTTATGAGCAGGGCACAGTCCCTTGGCTGGACACAAAATGCCGTGATACTGGAGTGCTGTGAAACCGATGCGCAGCGTTCGTTTTATATTGACCTTGCGGTGGAACGGAACCTTTCCAAGCTGTCGCTCATGAATGCCATTCAGGAGGATGCCTTTGCCGAGACCCTCCATGCAGAAATTTGCTCCGAAAACGTGGAACCCAGCTGCGCCCCTGTAAGCGATAGCCGCATCGATGAAGCAGTAGACACCACCACATCAGTTGAAACGGCGTGTGAGCCGTTTGTGACAGCGTGTGAGCCTCCCCACCAAGGGGATACTCTGCTCCGAGGCACTGGCAGTGGCTACAGTGAAATTCTCACAATAATTCCAACCGGCAAAAGAATGAAAAATATGCGAAAACAGTCCATTTCATGCTGGCAGGCTTACCCGTTTCTGGAGCGCTCCGCTTCGCCAAAACCATTGGCGCAGAAACAAATCATCCATTTAAAGCCGCCGCCAGATATGGTTCAACCGAAGAAGCTCCCGCCGCCTTTCATCAGAAAACAGGGCAGGAATTATCAATGGCAAGTACATCGACCGAAAACAGCCGCATAATTATTTGAACACGGCCGTGAAGAGTCTGAGGATTTATGGCATCATAAAATTGGTCATTGCCTGCGGAGAATCTGATTTATTTTGAGAATTTGGCGCTCTCTTTGGAGAAAGATAAGAAATCTTTTTTCCACGGTGTCCACAAAAAGACATAGCTTTCCGTCAAAGGGAAGCTATGTCTTTTTTTATGTACGTCGATCTGATATGATAAAGTCAGGCTCAAATATAATCATGCTGATAAAACGAAAATTACCAAGGAGGGAACATATGAAAACAATTAGGTTGTTGTACCCGGATTATTTAAGCGGTGGGTTAGAGACATATTATTTTGGTGCGAAGCTGCTTGCGCATATTCTTCCCGAAAATGAAAATCAACCCTTGCTGGAAGTAAAAATCGCTCCGCCCGACGGGAAGGAGCGCAGTGTGGCAGATGGAATTTATGCCAAGGATGAGGTCGTCGCCGGCATAAGGAAGGCGGCTGAGGTAATTGAGGCTGCCAGACCGGACAGGATTATCACGATTGGTGGCAATTGCATCGTTTCACAGGCTCCTTTTGATTATCTGCATGGGATCTACGATAATGTCGGCATTATCTGGATTGATGCTCATCCGGATGTATCAACTGTCAAGGACGGTTACCCAAATGCCCATGCTATGGTACTTGGCTCGCTTATGGGTCATGGGGACAATACACTTTCCGGCCTGATGAAGAACAAAAAATTCAGTGCTGATGATATTTTATACGTTGGATTACAGAAACTGCACAGCTACCAGGAGAAGTTTTTAAAAGATATGGGCGTAGATTACAAAGTGCAGACAGAGGCGTTTTTATCCGATGATGAAATCAGGGGTTTCTTGTGCCGTTTTGACCATATATTGATTCATCTTGATATTGATGTGTTGGATGCAAGCCTATTTCACTCTACCTATTTCGCAAACAAGGAGTTGGTTGGAGATGGCAGCGGAAGCGGAAGGATGACGATGGAGAAGCTTTCCGGCGTGCTGAAGTGTATAACCGAGAATGCCGATGTTATCGGATTCACAATAGCGGAATATCTTCCGTTTGATGAGCACAAACTGCACAAAATGTTTGCGGACATCAAAATATTTAATAATTGATAAATTCAGCTTTTATCGGTTAAACCATCAGCAATATCTTACCAGTCCGTAAAATCTTTTTTTCACTGTTTCCATAAAAACAGAGCTCGATCTTTGTAGTTTGGCTTTGTTTTTAGAAGAATTCGAAAAAAATTGATTTTGATAGAACATGGTTACGATGTATTTTATCGGGAGCGACATGGCAGACTGCACTGCAAATCGGCAATGTCAAAATGACTCTTCAGTTGCCCTGCATTCATCGCAAAGAAAAGCCACAGCCCATGGCTGTGGCTTTTCTTTTAAAGAGACTTACACCCAAAGGATTTGGGTGTTGAGAAAAAATAGACTGCGGCAACTTTAACCGAACACGGTACGGCGAACTGTGCTGCAAATTGAAAATATCAGAATGACAACAGTAGGGTCTCCTTGTTTTCATTCATTGAAATTCATTTATGATATGGATATAATAAAAAGAAAGCTGGCGATCAAGAAATCCCCGCCCTTATCTTTACCTGATCAGGGAGGGGAGACAGACTCCAAAAAATGAAATTCGGAAAGCGGTGAAAGCTATGTGGAAATGCCCGAAATGCGGACGCACGTTCGATCATACAAATCAAGATCACTATTGTGAGAGAATCACTACAATCGACGAATATATCTCCGCACAGCCCGAGGATGTTCAGCCGCTTCTGCAGCAGGTGCGTAAAACAATCCGTTCCGCCGCGCCGCAGGCCACAGAGAAAATCTCGTGGCAGATGCCTACCTTTTGGCAGGGCGAAAATGTGATCCACTTTGCCGCGTTCAAGAAGCACATCAGTATTTTTCCGGGCGGCGAGGCCACAGAAGTGTTTGCGGAAAGGCTGGCCGGATACAAAACGTCCAAGGGAACGATACAGTTTCCTCTGAATAAGCCGATTGATTATCAGCTTATTGCCGACATCACACAGTGGCGGATCAAACAGGCGGGAGAAAGACAGAAATGAACTCAAAAATCTATGAGTTTGATGCAATCATTTGCAAAGTCCCCGATATAGACGGCGCGTATGTCAAATTCCCATATGACGTGAAAATGGAGTTCGGGAAAGGGCGCGTCAAGGTTCATGCGACTTTTGATGGCGTGCCGTATGATGGAAGCGTTGTCAATATGGGTGTAAAGAATGCTGACGGCTCAGTTTGCTATATCATCGGTCTGCGCAAAGACATTCGTACGAAAATCGGGAAGCAACCAGGTGACAGTGTCCACGTCACAATACAGGAGCGCGATTGATTCGGATCACCCCAACAATACATCAGAAAAAGATTTTGAATGAATCAACGGTTTTACTATATTAAAAGGGGAGTGGGATTCAAATGTTTCGCTATGTTCATACCAATATCATCGCTAAGGATGCAAGTAAACTGATTTCCTTTTATAAGGATGTGTTTCATTGTAAAAGCATCAACGAAGCACGCAATCTTCGTGGGGGATGGGTAGATCGGCTTACCGGCTTGCATCAGGCCCATATCACCGGGGAGCATTTGCTTCTGCCCGGTTACGGAGAGGACCATCCGACGCTTGAAATTTTTTCTTATGACACACTGAAAGAAGCAGTGCCTGCAGAGATAAACCGCCCCGGTCTTGCCCACCTCGCTTTTGAAGTGGACGATGTGGAAGAAACCTTAATGAAAGTGATCAGCAAAGGCGGAAGCCGTGTTGGGGAATTGATCACCGCGGAATACCCGAACGGCCTGGAAGCGGTATTTGTTTATGCCAAAGACCCGGAAGGCAATATTGTTGAATTGCAAAGCTGGAGACAAAGAAAAGAAGCCGCATCAAAATGATGCGGCTTCTTGATTCATGATGGAAGTACCGCTGAGCGGCCGGGCATTTCCTTTTTACTCCTGCTCCTTCAGGTGTGTCTCCGAACTCCGGCCCGTAGCCATCTGATCGAGGAAAATGCCCGCGATCACAATGAGAAGGCCAAGCAGTTTGAGCGGAACTACTTTTCCAGCCGCAATAGCGTCCAGAATAAAGCCGGTGCCCAGCTGACCCGCCAGCAATATAATGGTTGAGTACGAAATGCGTACCCGTTCCATCGCGATGACTGTCAGAACCATCGCCACAAGGCCGAAAACGCCGCCCAGCAGGTTTACCGGCGGAACCGCGGACCAGTGAGAAAGATCGGCAAGGCGGCTGTCACCGAGCAGGAGGACAATCACAAGAGAAATAGCGGTTGCCTCTAAGTAATTGATCAGAGTTCCGTTGATTGTGCCAAGCGATTTTTTCGCTTCCAGATTGATCATCTTATTGATAATCGTAACAAAACCGTTGACCGCGGCGAGCAGGACAAAGAACAGCATACATTTCCTCCTTCTCTTATGAGAAAATCATCAGGAGCAGACCGGTCAAAATGACCGCAAAGGCCGGAACCCGCCGCCAGCTGAATTTGTTGACTGGAACACGAAACCATCCAAAATGGTCTACAACAGCGGAACCCACCAGCTGTGCGGTGATGGAAAGCACCATGGTCAGGGCTGCGCCGATGTATGTGGTGCTCAGGCTGGTCATCACGATAATCGCAACACCCATAAATCCCACGAAATACACGTAGCGCGGGGCACCCAAAAGCTGTATTTTTTCTTTCTGAATCAGCTTTGCGGCAGCCAGCAGCATCACCGCTCCGATCAGGTGAACCAGAAAGCTGACCTCAAACAGGTTAAAATCGGCGGCGAGTCTTCCGTTCAGGCTGACCATCAGCCCCAAACAGATACCGCTTACAAGCAAAAGGAAAAAGTTCATTGAAAAGCCCCTCCGCGCTTTGATTTATGGTATTATTATTGCACAGAATCTGCACAGGCAGTTATGACAGATGTCATAGAAGGAGAGAAATCCGATGAAGTATCTGGAGCTTGGGCAAAAGCCGGAATTGATGGAGCAGGTGCGCAGCGTTCAGTCGGAATTGTCTGACGCGGCGTTCCGGTGTTTTCGTTTATGCCGGTTCGACGCGGGGGAGTTTTTGTACACGGAGGGAAAACAGGCCGGCTGCTTTCTGATTCTGCTCACCGGCAGCTGCAAGGTATTTAAAACGCTCGAGAATGGCCGCACTGTACTGTTATGCCTTTACGACGACATTCAGGTGATTGGGGAGTTTGAGCTGTTCGGTGATCCCATCGCCAAAACGAATGTGCAGGCTCTCACGGAAACATACTGTCTCGCGGCCTTCGTTCAGGATCAGCGGGAGTGGCTGCTCGCCGATAACTCCTTTTTGCAGTTTGTGTGCCGCCAAACCTGTGCCAAAACGGATCGCAACAACTCGAATATTGCCATCAACCTGCTGTATCCGCTGGAGCAGCGGCTGGTGGGGTATGTGCTTGTCATGCAGAAGAACGGTGTGTTCTCGGCCAATTACACGCTGCTTGCTGAATCCCTTGGCTGCAGCCTGCGGCATCTGCTGCGCACCTTCCGCAGTCTCTGCGACAAAGGCCTGCTGCAAAAGACAAAAGCCGGTTACCGGTTGGCAAATATCGCGGCGCTGGAAAAGATTGCGGGAAATGTTTACCGTCAGTAGTTTCACGTCCTGTGAACTTTTTCAACATATCATCTGTTTGGCTCTTCGCGCTGCGAAGAGCCTTTTTGCTTTGTCTTGACAAGGCGGAGAAATAGTGGTACTCTCTTTTTACGACTAAAATAAAAATAACAGTCGCTTTATTTTGAAAAAACAGTCGCAAAGGGAGGATTCCATGGCGCCGAAAAAATTTGACTGGCAGGAACGGGAAGAAGTTCGGGTGCAGATGCTGGAAGCGGGCTATGATCTGATCCGGCAGTACGGCATGACCCACACCTCGGTAGAAAAGATAACGGCTGCCGTGGGTCTCGGCAAAAGTACCTTCTATAATTTTTTCCCGAGCAAAGAGCGCTTTGTCCATGAGATGATGGGATATCTGCGTACCCAGCTCATGGATTATTTTCAGCAGCTTCTGGACGGGCGGGAAAAACTGCCGATCCCGCAGGCAAAGGAGTTCTTGAAAAAGATCATTTTTAGTGAGCGGAGCATCTATCAGTATTTGACCGCCGAGGATGAGGAAAAGCTGCGCGCCGCCCTGCCGCCGGAATGCTTTCTCGATGCACAGCACGAGTCGCAGGTGATGATGCAGCTGTTCGGGAGGATGGAGGGCGTCCGTGCCGATCTGGATGAACATCTGGTGGCCAATCTGCTGAAGATCATGGCGCTGGCCCAGATCAATCAGGCCGAGCTGCATGCCGACGCACTGGAACGCACGCTGCAAACGATGTATGAACTGCTGTTTTCCTGTATCTTTACGGAGGAGGGCTGAACACTCCTTTCTTTTGCATATGTGTTATATAAAACTAACAAAGAAAGAAGGCCGGTTATGCGAATGGATACCTACGGGCCAAAAGAAAAGCCCTGTATATTGCTGCTGCATACCATGTTTACCACCGGTGCATTATTTAAGGCCCTGATTCCGGCTCTGGTACAGGATTATTTTCTGGTGATCCCCACACTGGACGGGTACGACCCTGACGAAAAAACGGAGTACCCGGGGGCTGACGAGGAGCTGGAGCGGATCGAAGCCTATTTGAAAGAGAAACAGATTCGGGAGCTCGCAGCCGCTGCAGGCAGCTCTTTGGGCGCGATGCTGGCCTGGAGGCTGTGGCAGCGCGGCCGGATTCCGATTTACCGCCTGATGCTGGACAGTCCGCCTTTTGGCTGGAGCGCCGTGCAGGCAGCGGAAAATACAGAGAGCTTCTGGCAGTTGGTTCAGGTGGTGCAGTCCGCTCCGGAGGCCCCCAGTGTGTTTGATGCACACTATGGGAGTTTCGGTGCAGGAATGCGGCGCTCCTGCCTGAGTCTTACCCGGGATACGATCCGCCGCTCCTGTGAAACGTGTTTTGGCCCTCAGCTGCCGCAGCATATTTCGGGCGGCGGCACAAAGATCATTTTGGTTTACGGCGGGGAGGACCCCAATTACCAGTACCAGAAAGAGAATCTGGAAAATCGGCCGGATATTTCCCTGGTGGTAAAACCGGGCTATGGCCATTGTGGTTTTTTAATGCAAAGTCCGCTTGAGTTTGCCCGTCTGTTAAAGGAGGAATGAAACGATGTCGCCTGTACTGTCCTCTGTTTTAGAGGGCCTGGTCTGGTCCGCTTTGTGGATCATGATGCTGATGTGCCTGTTCTACCGTTATCCCTGGCTTTTGGTACACGATTATCCGCCGGATGCCCGTGCGGCGGCCCGCCTGCCGGAGCCTTCGCCCGCACAGCGCCGGAACGGAATCCTGTTTGCCGTATGCTGCTATGTCATTTTGATCGGTACGCTGCTCGCAGCGGGGCTGATTCACTACGCCGCCGCTCCGGTATCGTTCGGAACAGTGCTTTTGCACCTGTGGATCATCTGTATGGCCTGGAATGTGGTGGACCTTCTGGTGATGGATTGGCTGCTGTTCTGCACAATTACCCCGAAGAGTTTTATCTTACCCGGTACGGAGGGCTGCAAGGGGTATAAGGATTATAGGTTTCACCTGGTCGGTTTTGGGAAAGGGTGCATTTATATGACACTGTTTGCCCTGATCTTTGCCGCCATCGATTTTGCAATCCTGAAATTTCTTCTTTGGTAAGCACCGGAACAAGCAGTTCGGGAACAGTTCTTTCACACCCGGATGAGAATACATAAGCGTTTGGCAGGGAGAAAAGTGCCCGATCACCGCACGTGTTCTGAGGAGAACTCTTTACAAAGATGGCTGGAAATGGTATTATCTGAATAAGAATAAAGGAAAGGATACGACAGAAAATGGGAGTAATCGGAAGTGCAGACGGCCCAACTTCTATTATCGTGTCTCAGGAACCTTCAGGTATGAGTATGCTCGGTATTTTAGGCATTGCTGCTATTGCAGTCGTAATCGTAATTATTGCTTTGGTAGCCTGGGCGCTTACCAGACACGGGCGGGAATAGGAAATGAGCTTCGGGTAAGGGGCTTTCTTTTGCTCGGCTTTTTGCCGGGGGACAGATGGACCCAATAGAAGCAAATACAAATGAAAAGCGTTTGAATCCCTATCGCAAACAAGGATCTTCCTTGTTTGCGATTTAGCTTTCATAAAAAAGATTGAACATAGAATCGGGCGGCAAATGTAACGGTAATTTTGCCTCTGTTTGGTTGTCTGCCGCGTGCTGCGGACAGAGATGGAACGAATCCCATTTGGACCACATGGCCGGGGCAGTTTTTACCCTTTTAAGCTCACATTGCGTGGTTCTTTCGTTTTACAGGTGTTTTGTACGATTGACTTAGGAAGAAACTTTTAGTGAAATTGCAGTCACGCCTTGTGTTTTCCCGTTGATGCGGCAAGAGAAAGCGAAACGTGAAATGCAGCATCGGCGGGATCGGAAAGATCCGGCTGTTCCGAACGGGGGGTCTTGACAATACCGAATAACAAAGCTTCCGTATTTTTGAAAACGACATTCCGGGCGCTCCAATATCGGGATTTCAAGCTGTTTTATTTTGGACAGTGTATTTCTCTTGTCGGAACCTGGATGCAGCGAACGGCACAGATGTGGCTGGTTTATACCGTTACGAAATCTCCGCTGATGGTCGGCCTGATCGGAGTGGCCCAATTCACTCCACTTTTGCTGTTCTCTCTTTTCGCGGGCGTCATTGTCGACCGGCTCCCAAAGAAAAAGCTTTTGATTGGCACACAGGCCCTGTTTATGCTGCAGGCAGTTTTGATGACGGTTCTGACGTATACCGAGCAGATTCAATACTGGCATATCGTGGTGCTCAGTTTTCTATTTGGCCTGACGCAGACGATCGATATGCCCACACGTCAATCCTTTTTCATTGATCTTGTGGGGCCGAAAGATCTGACAAACGCCATATCGCTCAATTCCACCATTGTCAATCTCGCCAAGATCGTCGGGCCGGCTTTTTCCGGCATCGTGATGGTGAAGTTCGGGATGACATTCTGCTTTTTCCTCAACGCGGTCAGCTATATTCCGGTGATGATCGGGATTTTTTTGATCAGCGCCAAGGGGATTTCCGCGAGGGGAAAGGGAGAAAACCTGATTCAGCAGGTTGTGGAGGGACTGAAGTATATCCGGCAGAGCCGGGTGCTGGTGATCAACGTGTTTGCCACCGCGGCTGTGTGCACCTTTGCCATGAACAACGACGTCATCATCCCGGTTTTTGCGGGCTCTGTGCTGCGGCAGGGGTCTGATGGCTACTCGCTTTTGCTCTCCATGGCGGGGCTTGGCGCCTTTTTGGCTGCGGTGATGATGGCATATCTGAGCAAAAACGGAGTGAAAAGGGTTCTTCTTCCGATCAGCGGAATCGCTTCTGCGCTGCTGCAGGTGCTGACCCTCGTTACCCGGCAATTTGCCGTGTGCGCTCTGTTGATCGGGCTGGTGGGATTTTTTAATCTTCTCTTCGTCAATACCTCCAATTCTCTTTTCCAGACGAATTCTTCAAACGAGTTTCGCGGCCGCGTGATGAGTGTGTATTCTTTTCTGAACCTCGGTTCGACTCCGATTGGGAATTTTCTTGCCGGCTCGGTGATGGAAAGTGCTGGAGGAGGCTTTGGATATGTGTTTTGCGGCGGCATGACCCTCGTGCTGCTTCTGGCTATTTTCGTGGTGCAGCGGGAAGAAATTTTGAAATGGTTCTCTCCTTCCCGGGAGAAAGTGCCGCAGGAAGTGTAATTTCCCGGGCTTGCCGGGAATTGCCGATGTACGTGCCGACGGGTCTGTTGGCTGATATCAGATCGCAAACGAGGAGGCTCCTTGTTTGCGATCTTTTCAGGAGGATGTATGTGGAATTATATTTGGCCGATTTTAATGGTGATTGGAGCGAACGCGCTGTACCATGTGTGTGCAAAGTCAACCCCGCTTACTGTGGAACCGCTGGCTTCCCTCACCGTTACCTATCTGACGGCGGCAGTCTGCTCTTTGATTTTGTTTTTCCTGGTGGGAGGAAATAAAAATCTGCTGCAGGAAGTTCAGAAAGTCAACTGGACAAGCTTTACATTGGGGCTTTCGATTGTTGCACTGGAGCTGGGGTATCTGTTTGTATACCGCGCAGGGTGGAAGGTCGGCATGGGTTCGTTGGTTGCAAATGTAGGGCTTGCGTGTGTGCTGCTCGTGATCGGCTTTGTCTTTTTTAAGGAGAGCTTCTCCGCCCGCCAGCTGGTCGGTATGGGCATCTGTGTGCTGGGCATCTTTCTCATAACCAAATAAAAGGGAAGG
>DAMDEB010000005.1:42631-48724 GCA_032090075.1 Caproiciproducens sp.
AAAATGCCGGCCCTTTTTGCTGCGCTTAAGCTTAGGGAGTAACCAGATACAGGTTGTAGTTCGAGCCTTCCAGGCCGTATTCCGCATAGTTTGTGTCGGTAAGGGTAATATCCAGTGTACCCTGAACAGACGGTGTATTCGGAACGCTCTGTCCCGCAGTCTGACCAACATCAACCTCAACGTCATATTCTGTGGTATTTGCCTCATACCCGTCGGGAGCGGCTACCTCTGTCAGCTGATACGTCTGCGGGGTGCCGGTAATGGACATCACGTTCGGGAACGTAAGGGTACCGGTGCTGTCCGTGGCAGAAGAAACAGAAACCAGGGGTTTGCCGTTGCTGTCTGCCAGCTTGAAGGTCGCACCCGGCAGCACATAGTCGGGGAATCCTGCAACGTGCTTTGTCACCGTGATGGTGCCGGTTTCTGTCGGTGAATTGGTGCGGTCCTCCTCTACGGGAGTTGCACTGGAAATGGTGATCGTATATTCCGTGGAATCCTGGGTATAGCCCGTCGTAGCGCCGGTCTGCACGTATTTATAGGTTCCGGGCGGCAGACCTGTGAATGCGGCTAGTCCGTTTTCGTTTGTTAGGGCGCTGCCAATCAGTATATCCGCCATAAAGTAAAGACTCCTTTTGATAAGGTGTATTCGGGGTAGTTTTCGTCCCGCAGAGTAATCAGCAGAGAACCTTCCCCTGTTGTGCGGAATGGGAAAGCCAGACATTTGGGACAGTGTGTATACAGGCAAGTCCCCATACCCTGCGCTGCAGGCTGAAAGGGACTGCTGTCCGCTGCCCAAATCCGGTAAAATCCGTCATAGTAAAAAGGGAGGCAAACCATACCCCAACTGTTTGTTATTCCGCTGCTGACACAGTTTCCGGCAGAATCCGTAAGAAAGATACAAGCTCTGCAAAGCGGCAGCTGTTCTGTATAACAATACAAATTGAGGAAACCGATATTTCGACAATGGTTCATAAGGCACGGTCCTTTTCCTTCATTTCGGGAGCACTACCTCCGTTTTAGTATATGTGTTCTTTTGGCTGTGTGTGATGTTTTATCCCTCAGCAGGACCCAAAATCAGAGCAAATCTCTTATTTTTCTCAACGGAATACCATAGCAAAAATTTGCATATCCTTTCAAACAGACAAGTTGTTTTACAGAATTTTTTGCTTTCAAATTCAGCGGATGAAAGGGACATATACGGCTGCGGCTTTATTGAGCCTGCGGGAGAAAGGGGAGGCCGCCCGGTTGCTTTTTTTCAATGGATACGTTATAATAACCTCACGGCATAAGCGAAAGCAGAGCTTTCGATGCCTGAGAGAGCATTGAAACAGGATGGCATGAATCAAGAAACAATTTTTTATGGATGAACTGTAATTGGTTCTGGTTATCATGTGATAATAATCTCTGAAACAAAACAGAGCGGGTGCTCCTGATCGCGTTGAGTACAAAACGGTATTGCGCAGGAAAAACCTGATATAATAATACTAATAGACAAAAAGAGAGGTTAATCCCCTATGAAAAAATGGATAGCAATGATGGCCGCCGGGATCATGGCGGTTTCTTTTGCGGGATGCGGCGCGGGCGATGTTGGCAGTGCGGAATATATGGCCAGCAAGGCAGCGGCGTCGCAGGCAGCGGCGTCGTCTTCTCAGGCATCGCAGAGCAGCCAGGCTGAAGTACAGTATGAGAACTCCCTGAAGGGCCTGCAGCAGTATATGACGGCTAAGGGAGTGGCGGAAGGCGACCCGATCGCTATGGAAGCCGGCTTGATTGGCGCCAAGGAAGGCGTCAGATACCGCGGCAGCTTCGAAGGTAAAGAAAATATTACGCTGGAATTGTACCGATACGATCCTTCTGATCAGAATGAAGCAGCCCAGAAAGTTCTGGCCGACGTGAAGGAGAAGGGCACTTTCACCATTATGGAGAAGCAGGTTCCCGCCACACTGAACGGCAATTACCTGATGGTTTATACCGACACGCAGACCGGAGATGTTCACGAGAAGCGCGCGGAAGAAGTCAAAACTATTTTTCTGAATTTTCAGAAATAATCTTTCAATACAACAGTAAAAAAGCCTTTGCTCCATACCGGAGCAAAGGCTTTTTCTATAATGTAGCAGCCGCAAAGAGGGAAGCTGTCCTTTTTCAATCCAACCAATTAAAATTGTGCGTTCAGCAGATCCAATACGGTTTGACCGTTGTCTTCTTCGGGTTGGCTTGCTCCTTCTTTTAAGTTGTCGGGAAGCCCTTCCCAATCGAGAATCACGCGGCCAATACCGGCAGCCAAAGTGGATTTCGAGAAATTCTCGTCATCTTCCTTGTCAGGGAAAATTTCGTAGATGCCGATCTGGATGGTTGACTCTTCCTCCTTGCTCGGAAGTTGATAGGTAACCTTTAACGGGTAGTAATACAGTCTTTTGGTGACTTCGATGGGTCCTTTTTTTGGATCGACAATTCCCCATCTTACAAGTTTTATGTTGGAATTCGCGATAGCTTGAATCAATTCTTTCGTCTGTTCGTTGGAATCTTCGGGATAGTATAAATATGAAACCGTGTAATTTCCGGATTTGCTTTGCAGACTGTCTATAAATACCCCCGCCAATTCGTGTTGAGCAAGACTGCGGTCTGGGGGTTCCTCTTCTTTTGACTGGCAGGAACTGAACAGCATTACAAGAGTGAGACAACTGAATAAAATGAGCATTCTTTTCCTCAATAAAATCACTCCTTCTTTTTCACTCCTTGATTTTGGAGCTACATATCCCACGTTTCATAGTATATTGTGTTGTTTTGCAAATCGATGATTCCAAAGACTGCGTTAGGATACGGCGTATCCATAGAATTGCCGGAGGAAAGCGAGGCCTGCGGATTACCGGTGTTTCTAAAGATATAATATCCGTTCTGTATGTTAAAATCAATTTTCTTTACCATGCTAGAAGAGGTAAACGCGTCAACTCTCTCGTTGATCAGGACGGTTAGGGAAGAGTCAAGGGGAAGAGGACGCCAGCGGTTGAGTGATTTTTCCTGTAACAGTAAGCTCATTTCTTGCGGCGGAAGCTGATAGATATAGAAACAAAAGCCGTCACCCATTGCCCCGAAATCCCTTTCACCGTGCATAACATAAGCTTGAAATAAATACAGCGGTTATCAGCGTGATGATATAGTACCGTTTTCTTTTTGCTTTCATTATTTTTTCTCCATAAAAATCAGCAGTCCTTTGCCGTAAGACAAAACCAGCCATTCTAGCAGAACGGCTGGTTTTGTCTGTTAAACGGTAACGGGCTCCAACGAAGAGGTCAATAAATTTTAATATAGTCCCAATCGTCATTTAAAGACTCTTTATCATCATAGGAGGAGTCTTTACTCAGAGAATCGTCATACCGACTGGGGTGCTCCCAAAAATCCCGGGCAGTTTCACTGTTGTAATACACATAGCCGCCGCTTCTGAAAAAATTGGTCCATGTGGGGAAATAAATCAAAATGTCATCACCGTGCTTTACATAAATAACGGCTCGGTTTTCAGCAAGTCCGAGCAGACGGTTGTCCTGACATTTAGCCCAAGAGGTGTCGTTGTCCTGAGACAACTCAGGCAGTAGCTGTTCTGTCACGGATAAATACCGACTTTCCAATGTGTAAAAGCGCACTTTATCTGCAAACTCCTGAGCGGTATAACTGAATGTAATAATAAGCGCATATACGATAATCAGCAGATTCAGGAGAAGAAACTTTTTATTCTTTTTGATGAAATCAAAAAGAACCCACCCAATCAATATTGATAATAATAAATATTGCCAATTTGTAAAAACAAAAAACAGAAGGATGCAAAGGAATAACTTAACGATGATTTGAATCTGGGTTATATGCTTTGTTTTCACTGGTAATCACCTCAGGTAAGTTTGCTTATTCCAAAGACTACAAATTAAGATTTATGGGGCGTCATAAAATCCTTCATCAATGGCAGGCCAATCCTCAGTGATATCTCTAGGGTTAAGTTTAGCCACTATCAAACTTCCGGTATGCAGTGCATTTAAAGAAAAAAGAAATTTTCCAGTATAACCATAGTTATAGTTTCCAATCCATGCAGCGTCTCTAATTTGATTGGTCTTTCCTCCATATGTGCAGCTATATTGTTTATCCCATGGGCCAATCTGTACTTTATAATCCCATGCCCCATTTTCTCTTACTTTATCGACCCATTTCACTGCGGACAAATACCAAGGATCGATATGTTCTTCTGGGTATGCAGATTGCAAATCGACGCAATAGTAATAATAGTCTTTAATTTGATTGTCATTATTAACGCACATTTGCCCCAAGTTTAAGGATGGGTACGAAGCCATTATTTGATAGTCAACGTTAGGTTGTTCAGAAGAATCACTGTTCCCGATCTTATTAATATCATATACTTGCTGTACGTGCAAGTTTAATGTATCCGGATCAAATACTGCAATACCATCTTCAATCAATGAATTGCAAAAGTCTATAAATCCTTCGGTTTTTTCTACACTGTAAGAAGCTAAAGTTACTCCACTTGCAATCTCTAAATATCCATCATTATTGACAGATACTTGTCCCTTCTCACGAATAGTTTGCCATGAGCGAGAGATTGCAGAGTTTATGGAAGGCCTTTTTCTGGCCCAATCAGGGCGTGCTGTGTCTAAAAAGTCGTTAATTCTTTTTGCCTCATCTTTATCATCACTATAAACGGTTGGTGAATTCACAGGGAGGGAGGAATTTTGTTCAACAGCAAAAGCATTAACGCTATATCCTACAGACATGACCATAGCCAAAAGAACAGGCAAAAATTTTTTCATTCTTTTCATTTTGATATCTTCCTTTCCGTAACAAATCCGTTTTATTCCGCTTTAATCGTGCGAGCAGTAAGTTACGAAATCATTGGAATCACCTCCAAAATTTTCCATTTGCTAATATAACGTTTGAAATTCCGTTTTGTTACAGATTCTTTGAAAAATTTTCAAATTATTTTACGGTAGTGCCGTCGAAAAGAAACACAACACGACAGCTTGTGCTTTTTATCTAAAACAGGAGTGAAAAGAAACCAACAAAAAAAGCCGGAGCTGTAATGCACAGCCCCGGCCTTTCCGGAAGAATCAATATTCAGATCGCAAAGCGATGCTTGCCAATCGTTGTGATGACTTTGCGGGAGAAAATCCACTTGCTTGTTGATTTTTCGGGATTATAATAGTAGATCGCTCCACCGGACGGATCGGAGCCGTTGATTGCGTCGCGCGCTGCCTTATAGGCGGAATCTGCTACTGGCGCGTTGATGCCGCCGTCGTTCAGGCACGAGAACGCTCCCGGTTGATAGATCACGCCTGCAAGCGTATTGGGGAACGAAGGGTGCGAAATGCGGTTCAAGATAACCGCGCCCACGGCAACCTGGCCCGCGTACGGTTCACCGCGCGATTCCGCGGAGATGACGCGCGCCAAAAGGTCGACGTCGCCGCTGCTATATTGTCCCTGTCCGCCACTGGAGCCCCCCGAGGAAGATGAGGAAGAAGAGATCCCCATCGCTTTAAGAGTTTGCGGCCCTGCGACACCGTCTGCCGTCAGACTGTTCTTTTTCTGGAAGCTGATGACCGCCTGCTTCGTCTGTTCGCCGAAGATGCCGTCCACATTTCCTTTGTAATAGCCCCAGTTTTTCAGCTTGGTCTGAATCTGCTTGACCTCGTCGCCGCGCGAACCGACTCTCGAAAGTGTCTCTACAGACGTGCCGCCGCGCAGGCGTATGACGGCTTGTTCGCCTACGCCGCTGACAATAGAGATCATCAGCAGGTTCACAAGCAGAATTATCATAATGCGCCAGATGTATTTTCCGAATTCTTTATACTCTCTCTTTTGAGCATGTTTCATTATTATCACAACCCATTCTTTCAGTCCTTAAGAAAAGAATTCCCATACAAAGCGGATTTATTCGGAATCAAAAAAGCCTTTCATCAGGTGAAGGCAAAATTCTTTTTCACTTGAAAAAGTCGAAAAATGGCTTAAAACCTGGAAAAACAGGTCGAAAAACAGATAATTTTAAAAAAAGATGAAAAAACTTCAAAAAAAGCATTGACAATAGTGGAATGGTTTGGT
>DAMDEB010000006.1:0-1336 GCA_032090075.1 Caproiciproducens sp.
CATTCTGAAATTATTCAGAGCAGGCAGTTCAACCTAAAGGATAAGGCCGTGCTTGAAGGCCAGCTGAAATATGAGTTTAAAGATACGCTCTTTTCTATGATTATTGGCTGGGCAATCAACAGTGCAATGATTCTGCTCGCTGCCGCAACCTTTTTTCAACAGCATATTGTGGTGAGTGAGCTTTCTCAGGCACATCAACTGATGACTCCGCTGATTGGGAGTGCATCGGCAGTGGTTTTTGCCATTGCTTTGCTTTTTGCGGGATTTTCCTCCTCTATCACAGCTGGAATGAGCGGGGGAATTATCTGGGCGGGAATGTTTGGGGAATCCTACAGCATCAAGGACAAGCATACAAAAACCGGCGTGCTGATTTCTTTGATTGCCGCTATGGCGATTATTCTGTTTATTCAGAATTCCTTTCAAGGGCTGCTGATTTCTCAGATGCTGTTGAGTGTTCAGCTTCCGATTACCATATTCCTGCAATTGTATTTGACATCTTCTGAAAAAGTGATGGGCGAATATAAAAATACAAAGCTAAATAATTTTATGCTTTGGAGTACGGGGATTATCGTAACTGTTCTGAATATTTATTTACTTGTCGGAACGTTTTTGTAAGCAATAAAACTTATAAACTGATGTGTCTTGCAGAGAAATAATAAAGGGGTAGGCGCCATTTATGGCGCCTACCCCTTTATGCTGTACAATTCGTTTTACTCGGACATCTATAGTTTTGGTAAACAAATATAGGAAATGATATCGGCCTTGTAGATATCATAACAATTTGGTGTGGAGATTGTATGAAGATACCGCACATTTTATGCATTAACTAACCAGTTGATAGAAACAAAATCTCTCTTTTCAATATTATATATTATACTAAAATCCATTAAAAACGAGAAACCACGTTTTTATAGCGCGAAGCGCGTTGGATTTAGCATGAGACGGGTTTTGCACTTATTTTAAGCGCAAAACAAGCACGGCGTAGCCGGGCGTTCTCCAATTAAAATATATATTTTAATTGGAGAGTAGTATGAAAGCTTTTTATGACGATTGTTTTTCGCCTGAAAGGAAAGGGAGATATTGATATGAATCGTTTCAACAACTTGAGTTCCTTGGATCAAATGAGAATGAACCGAGGTACTGATGATTTTAAAAACATTTTTCATGGATTGGGAGAAAAGCAAAGACAAAAAGCGATCAGTTACCTGAACGAGGATAGACTGTATTTTGCTTCTTTGTTTATACTAATCCCTGAAATTGAAGCGCTGGCTTTGTACGAAAAGCTCAATTCGCGCAATGCTGTTGCGCTAAAAATATGCGCTAAGATACTAAAGGA
>DAMDEB010000006.1:1346-3599 GCA_032090075.1 Caproiciproducens sp.
CTAAAGGACGAAAATATGTTTTCTCATGTTGCCGGTCTGGTTTCCGAAAACAGCGGCATGACTTATTCGGCTTTAAAATGGATGTTAAAAACCGGTTCGGCCGATGACGGCTTAAATGATGATTATGACGAGGTGATGGATGCAGTTGCCTCACTTTTAATTAAAACATATAAAGATAATTCAGTGCTGCCGATGGTAGCGGATATGATTTTTAAACGGAATCGAAAAGGATACTTGGTTCACGACCTGGTATGGTGCTTTTTTCAGGCGCGGACGTTTTACTGCTTAAAACTAATTGCGGGTTACCTTCGTTCCCCAAACCGGCGAGATGTAGAGCTCGCCCGTCAGCTTCTTCATTTCATACCCGACGAAACGGGGGAGGGCGCAAATCTGCAAAAGCAGTATCAGAATTTTCTTGCTTGGCTGCAGGAAAACAAACAATTCCTGTATTTTACAGGAGAAAATCTTCAGTTTACCAGTGACCCAAAACCCTGCCGTGTGGATTTGGACGCAAAGTATCTGTATAAAAGCATATCGCCGTATAATCACAAGCCACTCCAGCCGCTGACGCAGGCCGAACAAGACCATTTGCAGAAGTTCCATGAACTGCGCCGCGAGGACGAAAAGCTTCTTTCAAAATATTCCCGCCGGATGCATGACCGAAATTTGCGTTCGTGGAATCAATGGATGCAGTATCCGGTGGATAAACAAATTGAGATAGCCAAAGCGGGCTTAGGGGGGATTCGATGATTATTATTGCCGGTCAGCCGGCCAATATTGCCGATATCAGCAGTGAATTTCCCGCTAACAGTGTTGAAAGGGATATTATCAATATATTGGCCTCAAGTGAACAAAAATATCAGTATGACTCCGTTAATCAACTGAAATTTGAATTGATTCTGCGGAGAGAAATTATCAACGCGGCAAACGAACTTTATGCGAGTGACCTGAACTTTAAGGTCTTTCGGAAAACGACCTGCAATCCTGCGTACTGGAATCGCAAGAGCGACGGAGGGTTTGAACTAAAAGAAGGCGTTAAACCCAGTGACGCAACTAATGATATTTTTATCAACAGCTCACTGTATGGAACAGAACGTGCGACCGCCATGGTTATTGTGTATTATAAAGCGCTGCTCAGCATTTACCCGGAAGAGCTTTTTAATCAGCAGTTTAAAACAATTTATCTAATGAACTGGCATAACATTGACCCTCTTTTAAGAGAAATCGGGATGATGAAGCAGGAAAAAGATTATTTGCCGGGTGACCGTCGGTACTTTGCAAATCCGGATGTGAATCCGCTGACTCCCGAATGGCAGGGAGAAAATGTCATCGACATGAATCATGGGCTTTATTATGGTCACGGTCTTGGAAAATACAATGCGGCAACAATTATTACTGAATTAAATAATAATCGCAAGGAAGATGCGGATGATTCAGCCTATTTAATGGATTCGGCAGGCCGCCCGAACTTTAAAAATCTGGGTAATATCTATTACAGAGCGATTTCTTAGCAAAATGGCTGATGGAAACAAGGGGATTCATCAGCCATTTTGGTTTATAGATATAAAACAGTCACATAGATATAAGCGCAATTGTTGACAGGATTTGCAGCACAGGAGTAGAATATAAATATTATATGTAAAACCAAATTTAAGCGAACGCGTGCTTACATTGAATATAGATGAGGATATTTTAATTAATGAATGATAAATACCAGATATTAAAGCAGTATTTCGGGTACTCGGACTTTCGGGACGGGCAGGAAACTTTGATTGATGCGATTCTTAAAAACAGCGACGCAGTCGGGATTATGCCGACGGGCGCGGGTAAGTCGCTGTGCTTTCAAGTTCCAGCCCTGTTGATGGATGGCATCACGCTGGTCATATCCCCGCTGATTTCTTTGATGAAAGACCAGGTAAACGCATTGACGCAGGCTGGCGTGCGCGCTGCCTACCTCAACAGTTCCCTTACCGCGGGGCAATACCGCCGCGCGCTGTTCAACGCGTGCAGTGGAATGTACCGGATTATTTATGTGGCGCCGGAACGTCTGATGACAGATGATTTTCAAAACTTTGTGCAGCAGTCAACGATTTCGATGGTGACCGTGGACGAAGCGCATTGCGTGTCACAATGGGGGCAGGATTTTCGCCCGAGTTACCTGCAAATTCCACAGTTTATTGAAACATTGCCGAACCGCCCGATTCTCAGCGCGTTTACCGCAACGGCGACCGCCGAGGTGCGCGACGATATCAT
>DAMDEB010000006.1:3609-6134 GCA_032090075.1 Caproiciproducens sp.
CAGAATGTTGAAACTGCAGGACCCCGTTGTGGTTTCCACCGGATTCAACCGCGAAAATCTATACTTTGAAGTGCAGCACCCCAAAGACAAAACGGCGGCACTGTTACATATTTTAGAAAACTACACGGATAAAAGCGGCATTGTCTATTGTTCAACCCGTAAAAATGTGGAAGAAGTCTGCACCGCTTTATGTGAAAAAGGGTATCAGGCCACACGTTATCACGCGGGGCTGCCCGATGCGGAGCGAAAGAAAAATCAAGAGGATTTTCTGTATGATCAGCGGACGGTTATGGTTGCTACAAATGCGTTCGGCATGGGGATTGACAAATCAAACGTGTCCTTTGTCATCCATTACAACATGCCTAAAAATATTGAAAGCTATTATCAGGAGGCCGGGCGAGGCGGCAGGGACGGTGAGCCGGCGCAATGTATTTTGCTCTACAGCGGTCAGGATGTCATTACGAACCTGTATTTTATCGGACACGCGAATGAAAATGACGCGCTCGATGATAAAACGCGGGAGCTTGTGCAGAAAAAAGACCGTGAACGTTTAAAGTCCATGACGAATTATTGCCAGACGAGCGAATGCCTGCGGACGTACATCTTAAATTATTTCGGAGAGTATTCTGCGAGCTTCTGCGGGAATTGCTATAACTGCAACCATAATTTTGAGAAAATAGATATCACTGTTGAGGCGCGGAAAATTCTTTCCTGCGTAAAGCGATTAGGGGAACGGTACGGCGTGAAAATGGTTGTGGATACGCTGCGGGGCTGTAAGACGGAAAAAATTCTAAGGCTGAGGCTCAATGAACAGCCTGCCTATGGAATGTTGTCCGATGTGAAAGAGCAAAGAATCCGTGAAATGATCAACTTTTTAGTGATAAACGGGTACCTGTCGATTACAAATGATGAATACCCAGTTGTTCGGCTTGGAGCAAATGCGGACGAGGTTCTGTATGAAGACAGGCAGCTTGAAATGAAGCTGATCAAAGAGCTGGAATTCGGGTCGAAAAAGCCGGCTTCTAAGGGAAAAGCCGGGTCAGATACGGCGCATCCCAAACTGTTTGACCGGTTGAGCGAATTGCGCACAAAACTTGCGCAAAGGCAGGGAGTGCCTTCTTATGTGGTATTCTCCAATGCGACCTTAACGGACATGTGCGCTCGCCTGCCGCAAACAGATTCAGAATTGCTGCAGGTTTCCGGTGTGGGGCAGACGAAACTTCAAAAGTACGGCAAAGAGTTCATTGATGTGATTTCCCTGTACTTAAATACCGAAAAGAGCAATGGATAAATCTTAATAAATACGGTAATTAATATTGAAAATATCGGAATAAGTGCTACTATATAATCAATGATAATGCAATATGAATCAAATATTTTCAGTTTCCGTGTGTTTCAGTCTGTGGCGAATTTCCCCGCAGCGCAAAGGAGCTGTTATTTGGAAAGGACGTTGATTGTGGAAAACGAAGTTATAAATATCATTAAAACGCGAAGGAGCATTCGGAAATACCAGAGCCGGCAGATTTCAGAAGCCGACCTGAATTGTATTCTTGAAGCGGCTACCTACGCGCCAAGCGGAAGCAACAGCCAGTCGTGGCTGTTTACCGCCATTCAGAATGAAAAGATTTTACTGGAGCTGAATGAAGTTGTCAGAACCGCGTTCCTAAATTTGGAGCTTGCAGAAAATGAGTATCCCGCAAAAATTGCTGCCAAAAAGGGCGCCGCAAATCCCGGCTATAATTTTTATTATCACGCTCCTACACTGATTATCGCTTCCAATGTTCCCAATTACGCGAATGCAATGGCAGACTGTTCCACTGCACTTCAGAACATTTTTTTAACGGCGACTTCGCTGAATTTGGGTTCATGCTGGATCAATCAGCTGCGGTGGCTGGACGCCAACCCGGGCGTAAGAGATTATTTGGAAAAATTGGGAATACCAAAAGAACACACTGTTTGCGGCACAGCGGCAGTCGGCTGGATTGACGGAGCCGCTCCCAAAGCCCCCGCGAGAAAGCCGAACACGGTCAGCATTATACGGTAACAGTCGCCTGCACAGGGCGCCTACAGGCGCTCCGGCCCCGAACTGTTTGTATGAAATAAAATTAATTGATAGGAGTTTTAAAAATGGATTTTTTAAATAGCGTCATAGAAAGAGCAAAACAGAACAAAAAAACAATTGTTTTGCCGGAAGGTAATGACTTAAGAACAATCCAGGCGACTGCAATGATATTGGAAAAACAGATTGCAAATGTTGTTTTGGTTGGTGATGAGAAGGAAATTGCCAAGCTTGCAGGAAATTTAGATATTTCTAAAGCCAAGATCGTCAATCCTCTTACTTCACCCAAACGTGAAGAATATGCAAACGCGTTTTATGAGTTGAGAAAAGCAAAAGGAGTGACTCCTGAACAGGCAGAAAAAATCATGCAGGACAATGTGTTCTATGCTGTGATGATGGTGAAAAAAGGGGAAGCTGACGGCATGGTGTCCGGCGCAGCCCATTCTACAGCGGATACGGTTCGTCC
>DAMDEB010000006.1:6144-7413 GCA_032090075.1 Caproiciproducens sp.
AACCGCGCCGGGGGCAAAGATTGCATCCAGCTTTTTTGTTATGGTCGTTCCAAACTGCTCCTACGGGCAGGAGGGTACCTTCGTTTTCGCGGACTGCGGGTTGAACATTAACCCTGACGCGGAAGAATTATCAGAGATTGCGATTGCGTCGGCGGACTCTTTCAAGCATCTTGTTCAAGCCGAACCGAAAGTGGCGATGCTGTCGTTTTCATCTTACGGAAGCGGAAAAGACCCGCTTGTGGATAAGGTGGTCGAAGCGACAAAGCTTGCGAAGCAGAAAGCACCCGAACTTACCCTTGATGGTGAATTGCAGGCGGATGCCGCCCTGGTGGCAAGCATCGGGCAGTCCAAGGCAAAGGGCAGTCCGGTCGCGGGTCAGGCAAATGTGCTCGTATTTCCCGATTTGAACTGTGGGAATATTGCTTATAAACTGATCCAGCGTTTGGCGAAAGCAGAGGCCTACGGCCCGATTTTACAAGGCATTGCCAAACCGGTTAACGACCTGTCAAGAGGCTGCTGCGCGGAGGATATTGTGGGCGTAGTTGCCATTACCGCGGTGCAGGCACAAAATAATTGATAAATATGCAGGACGCTTGAATTGGCAAGCGTCCTGTTTTTTAAACAAAGAACGGATTTTGTAAAAAAAGGAAAGAATATAAATAAATTTAACCCTTTCGCACTTGAATATCGGTATCAGTGGTGCTATATTTTAATTGGATAATACCAAAATTTTTATATTGGAGGAGAAACAAATGCCAGCTTTTGCAAACCCGTTTCAGGGGAATGTTGATCGAAAAATTTCCAAAGAAGAGCTGATTCAAGCAATACGACTGGATATTGCAGGTGAACTCGAAGCTATTTATCTCTACGACGCACATGTTCAGGCGACGGATGATGAAATGGCTCAAAGAGTAATCAGTGATATTCGTGATGAAGAAAAAGCGCATGTCGGTGAGCTAATGACGCTCTTACGTCACCTTGATCCGCAGGAAGCGGAATTGTTTGCCTCCGGCGAAGCCGAAGTGAAGGAAATGCTTGAAGAATTACATATTCCTGAACCTGCCGGCGAAAAATCACCGGATGACAAAGTTCAGCAGACTGTGGGAAGTTTGCTGAACAAATAATATACAATTTATAAGGAGGTCGAATCAATGAGTTATTTATCAAGAGAAAGTTCTCCCATATCCGCTAAGCTTTGGGAGCAAATAGACAGCGCAGTCGTACAGACTGCTTCCCACGTTTTGACCGGCAGACGGTTCCTGCATGTTT
>DAMDEB010000006.1:7423-7843 GCA_032090075.1 Caproiciproducens sp.
GTTTTTGGGCCTCTTGGGGTGGGAGCCGAAAGTATCAATATTGATGATGCCGACCATGTCGAAGAGGTTTCCGCACAGGGAATGATCAAAACAAACGGCAGAAAATTTGTAGAAATACCAACGGTTTATGATGACTTTACGCTTTTGGCGAGGGATCTTGAAAGCAGCGCAAAATCAGGATACCCAACCGATTTGTCGAAAGTATTGGCATCCGCTGAAGCGTGCGCACTGGCGGAAGACAGGCTGGTTTATTTTGAAAACGAAAAGTACGGTTATCAAGGGTTGCTCAATGCGAACGGCGTTAACAAGCTAAAGAGGAACGACTGGAAAACCGGCGAAAATTCCTTTGCAGATGTGGCTGCCGGAATCGAACTGTTGGCAACGAAGGGCATTTATGGAGCCTATGCGCTTGCCGTAAGT
>DAMDEB010000006.1:7853-15651 GCA_032090075.1 Caproiciproducens sp.
TAGACGGCAATATATTTAAGGCTCCTGTTTTAGGAAGCGGAAAAGCGATTCTGCTTTGCTCCGACCCACGCAATGTGGATTTGGTGATTGGTCAGGATATCGCGACAGCCTATTTAGAGCAGAAAGATCTGAACCATAATTTCCGCATTTTGGAAACAGTGCTTCCACGTATTAAGCGCGGACAGGCAATTGTTGTTTTTGAATCATAATTTATTCTGTATAAAAAACTCCGGAACGCCTCTATGAGCCGGATTGAGTGTATACATAAATGAAAAACAGGCCCTGCCGGTTTGGCAGAGCCTGTTTGCTAAAATGGATTTAGTTGAGTGAGCAGCCGGGGCCGCTGCAAAATGGCTGGTCTTTGTGGGCTTCAGCTTCATCAAGGGTAAGCACGTCCACATACAGATTTTTCAGCACTTCTTCTGCCGAGCAGCTTTGCTGGCAGAACCAGAATTTAACGTTATCCTCTATCTCGGCATCAGTGCCCTCTATCCTTTTGGGGTATACGGCAACTACTTCATTGGTTTGTTTGTCTCTTAGGCCTATCTTTTCGGCATTCTGATATTTACTCATGGTTAATTCCTCTTTCAACGATATTGACTACAGAAAGCTGTGATCAATCTTAGGATAAGACGAATCTTTGCGTTTGTATATAGAAAATCATTATAATTCATTCAATATTCATAGATTCAGACTACAATAGAATTAAATACACTTAAGGGAGGGAAGGTTTTTTATGTATAATATTTTGATAGGCGGAGCAGCCGGGCAAGGCATTGAGACAACGGCCTCCATATTAGAGAAGCTGCTTAAAAAATCGGGTTACAATGTGTTCACCGCAAGGGATTTTATGTCTCGTGTACGCGGCGGCCATAATTTTTCATTGATCCGTTTTGGAACGGAGATTGTCACTTCGCACAGCGACAGGCTGGATGGAATTATTGCACTGAATGACGAAACAGTGGAGCTGCATAAGGACAAGCTGAAGGACACCGGGTTCATTTTGTGTGACAGCAAGCTGACCACAGCGGATGAACGGGCAATTAAAATCGATATGGACGCGATGGCCAAAGCGCTTGGAAACCCGCGTGTTTCGGGCAGCATTGCGGTGGGCGTAATTTTAAAGCTGTTCGGGGAACCACTTGATCATGTCAGGGAAATCATAAGAACTTTCGTTAAGGAAGAATACCTTGAAATCAATCTGAAGGCAGTGGCTGAAGGTTATGACAGCGTTGAAAAAAGGTTTCCGCATTTGGAGGGCAAGTTTGGTGACTGGATGATTCTTTCCGGCAGCAAGGCGCTGGCACTGGGTGCGATTGCCGCGGGACTGAAATTTTATTCAGCCTATCCCATGTCCCCGGCTACCCCGGTTATGGAATACCTCGCGGAGGAGGGTGACGAATCCGGCCTTGTTGTGGAGCAGGCAGAGGACGAAATTGCTGCCATCAACATGGCAATCGGTGCGTCGTTTGCCGGTGCGCGCGCAATGACAGGCACCTCCGGCGGCGGATTCTGCCTGATGGTGGAGGCGCTCGGCCTTTCCGGCATGGCTGAAATTCCGCTTGTCGCGGTGGATGTTCAGCGTCCCGGTCCCACAACCGGTCTGCCTACAAGAACAGAGCAGAGCGATTTGAAATTTGTCATTTCCGCTTCTCAGGGCGAATTTCCAAGAATGGTGATCGCGCTGCGCAATCACAAGGACTCATTCTATCAAACAATACGTGCGTTTGAATTGGCGGAAAAATATCAAATACCCGTCATTCTTTTGAGTGACCAGTATTTGGGTGACGCTTCCGGTACGGTGGAGCCGTTTGATTTTAGCCTTGTTAAACACAATCAGCCTGTTTCCACAGATGTGGCTGACGGCGAATATTTGAGATACCGATTTACGGAGGATGGTATTTCTCCACGCTTAATTCCCGGCAAAACGAAAAATTTTGTTGCGGCCGACAGTGACGAGCACGATGAGCGGGGCTGGATTACGGAATCCGGTGAAATGCGCATCCAAATGATGGACAAGCGTATGAAAAAATTGGAAAAGTTAAAAGAAGAATTGCAGGAGCCGGAGTTTTTGGGCGACGAGGCCTGCGATACTCTGCTTTTGGGATGGGGTTCCGTCTACGGTTCAATTGCGGAGGCGGTAAAACTGCTGAACAGTACCCAAAATGGAACATACGGGGCGCTCGTTTTCGGCGACATTTATCCGCTGCCCCAAAAACTTTTGAAAGAAAAAGTTCTATCGGCGAAACACATTATCAATATTGAACAGAATGCCACGGGGCAGTTGGCGGATTTGATCAGGGAGCAAACGGGCATCACCTGTACCGGAAGCATCTTGAAATATGACGGACGGCAGATTTCCGGGGAAGAAATTGTCGAAAAAATTCAGAAGGGGGTTTTATCATGAGCACGAATTCATTTTGCACTTACGATACCGCATGGTGCCCTGGATGCGGGAATTTCAGCATACTGGAATGTTTAAAGAAGGCGCTCGAAGAGCTGAATAAAGACCCTTATGAAGTGCTGATGGTGGCAGGGATAGGGCAGGCTGCAAAAACCCCCCAATACATCAGTGCCAACAGCTTTTGCGGGCTCCATGGCAGGGCGCTTCCCGCCGCCGTGGCGGCAAAGATCGCCAATGAAAAGCTGACGGTGATTGTCGACACCGGTGACGGAGATTCCTACGGCGAAGGCGGGAACCATTTTATTCACAATATCCGCAGAAATGTGGACATCACGCATTTCGTCCATGATAATCAGATTTATGGCCTTACAAAGGGGCAGGCTTCCCCGACTTCAGCTGAAGGACAGGTTACGGACGTGCAGCCCACGGGCAATATCAATACGCCGCTTAACCCTGTACTTTTAGCTATTGCCGCCGGCGGCGGATTTGTCGCAAGAGCGTTCAGCGGAGATAAGGAACACCTTATTTCCATTATGAAGCAGGCAATTCTTTATAATGGGTATGCGCTGGTCGATATCCTACAGCCATGCGTCAGCTTTAATAAGGTAAACACCTTCTCCTATTACAGCAAAAGGGTGTACCGGCTGGACGATGGCTATGATGCTTCCGACAAAGCTGCGGCAATGCAGAAAGCGATGGAATACGGGGACAGAATTCCAATCGGAGTAATTTATCAAGAACCAAAACGTACCTTTCATGAGAAAAACAAAGTTCTGTCTGGCGGTGTACCGCTGATAGACAAGCCAGCCGACCTTTCAACGGTTCAACGTTTGGCTGATGAGTTTATTTAAACGGGTGAGGTTATATTTTTTATGAGTACGGATAAAATAACTTCTAAAGTCTATTGACATAACAGAATTTAGGTGCTATATTTAAAGTACACAAAAAAGGTATACATTACAAATGAAAAGGAAGCGTTAATATGAGTATATATGATTATAAAGTAAAAAATATGAAGGACGAGGATGTTTCTCTTTCTGATTATAAAGGGAAATTAGTGTTGATTGTAAACACCGCCAGCAAATGTGGTTTCACTCCACAATATGACGGATTGGAGAAGTTATATAAGGACTATAAAGACAAAGGCCTTGTTATTCTTGGTTTTCCGTCGAACCAGTTCCTTGCGCAGGAACCGGGAAGTAATGATGAAATATCCTCGTTTTGCCGCGTGAATTTCGGAGTGACTTTCCCGCTATTCTCCAAAATTGATGTTCGTGGTGAAAATGCCGACCCACTTTTCAAATACTTGACGGAGGCCGCTCCGTTTAAAGGATTTGAAATGGACAAAGAAATGGGAAAGAAGATTTACGGTGTAGTCAAAGAAAATTATCCGGAGAATTTGGAAGGCAATGGAGTTAAATGGAACTTTACAAAATTCTTGGTTAGCCGCGACGGCGGTGTGACAAGATTCGAGCCAACGGTAACGCCGGAAGAACTTGAAGACGTAATCAAAGCGGCTCTTTAATCTAACAAATTAAATCAGTATTCCCGGTAGCCGCACGGATTGATCCGTACGGCTGCTTTTGGCGTTTATAATGTCATAAGTATGGGCGGAAAATTTATTGGGTCGATTGTAATTTGATTTAGGGAGAAATAAATGTATGTATGATGTTATTATTATTGGTGGCGGGCCGGCCGGCCTTACAGCCGCCATCTATGCCGCACGCGCCGGCCTTTCCAGTCTTGTACTTGAGAAACTGATGCCGGGAGGGCAGATGACGATTACCAATCAAATAGAAAATTATCCGGGGTTCCAAAGCGTTTGGGGGATGGACTTGGCCGATGAGCTTACAAAGCAGGCGACCACATCCGGGGCTAAAATTGCATTGGAAGAAGTCATTCGCGTTGGTTTGGCTGATGAGATTAAAACAGTAGAAACAAATGAGAATACCTATGAAGCGAGGGCGGTGATCTTTGCCCAGGGCTCAACCCGAAGAAAACTTGGAGTTCCCGGTGAGGATGCTTTCTTAGGAAAAGGTGTTTCTTATTGTGCTACCTGCGACGGTAACTTCTATAAAGGGAAAACAATTGCGGTAATCGGCGGCGGAAACACTGCTCTTGGGGATGCAATACAGCTTTCCAAAATCTGCAAACAGGTTTATCTTGTTCACAGAAGAGAAGGCTTTAAGGCGATGTATTACTTACAAAAGCAACTGGAAGCTCTGCCTAATGTCACCGTAATTTATAACAGTATCGTGGAGCGTATTAACGGGAACAATAATGTAGAAGAAATTCAGCTAAAAAACATAAAAAGCGGTGAGCCGACCGCCCTTGCGGTCGATGGAGTTTTTGTCGCTGTGGGAATCCAGCCGAACACCGGGCTTTTGGAAGGCATGCTCCCACTTTCAGATGGCTTTGTGGAGGTGGGCGAGAATGGAGTGACCAATATTCCGGGCCTTTTTATAGCCGGAGATTTGCGTAAAAAAGCATTCCATCAAATTGTTACCGCCGAATCAGACGGAGCGAACGCCGCCTATTCAGCGCAGCTTTATTTGCAGAATAATGCGAAACAGACAAATTAATAATTTAGTTCAACCAATCCACTGTGACAGTAAATGAACAAAGTTGGTTAATATAAAAACAAGCGTACGGACAACCAGTCCGTACGCTTGTTTTTATTAGTCTTGCATTTTTATAAATTACAGTTCAACTTTCCACAGACCATGGAGGTTGCAGTATGCATAAACAGTAACCGGCTTTGGTGTTTCGGTTCTGCAGACAAAGTTGCATGGCTGACCTTCGCAGTTTAAAACTTCTTCATCATTTTCACCGGTATAAACAGCCTCGCTGTGAGCCACAGGAACGATAAATTCTGCTTTTGGTTCCATGCCTGGCTTTAAATATTTAATTTCAATTTTGCCATCAGTTACCATAGCAATCCACTGAATATAATGCTCTTCAGTCATAGGATGAATAACAGAACCTACTGTTACCTGAATCTTTTCACCTTTTTTAACTGCAACAGGTACATGCTTTTCCTGAGCAGCGTCTGTGGAGTTTGCGATTAGCTTAGTCATTTCCTGACCGCAGCAAGAAAGTGTGCCTCCGCCAACATTTACCAGCGCGACAATATTGCCGCAACGTTCACAACGATAAAATAATGCATTATCCATATTAAACACCATCCTTTTATTTTTTATAATACAACAAGGAAAGATCCTTTATTGCCCATTTGTACTACTTCTATCATAGTTGTCTGAGAGAATTTGTCAAGTCATTTCTTGTAAAATTGTCAATTTTTTGGGAATATAAATGATTAAAATAATTTTCAGGACGATTGAAGTCATTGCAAATCTATTTTTTTGCATGACTTCCATAGAAAAAGTGCTTTCTTCAATACAAATAGGAGAAGAGAGCACTTAATAAACATTTAGTTGAATTATTTTGTCACCGCAACTACCTTTTCTGCAAAGGAAGTGTTTACAACTTTTTCATAGGGAGCGTTTTTTGTGAGCTCACCGGCTTGTGTCATAACTTTCTGCAGGAGTGAGAAGGCCTCCGGCTTTAGCACCGGATTGCTGCTCCAAACACCGATATCCTTGTAACGCTGTGCTACGGTAGTAAGCAGCTTGACGTCTGTATCTGCAAAAGAAGGGGCAACCACTTTGGCAATTTCTGCTGCGCTGTGTGTTTCTACCCATTTCTGTCCTTTATAAACTGCGCGGGTGAAGCGTTCAATCAAAGCTTGATTTTTTTCGATATAGCTTTTCTTGGCAAAATAAGCTGTGTATGGAATTTCACCACACTGGTCGCCGATTGAAGCGACGATATACCCTTTGCCCTCAGCTTCCATCATGGAGGCGGTTGGTTCAAACAGGGTTACATAATCGCCGGTGCCGCCTGTGAATGCGCCTGCCATCAAGGCGAATTGGATGCTGTTGTCTAATTTCGTATCCTTATCTGGGTCTAAACCGTTTTTACGAATTGCATACTCCAATGCCATGTATGGAACGCCGCCCTTGCGTCCGGGGAGGATTACCTTATTACGGAGTTTATCCCATGTAAAATTAGGGTCAGGTTTTCGGCCGACAAGGAAAGAACCGTCGCGCTGCGTTAATAATGCAAACACCTGGGTGTAATCCTCTTTGCCTTCATTGTAAACATAAATAGATGCTTCGGGCCCCGCAAATCCAATATCAATATTGTTGGACAGTACTGCGGACATGACTTTATCGGTGCCCTGACCATTGGAAAGCTCAATTGTAATTCCTTCTTCGTTAAAATAGCCAAGACTAATTGCCGCGTACTGCGGCGCGTAAAAGATGGAATGGGTTACCTCGCAGACGGTGACTTTGTCCTTTGACTCTGTCGCTTTACAGCCTGTAAACAGAGTCAGAAGCATCGCCAGACAAATAGCAACACCGGAAAACTTCAATAACTTTCTCATACCCTTTTCTCCTTTCAAAATGGTGCAGTGGAAAACAGCTTCCGCGCACAGTCGATTTATGTCAATGGAAAGGTTCACTGCAATAAAAATTACAAGTTGGTTCTTGTCTTTTACTCATTTGTTTTTAATGTCCATACCATTTCATGACCAGATTTTGAAGAAGTACTACGCCCTCGTACATCAGCGCGGCAACTACCGAAAGAATAATGACACTTGCCATTACTAAATCAAGTTTAAATACCTGGCCTCCGTAAACAATTAAATAGCCTAAACCGGCCTTTGATACCAAAAATTCACCCGCAATCACGCCGACCAGCGAAAGACCGATATTTATTTTCAGCGAATTAAACAGGGTTGTGATATTGTACGGGAAGACGATTTTAGTGAATATCTGTCTTTTGGTAGCTCCGAAGGTAGCTGCCATTTTGATGTATTCCTTGTCGGTATGCCGAAATCCGTTCAGCATTTCAAGAATTGTAACAATCAGTGAAATCGCCAATGCCATAAAAATAATTGCCTTAGTGCCTGCTCCGACGATTACAATAATTACAGGCCCAAGCGCAATTTTTGGCAGGCTGTTCAGTACGACCAGATAAGGCTCGCTTACTTTGGAAATAAAACTGCTCCACCAAAAGATAATCGCGAATGCCGTTCCGAAGATAACACCAAGAATAAAGCCGACCAGCGTTTCATAAACAGTTACACCAATATGCATGAATAAATTGTTCTGCGCCATATTGATGAAGGTTTGATAGATACGGGAAGGCTGGCTTAATATAAAGCTGTCGATGATCCCTAAGCGCGCGGCAATTTCCCACCAACCTAAAAATACAACCAAAATGCCAATCTGGCAGCACAAAATCATTCTTTTTCTCTGCTTTTTCTTTTTTAAATAGGTTAAACGTTCTTGAGAAGCAGGTGCGTTATTCATTGGTCATCAATTCTTT
>DAMDEB010000006.1:15661-19599 GCA_032090075.1 Caproiciproducens sp.
AATTCTTTCCATATATGGTCAAAATATTTTCCGAATTTGGGGTTGTTTCTACAGGATAACGGGGTTCTGTTTTCGTCCTCAAAATCGATTTTCAACATTTCTTTTATTTCTGCGGGTCTGGAGCTGAGAACCATAATCCGGTCTCCCATGCTGATGCTCTCGGGAATGTCATGCGTAACCATGACGGTTGTGATTCGTTCCCGCTTTAAAATTCGGTAAACATCATCGGTAACAGTCAGCCTTGTTTGGTAATCCAGTGCGGAGAAGGCTTCATCCAGCAGTAAAATGTCCGGGTTGATCGCCAGCGTTCTGATCAGGGCAACTCTTTGTCTCATGCCGCCCGACAGCTGCGAAGGGTATTTATCTTTAAATTCGTATAACCCATATGTCTTTAAAAGCTGAATGACTCTTTCTTTGTTTTCAACGGACATCATATTGCGAATTTCCAAGCCGAACATTACATTACTGTAAATGGTGCGCCAATCCAAAAGATTATCCTTTTGTAGCATATATCCTATATGTGAGGAAATTCCCACTATTTTTTCTTCGTTGACAAATACCGCGCCTGCGGTTGGTTTGAGAAGTCCGGAAATAATCGAAAGCAGTGTTGACTTTCCACAGCCGCTTGGGCCGACAATACTGATGAATTCGCCCTTTTCCACGCAAAAGCTGATATTTTTCAGCGCAGTTATTTCACCGTTTTCCGCCTGATATTTTTCTTCTATATCCTGTACTCTCAGTACGTCCAATCAGATCACCTCGTTATTCGCAAAGTCCTTTTAATAAGAATGAAAAATAAATACATTTGTACAATCGGCTATATTTATGCTATTATAGAATATGTTGGGAAACAAAAATTGGTGAGAAGATATATAGGGCGGCCGGTATTCCGGTGATGCCATGCAAAGAAGCGGTATAGCCGCAAGCTGCCATCACAATATCGGACATCCTACTTCATAATTCAGTAAAACAACCGATAAAATAAACATAAGGGAAACAATCGACAAAGGAGGAATTGGATTGAAAAAAATTATATCCATCGTATTATCATTGGTATTGGTGATTTTTTCAGTGCCGATGGCAGCTTATGCGGTACAAAGTGACGGGATTATCGACAAGCATGGTGCGAAGACGTATGTGGGGAGTGCCGCGGCATGGGGCAAGGCATGGGATGACAGCAGCTTTGAAGAGGTTACGGGTAAAGATGTTACTTATCCGGGGAACTTAACCGTTAAAACGGGTGAGGTTAAGGATATTACTGTTACCGGCAGCAGTTCTAAACTGATTGTTTTGAACGGTGCAATTAATTCCATTCAGTCCGACGGTGATATTACGCTGACCGGTGGAACCATTAAACGCGATGTCGATTCTGAACAAAAAATTACATTTAACGGCGGCGTTAAGGTTGGCGGAACCTGTACGGCGGAGGATATTACTTCATCCGGAAATACAACTGCGATCGTAGCGGGCTCCGTTATTGGGAGAAATTCCATTACACTGACCGGTCAGGCAATTAAAACGAGCGGATTCAGCGGCAATAATACGGGGACGCTGTCGGTTAAAAGTTATACATTTCCACTTCCGGCAATTACAGATATGGCGTCTGTTACCATAGACGGGAGCAATACAGCAAACGGTAAGATTATCGCGAGCACGTTAACAATCAATGCAAAAGCGCAATTGATGGCAAGCTCTACGATTGAGGTTGACACGCTTACCGGACCCGGTACTTTATCTTTTTACTCCGGCAAGCTGACAGTACATTGGACAATACAAAACGAACCGCTCATTTACTTTATCAATGCGGTGGGAAATGGAACGCTGGCTTTTAAATCGGACTCAAACGCAGTGAGCGAAAACGATGTTCGCCTTTACGATTTTGAGCTCGAAAGGAATACTTCCGGCGGCTATTATTTGTTTACCCTGAAAAATTCCATTAAGGATGGAATTACGTTGGATCAATCGTCTGTTGCGGTGGACAGTAAAACCCCCGCTACAATCAGAGCAAATGTAAAACCTGCGTTTTCTCAGTTTGCGGACGGGACTAAAATTGTGTGGGAGCTTTTAGGAGATTCCTCTGCTTTCTCCATCAGTCCGGATGCAAGCAAAAACATCTGCAAGGTATCGTTAAACAGTGCAAAAACGGGAGCATACAGAGCGACGTTGGTCGCATATCTTGTTGATAAAAATGGAGACAGACTTTCCGACTATAAGTCAGACTCATGTGTCATTACTTCCGGTGGAACAGCACCAATCCCGACTGATAATTCTGGTTTAACGCTTGATACTTCTTCCGTAACGATTCCAATAGGGGAAACTTATTGGGTATTGGCCATTACCGATTCAAAAACAGCCCCAAAGCAAATGTCCTATAATTCTTCCATTGCGACAGTGGGGGCTGCGAAAGCTTATAACAGCAATGGAAAGGCTGGTTGGCTTTATCCTGTTACTGCCGTTTCCAAGGGCGCTGTGACAATTAATATCGGTGGACAAAAGATGATTACAAAGGTTGCCGGCGGAAGCATTGTAGTGGATACAGCTTCCTATACAATGAGTCCGGGGAGCAAATACTGCATTGGTGTAAGAATCAATAAGATTGACAAGAAAGATTTAAATGTTCATTCCGCAAATTCCTGTACCACGGTTCAGTATGCCGGAAAAGGCGCAAATGGATTGGACTTATTTGTAGTAACAGCCGAGCAGACAGGAACCGGGTATGTTGCCTTTGATATTATCGGGGGTCAGTCAGTACAAACAACGATCAATATTCAAGATGGAGTGAAGCCCGGCGGTGTCAGCGCAAGACTGGTCGCGGCTGCACAATAAAAAAGCATATCAATCAACCACTCTGGCTGCTTGATTAGACATTTACAGCCAATGTGCGCACGAAGCATATTGGCTGTTTTTTTCACAGCTGTATTATAAGAATAAATTAATTTTATTCCAGCTAATAAGAAAGAAATGCCTCAGAAAATTGTATAATTATTATATAACTTTCGTGGAAATGTTCACGCAAGGGGGCAATAAAAATGGGTAAAGTTATTTCCATTTCCAATCAAAAAGGTGGGGTCGGAAAAACGACTACTACCTGCAATTTAGCGGCGGGATTAACCAAAAAAGGATTTCACGTACTGGTTATTGACTTGGATGCACAGGGGAATCTTGGCTTTAGCGTTGGTGCTGATATTGATACATGTGCTACTATTTACGATGTGTTGAAAGGCAGTACAAAGACTCAGTTCGCAATTCAGAAAAGGGAAACTGCCGACATCATTACTTCCAGTATTTTGTTAAGCGGTATTGAACTGGAGTTTACAAATACAGGCAGAGAGTTTTTGCTTAAGGAAGCAATTAAACCTATTTTAGATAATTATGACTATATTCTCCTTGATACGCCGCCTGCGCTCGGCATTCTTACAATCAATGCATTTACTGCTGCGGACACGATTATTGTGCCAATGCTTTCCGATATTTTCAGTTTGCAGGGAATTGCACAGTTGTACGAAACCTTTGAGCGTGTCAAGAAATATTGTAATCCAAACCTTAAAATTGCCGGTATTTTGCTTACAAAACATAATCCCCGTACCCATTTAAGCCGTGAAATTCGCGGCACGGCAGAATTGATTGCACGGGATCTGAATATCAAGCTTTTTGACAGCACAATTCGCAGCAGTGTGGTAGTAAGTGAGGCTCAATCAGTACAGCAGAGTATTTTGGAGTATGCTCCAAAACATAATATTTCTAAGGATTATTTACAGTTTACGAATGAGCTGTTGGCAAAGGGGATTTAAACGGCTATGACAAAAACAAAAAGAGATATTGATAAAGAATTAATGTATAAAAAGCTTATGCCATCCAGCCCCAAGGCATCAAGAAATACGAAAGAAGTGACAGAGGAAGAGCCACGTTCCGCATATGCAGAAGCTGTGGCCGCTGCT
>DAMDEB010000006.1:19609-20791 GCA_032090075.1 Caproiciproducens sp.
GAGCCGTTGAACCAGCACCGAGCAGTTATGCGCCGCGAAGTAGGCGTTCCGTTTATGGATACCCAGCCCACCGTACTGGTTAACGCGATGGAGAATATTGTGCTTGAAAAACTGGATTATGTACTTTCCAAGTGCCAGTGTTGCAAATGCGACAGATGCAAAAAGGATATCGTTGCAAAGGCACTGAATAAGCTTCCGCCCCAATATATGGTTTTGGCGGAGGGACAGCCCACGCCGGACATAGACCACCAAACCAATGCACAGGTGCTTTCTGCCATGATTCAAGCAGTGTTGGTGGTACGCGCCAAACCTCGTCACTAATAATTAACTCTAAGAAGGAGAACATTAAAATGCTTGTTTATGCGATTATATCTATCTCGCTTGCACTTCTGTTTTATACGGTGGGCGTTTGGAGTGAAAAACTGCAGGGCACTTTAAAAATATGGCATCTTTGCCTGTTCTGGATTGGCTTTGTATTCGATACACTGGGAACAACGCTTATGGGTCGGCTTGCCAATGATGTACTCAAGTTGAATTTTCACAGTATTACCGGAGTTACGGCTATTGTATTGATGCTCATCCATGCAGTATGGGCAACAATTGTGCTGAAGAATAATAATGAAAAACAAAAAAACAGCTTTCATAAATTCAGCATAATGGTATGGATTTTATGGTTAATTCCGTTTGTGTCCGGTATGGTGTTTGGAATGACAAGATAGCTGTGAATCCGCTTAAGTCACCTGACGCCTCTGTCCCATGTTGAGGCGTTTTGGGTTTGTTTTGATGACTGTTACAATAAATTCGTAAAATAGAGGTTCACTATGCAGAAATATGAGCAGGTTGAAAAAAGCATTATCAAAAAGTACCGAAAAGAGATTTGGATTCGGTTCATCGAGGGAATCAAGGAGTACCAGCTGATTCAGGAAGGCGATAAAATTGCAGTCTGCATATCGGGCGGAAAAGACTCTATGCTGATGGCAAAATGTATGCAGCAGCTGCAAAAATACAGTGAGTTCCCCTTTGAATTGGAGTACCTTGTTATGGATCCGGGCTACAACCAAACTAATCGCCAGCGAATCGTTGACAATGCCGAATGCCTGAACATACCGATCAAAATATTTGAAACAAGAATATTTGATATTGTAGCGGCATCAAACGGATCCCCCTGCTTTCTTTGTGCCA
>DAMDEB010000006.1:20801-29268 GCA_032090075.1 Caproiciproducens sp.
GCCAAAATGAGACGGGGGTGTCTGTATAAGCATGCACAGGAGTTAGGCTGCAACAAAATCGCCTTGGGGCATCATTTTGACGATGTGATTGAAACAATTCTGATGAGTATGCTTTATGGCGCAGAGATTAAAACAATGATGCCAAAGCTGCACAGCACCAATTACAATGGGATGGAACTGATTCGGCCGATGTACATGGTGAAAGAGGCCGATATTCTTGCGTGGAAACGGTATAATGATTTGGAATTTATTCAATGCGCGTGCCGCTTTACTGAAAATTGTGAGTTAGGGGACAATGGTGGTTCAAAACGACAGGAAATGAAAGTGCTTGTCAAAAAATTCAGGCAGACAAATCCCAATATCGATATCAATATTTTTCGGAGTGTTCACAACGTGAATTTGGAAACGATCATCGGTTATCATAACGGAAATGAAACCCACAGCTTTTTGGACGATTATCAGCAGTAACCAAAGACATTCGCTGAAAATTCTAATGAAGGAGCGCCCTGTGATTCAGTTCACAGGGCGCTCCTTATGGGTTGTGTACTTTTTCTCAGAATTGCGCATCAGGCGTTATTTCCAACTACTGTACAAAAGTTCATCTATAATGCTTTCAACATGAATTTTTGTTGTATTGAGGAATGGAATCCCAAATTCGTCTTTTGTCAGAATCAATGGCAGTTCTGTACAGCCCAATATAACTCCGTCTATTGAGTCCTCTACTAACATTCTTTTCACGATTTTCAGTAGATCTTCTCGAGTGCTGTCCAAAAACACACCCTGCTCAATTTCTGTCATTAACTTTTGATGAATATACTGCTGCTCTTTTTCACTTGGAGTTACAAGCAAAATGCCGCTCTGGTCAAATTCAGCCTGATAAAAGCTGCTTTGCATTGTAAACAAAGTTCCCAATAAGCCAATCTTTTTCAAGTTTAAGGTCTCTGCGCTTTTACGCGTTGCCTCGACAATACTGATCAGAGGAATTGAAGATTGTTTCTGAACCTGTTCAAAAACAATATGCGGCGTATTGGAAGAAATAAAGCCAAAATCTGCGCCAGCCTGATACAACGAATTCACTCCGTTTGTCAGCAAATCAATAAGGCCATCAAAGTCCTTGTCGGCAATCATTTTGAGCATAGCGGTCATATCAATACTATTGATTATAATTTCCGGGTAACTATCATCGCTTACTTTCTGCCGATAGAGCTGAATCATACGCTGATAATAATCGACAGTAGATTCTGGCCCAACTCCGCCAATCATTCCAATTTTTTTCATAAATTCATTCACCCTTCATATTATCCAATTCGCTGATACTCAATATTTTCGCAAAACGATCTTTCCAGACGTTATGCATGTAAAAGTTATTCAGTGATTCTCCTGTAGCAAATGAGTTATCATAAGTTGAAGTGCTTCCTTCAGGAATAATAATATGGTAACCATATTCAAATGCGACTTTACAGGTAGTGTCAATACAATACTCAGTTTGCATACCCACAAGGATTATATTTTTAATTTTCTTTTCATCTAAATATTGCTTTAATCCAGTAGACTTAAAAGCGCTGTTGTAGCGCTTTTCAAATATTTTTTCACCATCGCGTGGCTCGATTTCTTTGTATAATTGCCAACCTGGGGAGTTGTATTCCAATTCATCACCAGCCCCTCCATCATGCCGAACGTATACAATCTCAATCTTCTTTTTCCTGCACAAAGATATTAGGTGGGCAATATTTGTTATCAGCTTTTTTTCATGATATGGATGGCCTTGTATCAACGCTTTCTGCATATCTACTACAAGCAAGACGGTATCTTCCATACTCTTCACTCTCTCTTCAAATGTTTGAAACAGATTCCATTTTCAATTGCGGTTTTAATTGAAAATACAGATCAACACCGTTTAGTTTTCATCTACCTGAGTCGGTTCATGGGATAAGATGCGGACAAAAATATCTACAATGTTCGGATCAAACTGAGTACCTGAATTGCTGGCCAATTCCTCAATCGCTTTATTTCGGCTCAATGCCTTACGGTAAATTCTGTCATTTGTCATTGCGTCGAAAGCATCCGCAACTGCGAGAATACGGCAGTTAAGAGGGATTTCGTCTCCTTTGAGACCACTTGGATATCCTGTCCCGTCCCAATGCTCATGATGGGACAGGATGTATTCTGAAACAGTCAATAGTTCCGGCGTGTTCTGGGCAATGCGGTAGCCTATTTCGGGATGTCTCTTCATTTCTTTCCATTCTTGCGGGGTAAGCGTGCCCGGCTTTTGCAAAACGCTCTGGAGAATTCCAACTTTTCCAATATCGTGTAAAACAGCCAGAAGAGACAGTTCATTCATTGTTTTATCAGTAAATTTGAGTACTTTCCCGATGTCCTGGCAATGTTTTATGAGCCGTTGTGCATGTTCTTCTGTTTCCATGCTCTTTTCATAAAGCGTTGCAAGCAAAGTATTGATAATCGTATTGCGATAGCTTTTCCCCTCAAGGAGTTTTTGGTGATACATCCACTCCTCCGCTTGCTGGATGACGTGCGGAAGCGATTCCTTTGCGCTCGTTTTAACGGCACAGCCCAGCGAAACGCTCAGCTGCAGCGTACCTTCACTCTTTTCAACAAAACTTTCTTTTAATCGCTGAATCAGCTGTTCCGAGTCTTCTATTGTGGAAAGCGGACGAAGAACTAAAAATTCATCCCCTCCCCAGCGGGCGACAATATCTTTTTTGTCACAATTGTCCTTGAGTGTTTCGGAGACCTTTTGCAGCAACCTGTCTCCCATGATATGGCTGAAAACATCATTTGCAATTTTCAAACCGTTTACATCACCCATAATTACCGAGATTGGCAGTTGATCTCCGGCATCCAGTCTCCTGATTTCTGATTCGATGAACCTGCGGTTATAAAGACCGGTTAAAGCATCGTGATAGCTAAGAAAAAGAATTTTTTCCTGTTGCTCTTTTTCAGTTCTGACATCGCGAAAAACCAACACTACGCCTAATGTATGTCCGTCTTCTCCCTTAATGGGTGCGGCGCTGTCTGCTATCGGAATCGCTTCTCCGTACTTATTAATCAGAACGGTGTGGTTGGCAAGGCCGATTACTTTTCCTGACTGCAAAACTTTAGATACAGGATTTTCAACTATTGCACCTGTTTCTTCGCTTTTCAGAATAAATATATCTGAAAACTCTTTTCCGAAGATTTCGTTGCTGTGCCAGAGAATAATTTCCTCCGCTGCTTTATTCAGTGAAGTGATTTTGCCATACATATCAGTGGTCACAACACCGTCGCCGATGGATTTTAATGTTGTACTCAGCAGCTCTTTTTCTTCATATAAATTTTCTCTAAACATTTCTCTGTCCGTAACATCAAAAATAATAGAATAGAGCGGTGTTTCCCTTTCGTTTGAAATTGGGCAGGAATACACTTCAACCAGTCTGATTTCTCCGCTTTTTAAGCGATGGGGAAAGATAAAATGTCTTTCCTCACCCTGCAACGCAAGTGTTCTTCGTTTTGCAGTTTCTTCTGCCGGGAGCATGTTGATATCCTGAATGTATAAACTCAGCATTTCACTTTTGCTGAAGCCGTAAAATTCACAGGCGGCGGGATTCGCGTCTAAAATCTTGCCGGTTAGAGCATCTATGATTAACATGACGGCAATATGTTCATTGAACATGGATTCTAAACGGAGCAAAAGCGCATCATGAGCTTTCTCAAGCTTTTTGTGTTCCGTTATGTCTTTTCGTGAGCCAATCAAAAATTTTGGAGTTCCATTTTCATGGATAGATGTCAGAGTGGTTAAAAAAAACCGCTTCCCACCCGGAAGGGTTAAAACCTCCTCATAAGTCGTGCTTTCTTCCGATTTTATCCCCTTGAGGTACATTTCACGAAGGCGCTCACCAACTTCTTTCCCCCATACTTCGACCGGCGTTTTTCCTTTTACGTCACTATGACGAAATTCTGATAGCTTTTGATGCGCTTTGTTAATTTTAATATAATAAATTTCGCCGTGCTTATATTCGGCTAAAAACATAGCGTCCTGCGTACTGTTGAAAATAAACTCTACGTCCTCATGGGCGTTTTCAAGCTCATTCTTTTGTGCTGCCAAGTCGTTGAGAGCAGTCCTTTCCTCAGTAACATCCTGTATGATTGTCACAAAATATTCTTTTTGCGGGGAAAAAGTACTTATATTAAACCAGCGGTTAGAAGTTTTGGAATATCGGGTAATTTTCTTCGTAACACCGGAAAGCGTTATCTCTTTATAAAAAGCAGGCAAGTCAAGCCAGCCAGCTTGAATATTTGAAATAATCTCTGATACTTTTTTTCCAATCAGTGACTCGACCTTCAAGCCGGTGATCTCTTCAAAGGCGGAATTTGCGTCCAGAAAAATGCTGTCTATCGCATTGCCTCCAGCGTTGCGAATTAGCTTGTGGTAGGCATATCCCAAAGGGAGTTGCCTTATAAAATCTTGCGCAAATTGTTCCACCATTTCTGATCTTCCTTTCTATTGCCTCTTTCCTTAAAAATGCCGGATTATGTCGATTTTAGGATAATGTATTTACAAATTATACCATTAAGATATTTTTTTTACTATATATTTTTATAATTCTTCAACCGGATTTTTAATTTTAATGAAAGCTTAATAATGCTCTTATACACGAAAAGAATTTACCAATATCTTTGCAATTTTTTAAGAACAGAATATTTTTTCTAGATCATTTGTTGATTGAACTCAGAGTCACTTCGTATAAAAGAGAATTCGCTTAAACAAAAAAAGTAGCGCCGAAAAAACGGCACTACTTTTTCACATTTTAGAGCAAGATGACTTTTATTCTGACTGAACCGGTAATGTTATTTCAAACACAGCTCCACCTTCAGTATTGTAGGCACGGACGTTTCCATTCATAAATTCTACAGCGGATTTGGCAATTGCAAGTCCCAACCCAAAATTACCGCCCGTTCCCTTGTAAAACCGTTCAAAAATATGAGGAAGGTCAGCTTCAGGTATTCCCGTACCATCATCGGTTATGCGAATAACGGCATCGGTTTTCGATTGAAGCAGCGAGATCTTGGCGGTTGTCTTTGCGTAACGCAGGCAATTTGATGCAATATTCATGACTGCCTGTGACAAAAGAGCGTCATCAGCCAGAACAAGTACGGGCGTGTCAGAAAGAGTAAGTGTCAGCTGCCTTTGAAGCTTGGACACAAACCCGCCAAGACGTTGTGTGTATTCTTTCAGAACGTCACAAAGGTTTATTACCGTTAACTCCCTTACATAAGTTTGGCTCTCAATTCTTGACAGCGTCAGCAGCTCCTCCACCAAAGTATTCAATCGTTTGCTTTCACTGTTAATAACTTCGGCAGCATGTTTTACGTCGGGTAATACGCCGCTCTGAATTCCTTCCGCATAGCCTTGAATGGACATTAGGGGCGTCCTTAGTTCATGAGACGCATTTTGCAGAAAAGTCTTCTGTGATTTGTCATTTGCCTCCAGTCTTGCGGACATTTCATTGATACTTTGGTGAAGCAGACCCAACTCAAGAATATCGCTTGCGGATTGCGAAGAGGTTGAGAATTCACCCTTGCCGATTTTCTTTGTCAGGTCACACAATTCTGCGACAGGCTTCGCAATGCGCGCGGACAACTGATTGGCAAGCAGTGCAGCAAAGGCGGCACCCAAAAGCATAACGCAGATCAGAATTAGATTCATCATACGGATCAATGCATTGGATTCGCCGGCCTGTGCAACAAAAACAATGGTGGGGTGATCCCCTGTAAAATTCGTAAGAGGATAAGATAAGAAAAAGTATTTTGCATTACCGGCGCGAATAGTATACACCTTTTTTTCCTTCATCGATGGCAGTTGTTCGGCAATCTTATCAATCAGCTGCTGATTGACAAAACTGTCTGTTTCACCCTGCGGATACAGCAGTTCCTGTCGTCGGCTGTAGAGAAGCATTTCTGTATTCGCTGCCAGTTTGGAGGTGTGCAGCGCTTTAAACAATCTGGTAAAAGCGGTCTTTAGATTGTTTGGGGTGTAATTGCGCAAATTCCCTGTCAATTCTTTTTTTACAACGGTTTCCATCGTCTTTGACACAGACTGCAACTCGTTTTTCGCATTGTTGTCAACATATATTCGCATGGCTACGTTAAACAGCAAAAGCGTAATGAATGCAAACCCCACAATCAAGAGGAGAACCGGAGTGCGGATTTTGCTTTTCATACTTTTTACAGGATTCATCGGTTATACCCCTTCCTGCGAAAGCTTGAACCCGTAACCCCACACGGAATCAATTTTTACGTTTGAACCCGCAGATGAGAGCTTTTTGCGCAACCGTTTCACTACGTCGTCGGTAGCTCTGGTATCCACATCAAAATCAAATTTTCACACATTTTTTAGAAGCTCCTCCCTCGAAACAGCACGGGTGCCGTTTTGCAGCAAGTAGACCATAAGAGCAAGCTCCGTGGGTGTCATATCAAAAGGGTGACCGTCAATTTCCGCTTCCCTTGTTGCCGTATTGATCTTTAAATTTCCTGTAGCAAGCAAGCTTGCCGAGACCCCGCCCGTGTCAAGCTCCATTCTGCGAAAGAGTGCTTTTGCTCTGGCAACCAGCTCCATCGGAGAAAAAGGTTTTGTCATGTAATCGTCCGACCCAAGTGTAATGCCGGTAATCCTGTCGATTTCGTTGTCCCTGGCGGATACGATTATAATCAACGTATTGCTTCGTTTTCGGATTTGTGTGCAAAGGGAAAAACCGTCGATTCCGGGCATCATAACGTCCAGAATTACCATGTCGGAGGGCTTTTGCAAAAATGTCTTCAATAAGTCGTCTCCGTTTGAAAAAGCAGTTACATCAAAGCCTTCATTGGTCAAAAAAAGGTATATTAAGTCGCGAATATTTTCTTCGTCGTCCGCAATATAAATTGTTTTTTTCATCTGTTTTCACTCCCTGTTGTTATTGTAATCGATTATCTGCAAAATAGAAAGGTCTGCCACAAATTTGCCGCAGATTGCCCTTTGCTTTACGTCAGGGGAGTACGCTATGATATAGGCACAGGAGGTGAATACAGATGAAAAAAAGCGGCACCGTATTCCTAACAGTGCTCATGATTTTTGCACTGTCTGCATGTTCAGGAACCCACCCTTCCGGCAGTGAAACACAATCTGCTGACGGTGGAATGTCGCCAAGCAACCAGGAATCCGCTGTTAGCCAGTTGTCTCAGCCGGAATCCAAGAGTGTTGCATCATCGGCGTCAAGCTCATCGCCGGACAAAAATCAACAGGGGGCAGCGACAAGTGCAGTTGAAAAAAATAAGTCATCTTCTCAATTGGAGGATGTTTACTCCACCCTTGAAAATCTGAAGGGCGTAACAGGAAGTTTAGACGATGTAGTGAGTGAAGATATGGGTATCCCAAATCCGTAAAGTTAGGCAAACCATTATTATGAAAAGAGGTTATTGTAATGAAAAAATTTCTTAGTTTATTTATGGCAATCGTCATGGCAGGGACTGTGAGCGCAACGGCTTTTGCGGCAACAACGGACAGCAGCAAAATTGACCAGCGAATTGCAACGCTACAGGAAAGGCAGCAGAAAATCAGCGAATTGAAGGCAGCAAATGAAGCCAAACAAGCAAAATTGGCAAATAAAAAAGATGAGTTTAACGCCTTTAGACAAGATTTGAACGAAAAACGCCAATCAGTTCTCAGTAACCGGGAAGCAAATATTTCAATAACGGCGGATACCAACCAGCTTCGTCTAAGTCTTGCCCAGTCGATAGACGCTATTAAAAAAAGTGGTGCAACTCTGTCTGAGGAAACTGCTTCACAGCTGAAAGAATATAATTCCCAAGTAAAACAGCTTGCTGCTTCCATAAAAGAAACCAAAGGCCAGATTAAAGCAATTACCGTGCAAAACAAAGAGTCTATCAAAAATAAAGACTATGCAGCCATCGACACGGCCTATGCGCAGATTTCAGCCATACAAGCATCTCGGCATGATGTACTGGTACAAATTAACGGATTGCTTGAAAAGATGAATACTCTTCTTCAGAACACCTCAACATCTGCACCAAGTGGATCAAGCAGCGCGATTGGCCTTTGAACATTTCTGTACCAAAATTAATATATTAACTTAAAGCTCAGGCTTTCTTTTGAAGGCCTGAGCTTTTCGCGTCGATTTGGCAGTTTTGAAAAAGTGGACACTGAAAAGTATAAAACAAAGAAGATCAGGCAGTTAAATTGTATTTAACCGCCTGATCTTCTTAATAACTTTATTTTGCCATGAATCGTTTACGGGTTACGGCAAAATCAGCCCCAAATCTGCATTTTATGCAATCTTTATTATAGATTTGCTTTAAAGAAAGTATGCAGACCTTCTTCGGCTTTTACCTCATCATCACCTTCCACGGTGACGACGATTGAATCACCCTGCTTTGCGGCCAGACCCATAACAGCAAAGATTTTTTTAGCACT
>DAMDEB010000006.1:29278-46544 GCA_032090075.1 Caproiciproducens sp.
CCGTTCTTTGTTATCTTAATCTCTGACGAATATGTAGTGGATAATTTTGCTAATAATCCTGCGGGCCGTGCATGAATCCCTTGAGGATCGTTAATCGTATAGGTGAACTGTTTCATGTAAAGTCTCCTCCTTTTTTGTAATTTAAAGAGTAAATTTTCGAGTAAAGATACTTCTTTTGACCTGTATATGATAGCATAATCCAACTAAAATGCAACAATCAGATTTCTTCCCAGTAATACTTTGAAGACATTTTAGCTTTAAAATATTTCGTAATGAGAAATAAATTAACTGGCGCAATGCTGAATTCTAATTTTATTTATTGATTTATTTTATCCCCATAGGAACGCGAAAGCCCCGAACTGTTTAGCAAAACCAAGAAAAGAGTAAGGTCAGTATACAACTTTACTAATATTTGTCATGACTGTCATTATTTCATGTCAAACATTATAAGGAAATTGTTGAAAAAGAAGTTATAATAATAATCGGTGAGATAAATGAGCGTGAGGTGATTGAATGCTGACGAAGATTCAAATTAAGTTAATACAACATCTCAGCGAAACACAGACCTCGCTAACGGCAGAGGATATTGCGAAGCTGATGGATATTTCCTCCAGAACAGCAAAAAGATACGTTGATATCATTAATGATGAAATCAAGAACTTCGGATTGGGCATTGTTTCCAAGCGGGGCATGGGGTACGAATTAAAAGGTGACCCGAAAGCCGTGAAAAATTTGCTCAAAAACGGCGGTGAATCTTACGACGACAACGCAGAGCGAGTCAGAAGTATTCTTCTGACTATTATTCAGTCGCAGCCCATTACAATAGAAATGCTTTCGGGCCTTTTGCACCTGAGTTCGTCCACGATTAACAAGTTAATGCCATCCATTAAGGAATATCTGCAAAAATACAGCCTGGAATTTGCTTCTAAACCGTATTATGGTCTGTACCTTGAAGGGGAAGAAATGAATATTCGAACCCTTTTAACGGATATCGGATTTAATAACGAACAAAACAATTTTGAGGTTAATCTGCCCAATCTGAGCAAGGCAGAGTATAAGCAAATAGACAGGACGGTATTGGAATGTTTGCAGCAGATTCAGGTGGTGGCTGCAGATCGAGATATTCAGAATTTGTCAATGCGGATTGCTGTTTCCTTTTCCAGAGCCAGACAGAAATGCTACTTGACGGACCTTTCATTGCCTAAGCGAATACGGCAGCCTAACCTGCAGATCATCCATCAAATCATGGACCCACTTGCAAAAACTTTCAATATCGCATTGAAGGATGAGGAATACAAGTATATAGCTGCACTTTCGGGACCCATCATTCATGGATTCGAAGTAAGTAAAATTAATGTTGAGGACGATATTCATAACTTTGTAAAAGAACGAATCAAGGAAATTTCTTTAATTTCAGGTTCCAATTATTCTGAAGATGAAAAGGTCATAAAATCACTGTCCGTGCACATTAAAATTCTTCTGGAGCGGGTAGACAACCAAATTCCGGTAAAAAATCCTATGCTCAGCCAAATCAAAAAGAAATACCCCATCGAGATGAATTATGCGATTTTTTTAGCTCAAAAAATTGAAAATGAATATGGGATTGATATCAGCGAAGACGAGTTAGGGTATCTTGCAATGCATTTTGGCGCCTTTCATGAAAGGTCAAACAGCCGAAAAAAAGTTGCGGTTCTCTGCAATTATGGGGTGGGGACAAGTCAGCTTATTACAGAGCGCATCAGCAGGGAACTGCCGGAACTTGAAATCATGGGGGCGTACCCGATTCATTATTTGGAAAGCGTACTGGCGCAGGATGTTGATTTGGTTATTTCAACGGTCGATATTGATTCTTATCACAGCAGTGTGCCGCTCGTCGTAATTGATGATTTTTTAGGAAATGACTGTATTGCCCAGATCAAAGAAGCTCTTTATAACCGCTGTGCCGAAAAGCCCAAATTATTCAACATTTTTCGTCCTGAAGCGTTTTTTAAATTGAAAGCGCAAACAAGAGAACAGGCAATTGATGAAATGGGCAAACGAATGCTGACCATGGGCTTAATTCACCCAAACACACTTGCTTCCGTCAAGGAACGGGAAAAGAAATCCTCTACGGATATAGGTAATTTAGTAGCTGTTCCTCATGCAGTTTTTCAGGGAGATCTGCCGTCTGTGGTCGGTATCGGAATTTTAGAGCAGCCTGTCAATTGGGGCGAGGAAAACGTTCAGCTGCTGTTTTTTATCAGCTTTAATAGTGTTGACAGCGTAAATGCTTCGATGTTTCGTCAGCTGTATCAATGCGTAAAAGATATTAAGTTGGTAAATCAGCTGATTGATTCCACTTCATACAATCAATTTATGAAAATTTTGGCTTATTAAAGGAGACCACCAATGAAGGAAGATAGTGTTTTTGAACGCAGATATGTTTTGACAAATGCAGATGTTTCCACAAAAGAGGAATGCCTTACCCTGATTGCGGAAAAGGCAGTGGAATTTGGTATCTGCAGCAACGTGCAGGATACAGTAGACGGATTTTTGGAACGTGAGCAGGTGGAAAGCACCGGCTTCAGTGATGGATTTGCAATTCCGCATACGCGCTGTGAAGCAGTGCTAAAGCCGGCGGTGATGATTGTAAAAACAAAAAACGGAATAGACTGGCCCTCTATGGACGGCCTGCAGACCGTCGTTATTTTTGCGCTGCTCGTGCCAAAGCAGGTTGCGGGTACGGTTCACTTAAAATTACTTTCCGCTCTTTCGCGGAAGTTAGTGAATGCGGAATTTCAGCAATCACTGTTAAATTCATGTGATCCCGATGAAATATTCGGTATTATAAATCAAGCAATTCAAGGTTAAGGAGGAATTTGGGATGGCAAAAAAATTGGTTGCGTTATGCGCCTGCACAATGGGCTTGGCACATACTTTTATGGCTGCTCAATCGCTGGAAGAAGCAGCGAAAGAGTTGGGGTATGATGTTAAAATCGAGACGCAGGGCGCAGACGGAATTCAAAATGCTCTAACCCCGCAGGATTTAGCCGAGGCAGATATTATTATTCAGGCAGTGGCAATCACTCCTGAAAATAATGATCGGTTCGACAACTATGACGTGTATGAAATCGGGTTACAGGAAGCAATTAAAAATGCCAAAGGGGTAATTCAGGAAATTGCTGAAATGATCGCAGCGGAGTAATCACACAATTAATTACATTATTTAAGGAGGAGTTAAAATGGCAATTACAAAAAGAAGCGCTATGAACGCGGGAGCGGAAAAACCAAAGGGAAACGCAAATCCGTCACCGGCGGCAACCCCTGAAAAGAAAAGTGTTTGGGCGGAGCTTTCCAAGCATGTTATGACCGGTATTTCCAACATGATTCCGTTCTTAATCATGGGCGGACTTATTTTGGCACTGTCGCAGCTGATTCCTTATGTTATTCTGGGTGTCGATCCTTCCATGGGGATTGTCGATGCGATGAACACAGGGAAATACACCGGATTTTCACTCGGGCTGCTGCAATTTGCGAATTTAACGGCTGATTTCGGCGGAACCCTGTTTGGCTTTGCCATTCCAATGTTTGCAGCCTTCATGGCCAATTCAATTGGTGGAAGGCTTGCGTTTCCGGCAGGATTTATCGGCGGTTTAATGGCAACAAAGCCAACCGCTGTCTTAAGTATTGTTGATGGGAAATGGGCAACCAGCGCACCGGTTGCATCCACTTTTCTGGGCGCTATTCTGATTGCGCTTGCGGCTGGCTATTTTGTAAAGTGGTTAAACAAGGTCATTAAGGTCAGCCACAATATGCTGGCATTCAAGACCACCTTTTTAATCCCTATTCTCGCAGCGGTTGCCGTTATGCTGGGTATGCATTATATTGTGACTCCGTTTGGCGGTTTGGTAAACAGCTTGATCAAGACTGCTTTGGGTGCAGCCGGCGCAGCGGGAAGTTACGGGTATTCCATCGCTCTCGCAGCGGCTACGGCGATTGACCTCGGCGGCCCGATTAACAAAGCCGCGGGCTTTGTGGCGCTAAGCTTTACGACGGATAAGGTGCTGCCGATTACGGCGCGCTGCATTGCTATCGTGGTTCCTTCAATTGGCCTTGGACTTGCAACGATTATTGACAAATGGGTCGTTGGAAAACACGTTTTTGACAAACAATTCTATCCGCAGGGTAAAACAGCAATGTTCCTTGCATTTATGGGCATCAGCGAAGGGTCAATTCCGTTTGCTCTTGAAAAGCCATCGGTCACCATTCCTGCATATATGATCGGCGCGATTATTGGTTCCACTTCAGCCGTTGCAATGGGTGCGGTACAGTGGTTCCCGGAGTCGGCTATTTGGGCATGGCCTCTCATCAGCAACATTTTTGCTTATATGGCGGGTATCCTCATCGGCGCTCTGATTACCGCCTTGATTGTTATTTTTGCACGGAACAATTTGATGAAAAAGGGTAAGTTGGAAGTAGACTCTAACGACTGATTACATATTGGCAATGAGGAAGGAGTGCGTTTCGTACTCCTTCCTTTTATAGGAGAAACGTATGAACAGATTAGAAAATTGCAGGCTGATTTTAGCCGCTTGTAACGCACAGGCAATGCTTTTTACCTCTTACCACAATAAATTTTATTTTGCAGGGCTTTATAGTTCTTCGGGTTATGTTCTTATTACGATGAATCACAAGTACGTCATTGTGGATTCCCGCTATTATCATGAAGTGCAACAGAACAACAGGGATGCACAGGTGTTTTTAATGGATAGGGAAAATACATTTGAATGTATTATTAATAAAATCATAGAAGATGATAAAATCGATATGATCGGTTTTGAAAGCGATGATTTAACTTATGACCGGTTTGAATCACTCCAAAGAAAACTTCATACTTTGCTTAAGCCGATCGACATGAATCAAATTCGCGCGGTAAAAGATAAAACAGAGATTGAAACAATACAAAAAGCTTGTACAATTGCGGATAGAGCGTACGCATATATCTTGGATTTTATAAAAATCGGAATGAGTGAGAACGAGGTCGCCAATGAGCTGGTGTATTTTATGAAAAAAAACGGCGCTGATAAGGAGTCCTTCGATACCATTGTTGCGAGCGGCGTCAGGGGTTCAATGCCGCACGCCAAGGCAAGCGGAAAAAAGATTGAAACAGGTGACTTTGTGACGTTGGATTTTGGAGCGAAAGTCAATCAGTACTGTTCGGATATGACAAGGACCTTTGCCGTAGGAAAAGCGGACAATAAAGAGATAATCAAAATTTATCAAGTCGTTTTGGAGGCACAGCAAAAAGGGATTCAGGCTGTGCGGGCAGGCGCACGCTTTTGTGATGTGGACAACGCAGCAAGAAGTGTCATTGAAAAAGCGGGTTACGGCGCGTATTTCAGCCACAATCTGGGGCATTCGCTCGGCATCAATGATCATGAGGACCCGCGTTTGTCTCCTGTGGAAACAAGAAGGATGGAAGCGGGTATGGTAGTAACCGTGGAACCCGGTATTTATATCCCGGATGTAGGCGGAGTGCGTATTGAAGATGACGTTTTGGTGACAGAAAATGAACCGTTGGTTCTGACCGGTGCGCCGAAAAACTTAATCATTGCAGATAAGGAGTAACTAATGAATATCAAATTGGTGAAAAAACTAAGCAACGCGGACGCAGTTGCTTCACATGAAGATGAAGTCAGAAATATTTTGATAGAGGAGCTTAATGATTTCTCGGATGAGATCGAATTTGACAAACTTGGGTCTGCTATTTTTCATAAGAAAGGCAGTGCGGAAGGCCCGCGTGTTATGGTCTGTGCCCATATGGACGAAGTCGGATTTCTTGTCAGAAGCGTCAGCGACTTGGGCATGCTGTATGTCATTCCGGTGGGAAGTGTTCGGACTTTTTCGAAATTCATGCAGGGCGTCAGAATCACCACTGAATCCGGCCGCAAAATCCCCGGAATTCTAAATTCAACTTATCTTGATGGCGACGTAAAAGATTTGATTGTTGACATCGGTGCCGTTTGCAGAGAAGAAGTTTTTGCCTTGGGAATCGGAGTCGGGGACATGGTTACATTCAGCAGTAATTTTCAGGAATATGGAACCCAGGATACTTTTGCGGGCAAAGCCTTTGATGACAGACTGGGATGCTATGTGCTTGCGGAGACAATGAAGCGCCTGATGAATGAACAACTGCCGAATCAGCTGTACATGGCGGCGACCTCAAGTGAAGAAGTTGGTCTAAGAGGAGGGAAAACGTCAGCCTACAAAATAAATCCCGATATTGTAATTGTGCTGGACGTGGCCTGCTGGGGAACGGAACTGTGCAGAGACCATACCAACAACCGGCAAATCGGGCACGGCCCCATGCTGCTGCATTATGACAAAACGATGGTACCGTCTTCCCGGCTCCTGACTCATATTCAGACAATTGCCGATCAAAGCGGGATTGCGCTGCAGCAGGATATGTTCAGCAACGGTGGAACAGACGGCGGTCAGGCGCACCTGATCCATGAAGGGGCTGTATGCGCCGTCCTTGGTATTCCATTGCGTTACGGTCATAGTCCTTACTCTATCTGCAACAGCCGTGATGTGGATAGTATGGTGAACTTATTGACAACAGTAATCAAAAGTTTCAATCGGGAGGCATACCTTTCGACTATAAATTTTGCAGACAGGAGATTGTAATGACGGACTTTGATTATTTTCCGGATCGTTTTGCGGAAAAATGCCGCAAATGGGACAAAGCCAAAATCGAAGAACATTTTGGCCCGGTCGGCAGCGACTATATTCCAATGTGGATTGCTGATATGGACTTTCAGGCTCCGGAGCAATTGCTGAAAAAACTTCATCAGGCCGTTGATATCGGGGTATTCGGTTATACGTATATTTATGATGAGTTTTATGATGCCGTCATTCAATATTTTGATCGGAATCATCATATCTCACCGCTTAGGGAATGGATCACACTGTGCTACGGCACAGTGTCCACGCTCCATTACGCAGTACAGGCTTTTTGTACGAAGGGTGACAGCGTCATGATCAGCACGCCGGTTTATGATCCTTTCGCGCGTGCGGCAACCGCAGCGGGAGCAAATGTAATTGAAAATAAATTAAATGTGCAAAATAACCGCTACCAAATTGATTTTGATTATTTTGAGCAGCAGCTTCGGGAACATCACCCCAAGTTATATATGTTATGCAATCCTCATAACCCTTCCGGACGAATCTGGAGTAGGGAAGAGCTGGTTACCTTGATTACGCTGTGTGCAAAATACAATGCCATCGTAATCGCGGATGAGGTGCACAGCGGTTTGATTTTCGATGGAGTATACACTTCAACTCTTGAAACCGGAGAAGTTTTCGATAATGTGATACTGCTTTCTTCACCTAATAAACAGTATAATTTAGGTGGCTTGAAAACTTCTTACGCGATAATCCGCAATGAAGAATTGCGCAAAACTTTTCGTGACCGGCTTGTCAAAAATTCAATTACTTCACCAACCGTATTCGGAATTATCGCTTTGATCACCTGCTATAATGAAGGAGAGGCATACACGCGTGAATGCATGAAATACTTATCTCGGAATTATCAATATGCCTGTGATTCGATTGATAAAAAAATTCCGTGTTTGTCCTACATGAAAATGGAATCTTCTTATTTGCTATGGGTTAATATCCAAAAATCCAAAATGGACAGCGATACATTCACACATCGTCTCGCACAGGAAACTGGTGTGCTCGTGGAAAGCGGTAATAATTTTGTCGGCAATGGAGAGGGATATATCCGCATCAATCTCGGAACACAGTTCAAAAATGTTAAAGAGGCGTTTCGCCGGATAGGTGACTTTGCGAATCCATAAAACTTGTGAGTATCAAAAGTCAGAGCATAATACAATCTGTTCCCGTGCGTTAAAAGAGGTCACCCCGCTGCAATCTGTTGGGATTACAGCGGGGTGACCTCTTTCTGCAATGGAGTGAAATTCTATTACTGTTATTGTCGTGCTCAGCGCGGTATTAAGTTGATTCCCGGATGGTCAAATTGTTCTGTGAAAACTTGACTTTACTCAAGAATACATTTGTAAATTTTTTCAACCGTATTCATGTTCCTCGAAGTCAACCTGCTTTTATACTTTTTATTTCCAAGGACGTTGGAGCCAAATTCAGACTCCAAGGTGAAACCCTTAGGGACAACCCAAAAAGCTCCGTGCATAGACGGAAGAAATTGCTCTTGCGGTGCGTGAGGCATGGAATCAAAAAGATCACTCAATTCACCTAATAATTCTTTGTCGTCGCAGAACAGAAAGTAATTGTGGCATCCTTCCGGAACAGTGACGGACTGGGCGGCAGTATGTATTTCCATTATTTCTTTATTGCTGCGCAGAATGATGTGGGCTTCATAATTAAAATGCTCGCTCAATTCTTTTTCAATCGATGACTTCAATTCCTGTCCGTGACCGCTGCCTTCTGTTACGGAGATGACCACGTTTCCCGTAGCCAAAATTGTTCTGACATCTAAAAATCCCATTTCATAAAACACGGCTTTAAGGGCATCCATCTTTATTTTAATTCCGTTTACATTTATTCCGCGGAGAAACACACAATATTTATCTGCCATATAATCCTCACTTTCTTGCTTTGTCTTCTGCCTTCTTTGCGCTTTTAGCAATTCTAAATTTAATGATCTTACTTATTGATTCGTAAGGCAGCGGCTTTCGATAGGAAACTGTACGGTTCCTCTTCGATTTTAATCCGAAAGAACTTATCCACATTATATTACATTTAATTTATGATATCAATTTTTAGAATCGCGAACGGTAAAGACATTGATTTAGCATACCAGGCTTGTGAAGTGAATCGTTTTCATCATCATGCAGGCATCACGTTCTATAATCTTAATACAATCTTAATACGTCCAAGCTATCTTCTAATACTATACTTATTCTCATTGTGATAAACTCAGTATTGCACAAATGAAAGGGTGGTAGAAATGCAAATTGCAATCGGAATAATCGGATTAGTAGCCGTAATGATGCTTGGCTATTTATTTGTTATTTTATTTAGGAGGGATGAAAAATGAGTAGTACTGTTGTGCAGTGTATTTTGTACCTTGCTGTTTTGGTATTGCTTGCCATTCCGCTTGGCGCATATATCGGCAAAATTATGAATGGAGAAAAAGTTATATTGTCCAAAGTAGTTGTGCCCGTGGAAAATATGACTTATCGAATATTAAAAGTGGATAAAGATGAGCAGATGACAGCAAAAAAGTACGGTATCAGTGCCCTTCTGTTCAGTCTGTTCAGCATTATTGTGCTGTTTCTGCTGCACTTTTTGCAGGGGTTTTTGCCCCTGAATCCTCAATCAATGTCCGGAACTTCATGGGACCTTGCTTTTAACAGCGCAGTAAGCTTTGCTACAAATACCAATTGGCAGGCGTATTCCGGTGAAAGCTCATTGAGCTATTTCACGCAAATGATCGGGCTCACCGTGCAGAACTTTGCCTCGGCGGCTGTTGGAATAGCCGTACTGTTTGCTTTGATCCGCGGCTTTATTAAAGTAAAAGAAACAGGACTGGGCAGCTTTTGGACGGACGTAACCAGAATAATACTATATATTTTAATTCCGCTTTCGTTGATTGTCTCAATTGCTCTGGTTTCACAGGGAGTAATACAGAACTTTTCATCATATCAAACTGCCTCCCTTGTACAGCCAATTACTTTGCCGGATGGTACGGTGGTGACGGAGCAGGTTATTCCACAGGGCCCGGCGGCAAGTCAGATTGCTATTAAGCAGCTTGGTACCAATGGCGGCGGCTTTTTTGGCGTCAACTCCGCACATCCGTTTGAAAATCCAACGCCTCTTTCAAATTTAATCGAGATGCTCTCTATTTTATTGATTCCGGCAGCGCTTTGCTTTACTTTCGGGCGAAATGTTAAGGACAAACGGCAGGGCGTTGCGATTTTCCTCGCTATGTTTATCATGCTTGGCTCTGCGCTTGCCGTAATAGCTATCAGTGAATCCTCCGCCACACCGCAGCTGATGCAGAATGGTGCGGTTAATGTATCCACCATTGCACAGGCAGGCGGTAACATGGAGGGGAAAGAAACGCGCTTCGGTATTGCGTCTTCCAGCACATGGGCTGCTTTTACAACAGCAGCTTCAAATGGTTCGGTTAACTCCATGCATGACAGCTATACGCCAATTGGCGGCATGGTGACCATGCTCCTAATGCAGCTTGGAGAGGTGGTATTCGGCGGTGTCGGATGCGGCCTGTACGGCATGATTGGTTTTGCCATTCTCGCGGTATTCATTGCGGGCTTGATGGTTGGACGAACACCGGAATACCTGGGCAAAAAAATTGAACCTTATGAAATGCGGATGGCGGTATTGGTATGCCTGGCAACTCCTGTCGCCATTTTAATTGGCAGCGGAATTGCAACCGCGTTGCCGCAGATTACGCAAAGCCTGAATAATACGGGCGCTCACGGCTTTTCTGAAATATTATACGCTTACTCATCAGCGGGCGGAAATAACGGCTCCGCATTTGCGGGATTTAACGCCAACACGGTATTTATCAATGTATCCACCGGGCTTATCATGCTCTTTGCGCGTTTTGTACCAATGATGGCAACATTGGCAATTGCTGGCTCCCTTGTTCAGAAGAAAAAGGTTGCCGTCAGCGCGGGTACCCTACCGACTCACGACGCCATGTTTATTGGCCTTCTGATCTTTGTAGTGCTGCTGATTGGTGCGCTTAGCTTTTTCCCCGCGTTGGCGCTTGGCCCGATCGCAGAATACTTTCAGATGTTAGGATAGGAGGAAATCACAAATGTCTGCTCAAAAAAATAATAAAAAAAGTGGATTCGCAGATAAGCAGATGCTGCTGCGTGCCATAAAAGATTCATTTATAAAGCTGAATCCAAAAGTTCAGCTGCAAAACCCGGTTATGCTCGTCGTATATATCGCAGCAATATTAACAACCGGGTTGTTCATCCTTTCTCTGTTTGGTATTCGTGATGCAAAACCAAACTATATTTTGGGAATTTCCATTATTTTATGGTTTACCGTACTGTTTGCCAATTTTGCCGAGGCAATTGCGGAAGGACGCGGCAAGGCGCAGGCAGATGCGCTGCGCGCTGCAAAAAAAGATGTGGAAGCAAGCAAAATACCGTCTTTGGAAGAACGTGAGAACGTCACCAAGATTTCTTCCGCGCAGCTAAAAAAAGGCGATCTTGTCATCGTCTTCGTGGGAGAACAAATTCCTGCTGACGGCGAGGTCATAGACGGCGCGGCGTCGGTGGACGAAAGCGCCATTACGGGTGAATCCGCACCGGTCATCCGGGAAAGCGGCGGCGACCGCAGCGCCGTGACAGGCGGCACCACCGTCATTTCCGACTGGCTTGTCATTCAGGTTACCAGCGAAGCAGGGGAAAGCTTTCTGGATAAGATGATCGCAATGGTGGAAGGTGCGTCCCGTAAAAAAACGCCGAATGAAATCGCCTTGCAGATTTTTCTGGTCGCGCTTACCATTATCTTTCTGCTTGTTACCCTCGCGCTGTATCCCTATTCCGCTTTCTCCGCCGCACAGGCAGGGAAGGCCAATAACACTTCGGTTACCGCTCTGGTTGCGCTGCTTGTTTGCCTTGCACCAACCACAATCGGGGCACTTCTCTCCTCAATCGGTATTGCGGGCATGAGCCGGTTGAATCAGGCCAATGTACTGGCGATGAGCGGAAGAGCAATTGAGGCGGCTGGCGACGTGGATATCCTGATGCTGGATAAAACAGGAACAATCACATTGGGCAACCGCCAGGCCTGTGAATTTGTGCCCGTAGACGGTATGGACAAAAAAGAACTGGCGGACGCCGCCCAACTTTCCTCCCTTGCCGATGAAACGCCGGAAGGCAGAAGCGTGGTCGTTCTTGCAAAAGAACAGTTCGGCATTCGCGGAAGAAATATGAGCGACCTCAATGCGCAGTTTATCCCCTTTACCGCAAAGACAAGAATGAGCGGCGTAGATTTTACGGGCAATGAAGTCCGTAAGGGCGCTGCGGAGGCTGTGAAAAATTATGTGCTTGAAAAAGGCGGCACTTACAGCGAAGAATGTGAAGAAGCGGTCAAACAAATCTCAAATCAGGGAGGCACGCCCCTCGTTGTTGCTAAAAACGGCAAAGTCCTGGGTGTCATTCATTTAAAAGATATTATTAAAGATAGCGTAAAAGAAAAATTCGCCGACCTGCGCAAAATGGGTATTAAAACAATTATGATTACAGGTGACAATCCGTTGACCGCCGCCGCTATTGCCGCTGAAGCGGGAGTGGATGACTTTCTGGCGGAAGCTACCCCGGAGGGTAAGCTGAAAATGATTCGCGATTTCCAGCAGCAGGGGCATTTGGTCGCGATGACGGGCGACGGAACAAACGACGCCCCCGCACTCGCTCAGGCGGATGTGGCGGTTGCCATGAACACAGGAACACAGGCCGCAAAAGAAGCCGGAAACATGGTAGACCTCGATTCCTCCCCGACAAAGCTGATTGACATTGTGCGTATCGGAAAGCAGCTGCTGATGACCAGAGGCTCGCTCACAACATTCAGTATTGCAAATGACCTTGCGAAGTATTTTGCCATTATTCCCGCACTGTTTATGACCATGTACCCGGGATTAGCGGCTCTCAATATTATGGGACTCCACAGCGCCGAGAGCGCAATTTTTTCCGCAATCATTTATAATGCACTCATTATCGTGGCTTTGATTCCCCTTGCGTTAAAGGGTGTAAAATATCGGGAAGTTACGGCAGGCAAACTGCTCTCGCGCAATCTGCTGATTTACGGACTTGGCGGCATTATCGCTCCGTTCATCGCCGTCAAACTAATTGATATTCTGATTGTGGCAATTGGGCTTGTATAAGCCGGAAAGGGTTGATAACCATGATGAAATCCATTAAATCCCTTGCGCCGAAAGCGCTGATTTTTCTTTTGATCTTAACACTGCTTTGCGGCGTGATTTATCCGCTGACCGTTACTGGCATCTCACAGCTCTTTTTCCCAAAACAGGCAAACGGAAGTCTGATTGAGGTAAACGGCAAAAAATACGGCAGTGAACTGTTGGCTCAGCAGTTTACCGGCGACAAATATATGTGGGGACGCGTCATGAAACTCGATGTCAGCACATTTAAAGATAAAAACGGTAAAACTCTGATGTATGCGGCTCCCTCGAACTTAAGCCCTGCAAGCGATGAATATAAGAAGCTGATTGCGGAGCGTGTGGCGAAAATAAAAGCCGCGAATCCGGACAAAGGGAATACGCCTATTCCCGAAGATTTGGTAACCGGTTCCGGTAGCGGGCTGGACCCTCACATTTCACCTGCCGCCGCGCAGTACCAAGTTGAGCGAATTGCAAAAGCAAGGGGTATTTCTGCTGACAAAGTGAATACCATTGTGCTACAATATACCAATAAGAAGCTGTTGGGTGTTTTTGGAGAAGAAACCGTCAACGTATTGCAGGTGAATCTTGCGCTTGATGGGATTTTAAAATAAGCGGGGTGAACGGCATGAGCGAAAATCGACCCAATCCAGATGAACTTTTAGCCAAAATTCATCAGTCCGAAAAGAAAAGTGAAAAAGGCAAGCTGAAAATATTTTTCGGCTACGCTGCGGGCGTTGGTAAAACGTATGCTATGCTTGATGCCGCCCACACTACGCAGAAACTGGGAACCGATGTTGTGGTGGGTTACGTGGAACCGCATCTCCGACCGGATACATTGGCGTTGCTCGAGGGACTGGAAAAACTCCAGCCCCTCAAAGTCAATTATAAAGGAATAGTCCTAAATGAATTTGATCTGGATGCCGCTTTGGCCAGAAAACCGGAACTGATTATTGTGGATGAACTGGCTCACACCAATGCTGCCGGCTGCCGCAACACCAAGCGCTACAATGATGTGGAAGAGCTTTTGCGTGCGGGTATCGATGTTTACACCACCGTGAATGTACAGCATTTGGAAAGCTTAAACGATATTGTTGCATCCATTACCCATGTGGTTGTTAAGGAAAGAATTCCTGACAGCATATTTGACAATGCGAATCAGGTGGAAGTGGTTGACATTGAACCGGATGAATTGATTAAACGGCTGAACGAAAGAAAAATCTATGCCGAGAATCAGGCGCAAAAGGCTTTAGGAAACTTTTTTATTCGAGATAATTTGGTGGCTCTGCGCGAAATTACGCTCCGGCGCACCGCTGACCGCGTGAACAGGGTGTCGGAACAGAACCGTCTGCCCACCAAAAACAGCGAATATTATACAGGGGAGCATATTTTAATCTGTCTATCCAGTTCTGTGTCCAATGCAAAGGTGATCCGTACTGCAGCACGGATGGCAAATGCCTTTCACGGGGCATTTACCGCATTGTTTGTGGAAACTCCGAATACACAGGAATTAAACGATGAAAACAGGAGCAGGCTGCGTCAAAATTTAAAATTAGCAGAACAGCTGGGTGCTAAAATAGCGACTGTTTACGGAGAAGATATTCCTTACCAAATTTCCGAATATGCTAAAGTCAGCGGTATCTCTAAAATTGTAATTGGGCGTTCAAACAACAAGCCCCGTCTGTTTCGCCCCAAAAGCAATTTGGTGGAGCGACTCGCCACGCTTGCACCTAATTTGGATGTGTATATCATTCCTGATACTTTGCCGCCATATCGGCAAAAAAACCATAAAAAACCGCAGTTGGCAGAGCTGAATTTACAGGACTTTATAAAAACATTTAGTATCATGATATTATGTACACTCATCGGAATTTTGTTTGGTCGTCTTGGCTTTAGTGAATCAAACATCATTATATTTTATATTTTGGGTGTATTGGTGATTTCCAGCCAGACGAAAGGACGGTTTTACGGTATTCTATCGTCCGTTCTTGGAGTCTTGCTGTTTAACTTTTTCTTCATTGAACCGAAGTTCACCTTAAGTGCGAATGAACCGGAATATCCAATTACTTTTCTGGTGATGCTGTTCGCCGCGTTGATTACCAGCACACTGACAATGCGGGTTAAAAATCAGGCAAAAGGAGCAGCAATGCTGGCGCACCGTACCGAGGTGCTTTTAGATGCAAGCAGAAAACTTCAACGGACAAAAAGTATGTCGGATATTGTTTCAGCAGCTTCGCAGCAGTTGCTGAAACTTCTGGACAAGCCCTTCGCTCTTTATCTTGTAAATGAAAACGCTTTGTCGGAGCCATTGAGTTTTTACCCGCCGAGAGATACAAAATGGGAAAATATCTGCGTTAGCGCGGATGAGCAGGCGGTAGCTGCGTGGGTATATAAAAACAGAAAGCCGGCGGGAATCGGAACAGACACCCTTCCCGGCGCAACAGCACTTTATCTGCCCATTCGCAACCACGAAACGGTCTTCGCCGTGATTGGAATTGTAATCAAAAGCGAGGAACAGATAGAACCTTTTGAACGCAGCCTGCTGTCGGCCATGCTGGGCGAAATCGCCTTTGCGGTAGAAAAATACAATTTAAATGAAGCACAGAAGCAGGCTTCTATGGAATCGGAAAAAGAGCGTTTGCGCGCCAATCTGCTGCGCGCTATCTCACATGACCTGCGTACCCCGCTGACCAGTATTTCCGGCAATGCCAGCGTATTGTTAACGGATGAAAAATTAATTGACACTGCCGAAAAGCAAAGACTTTATCAGGATATTTATGATGATTCCATGTGGCTTATTAATCTTGTCGAAAATCTGCTGTCCGTCACCCGAATCGACAATGGTACTATGAGCATCAACATGCAGCCGGAACTGGTTGAAGAAATTATAACCGAAGCCATGAAGCATGTGAACCGAAAAGCAAGCGAACACAAAATCTCTGTTGCCGTCGACGATGACCTCTTAATGGCATACGCGGATGCAAGATTGATTATTCAGGTTATTATCAATATTGTAGACAATGCGGTGCAGTATACCGAACCCGGCTCCACAATCATCATCAGTGCGGTTCAAAATGGCAATATGGCTGTGGTCGAGGTCGCGGATAATGGAAATGGAATTGATGACGAGAGCAAGAAAAAATTATTTGATATGTTTTATACCGCGAATAACGCCAGCGGAGATAATCGCAGGGGGCTTGGACTTGGCCTTTCTCTGTGTAAATCAATCGTAAACGCTCATGGCGGTGAGATATATGTGAAGGATAACCACCCCAAAGGAAGCATTTTTGGGTTTACTTTACAGATACGGGAGGTAAGAAATCATGAATAAGATATCAATTTTAATTGTAGAAGATGATAAAGCAGTACGTAATCTGTTAACCACCACTATGAAAGCGAATGGTTATGCCTTCCATACGGCCGAAACAGGAGAGTCTGCTATTTTACAGGCTACGTCTACAAAACCGGATGTTGTGATTTTGGATCTGGGACTGCCCGATATCGATGGTGTGGATATTATTAAGAAAATACGTTCATGGACCAACAATCCCATCATTGTAGTGAGCGCCAGAGGCGAAGATAAGGATAAAATTGAGGCTTTGGACGCGGGCGCAGACGATTATTTGACAAAACCATTCAGCATAGATGAGCTGTTGGCTCGCATCCGCGTGGCAGTACGCAAGATGAATTATGATAACAGTGCGGCGGCAAAAGATTCGGCAGTATTTCAAAATGGAGGGCTAAAAATTGATTATGCCGCAGGATGTGTGTTTATAGACGGAACCGAAATTCATCTTACGCCAATGGAATATAAACTGCTTTGTCTGCTCGCCAAAAATGTAGGAAAAGTGCTGACCCACAATTACATGCTGCATGAAGTATGGGTAAATACATCTGAATACGACACCCCTTCGCTGCGCGTATTCATGGCAACTCTTCGGAAAAAGATCGAAAAAAATCCATCAGAGCCCGTTTATATTCAGACTCATATTGGGGTAGGTTACCGTATGATTCGAATACAAGGAGAAAACGAGGCTTGAAAAGTTTCTTGCCTTTATCTGCAATCTGGCGCCCTTACAAAAAGTAAGGGCGTTTTTTTGTGCCAAAATTTAAAAAACATAGAAGAACTGCTTCATTCATCAGGGGGAATCCCGCTTATCGTGCAGGACACCTTTTTTATAGTACAGGCATATTATAAAAAAGACTAGGTATGCAATTAAATTTTTATAAAATTTTAATATGGGAGACTTGCTTATGTCTGACAATAATTTCTTGCAACATCAAAAGATGAATATATATCAAAATGAAAGTTTAAAAAACGGGAACAGTGATTTTGGTTCCAGGTGGGACTGCGGCTGCAGACAT